>WGNN01000057.1 GCA_016124515.1 bacterium
AACATTGCTATACAGCAATACAAATGACTCCACATTCACATCATATTTAGGTGGAGAAGACAAGTTTCCCATAAGGTATGAACTTGTAATGTGGAAACATGGCTTAAAACATAGCTACTTTTCTAAATTAAAAATTGATAGTAATCTAATTATCGAATACCGGGTTTTGTTAAAACATGGCGGTATGCTAAAATTTCAATTTAAAGAAATAGACAGTAACAAATGGCAACTTGTTCAGTTTGGAGGGTAGTGTTCAAAAGAACAGGTGACACTTGAATTTAATCCAACATCGGCGCTCAGCTCCAGTCAAGAGATTCCCTCCCATCATCAAATCAGCACATTACGCAGAAAATTTTGAAATCGCGAAGCGGTTAAGAAATCCAATCCATTTTCAAATCTCCAAATTTTCAAATTGACATCATCATCGCATCAGCAAATCAGCACATCAAAGAGTTCAGTGGCTTTTTGCTCCTGTGTTTCTTCATTTCTTTTGCTTGTCCAAAAGAAACGAAGCAAAGCCTGCCCGGACTTTACGGACGGGAAAAAGACACCTTGATCGAAGGCTCTCCTTCGGACCGTAAATACCTTCCTAAAATTTGTCCGTGCCTCCAAATTTCTTAACGGAAGGCATTAACTGAGCTGACGATCAAGGACTTTCTTCCTGAATAATTTGATACCAGCACCCATCGGCGCTCGGCTCCAGTCGAGTTGCCCAATGCACTCCAACAAATAATATTTCAAAGCCCCAGCGGTCGTTGCGTTCCCATTGCGCCCGTTGCGCTACAAAAAAGCAGATTCATCAATTCACGAAGTGAGCCAGAAGAATCCCTGATTAGCACATCAGCAAATTACCGCATCAGCAAATCAACACATCATTTCGTATTTCAACTCAAAAAATTGCGGATCAAGTCCGCAATGACGGTGGGTTTTGTTGGGGTTTTGAAATCGCGAAGCGATTAAGAAATCCAAACCATTTTCAAATCTTCAAATCTCCAAATTTTCAAATTGACATCATCAGCAAATCAGAAAAACCATTTTCAATTCTCCAAGGTCACATAAACAGCTCCCACTCCTACCCTCTTGTAAACGGTGCCAAATCCAAACCCGCAAACTGGGCTTTCATAAATTTAAACTCCGCCACCTTGGCTATCATCCCGGCATTGTCAAGGCAGTATTGAAAATCAGGTATGTAGGTAGCCACGCCCAGTTCCTGCCCCATTTGGCCAAGCGTCTGTCGCAAATAGCTGTTGGCCGCCACACCACCCGCTATGCCCACATGTTGCACACCCAAGTCTGTTACAGCTTTTTTCAGTTTGCTCATCAAATAGTCCACTATTACCCTTTGCCACGAGGCGCACAGGTCATTCAGGTTCTTTTCAATAAAGGCACTATCATTTTTCAACTCATCGCTCAAAAAGTAGAGCAGGGCCGTTTTCAAGCCACTGAAACTATAGTCGTAACCTTGAACCTTGGGTTGGTTAAAGGCAAAAGCATGGGCATTCCCTTCACGCGCCAGTTGGTCTATAATGGGGCCGCCGGGGTAAGGCAAACCCATAATTTTTGCCCCCTTGTCAAACGCTTCACCCGCGGCATCGTCTATGGTTTTGCCAATAATTTGGTGTTGCAGGGGCTCTTTTACCAGTACTATTTGCGTGTGGCCTCCCGAAACCAACAAGCACATAAAAGGCAGCTGGGGCTTGGGCTCGTCAATAAAATGAGCCAAAATATGGGCGTCAAGGTGGTTTACTTCTATCAGCGGCACATCAAGCGCCAGTGCCAAACCCTTGGCATAGCTTAGCCCCACCAGCAAGGAACCCAAAAGGCCCGGCCCCGCTGTAATGGCTACTGCCTGCATTTGCTCCAGCCCCATATTTGCCTGTTGCAATGCCTGTTGCACAACAAAAACAATGTTTTTCTGGTGGTCGCGCGAGGCCAGTTCGGGCACCACACCACCGTGCAGGCTGTGCACTTTCTGGCTCGATATAACGTTTGACCGCATATTGCCGGCAGCCAATACGGCGGCACCGGTATCGTCGCACGACGATTCAATAGCAAGTATATTTGGTAAAGCAGGCAATAGCAATTATTTTAAGACCTTTGAACCGATTGGAAAACAAAGAAAATACAGCGCACAAAAGTGCGAAAAAAAGGAGAAGGTGGTGGCTTTGGCTGCTCTGCTTTCCGGTAGGGCTGTGGCTGTCGGTGGTGGGCATTTGGTTTTACCTTGCGGCCAGCCCATCGGGGCAAATGTTTGTTACCAACCTGGGCAATAAACTTTTGCACCAATACGTAAGCGAAAAAGCCAGCATAGGCTATATACAGCTCGAATTTCCACCAAAAATTTCGCTCAGCAATGTGGTTATATACGACCACCGCGACTCTATTTTATTCAAAGCTGAAGCGCTGAAGCTAACTCCTGTTTGGCCGCCGGTCAAAGATTCGGTACTGCAAATAGACCAAGTGGTTATCAGCCATTTTGAAGCGAATATGAAAAACTACGAAGGCGAAGAATTGTACAACTACGAGTATGTTTTTGACATGAACAGCACCTCCACCGACAGCACAAAAAGCGCCATAAATGCAGTGGAAGTGCGCAAACTCATTTTTGAAGAAGGCAATTTTTGCTATGCCGACTACAACCAAAAGGCTTTTAGAAAACCCGGCGAAAAAGGCATAGATTTTTACCGCCTCAAAACCGGCAGCATCAATGGCATTTTAGATTCCATACAAATAGACGATGGCGTTTCGGCAAGTCTCAAAGGTTTCAGCGTGCGCGAGTCATCGGGCTTTGTGGTCCGCGAGCTCGATGCCCAAATGCAAATTACCGATACATCTTTTGTGTGGAACCACCTGGATATGCGCACCAACACCGGCGACATACAGGGCAATGTGGCCTTTATATTTGAAAATTGGAAGGTGTGGAAAGACTTCAACGACTCCGTAAACATGCAGATAAACCTGAAACCTTCGGAAATCTACTTCAACGACCTGGCCTATTTTGCCCCCGAGGTGGAAGGTTTGTTTACCAATGTAAAAGTATCAGGCGAAACCAGCGGACACCTTTCCAATTTCAGGGTGCGCAACCTGGCCATTGAAACCGGCACGCAAACGCACTTTTTGGGTAATGTAAAATTTACCGGCCTGCCCGATATCAAAACCACTTTTATAATGGCCGATGTAAGCGACTCAAAAATTCTGACCTCCGACCTGAACCGGCAAATGCCCGGGGTGGACCTCCCCGCCGAGCTTGATCGACTGGGTATGGTTTCTTTCAAAGGAGAGTTTGTGGGTTTTATTAGAGATTTTGTTGCCAATGGCACCTTTGTGTCAAACCTGGGCCGTGTGCAAAGCGATATAAAAGTAAAACTGGCCGAAAATGCTGCGGATAATATTTACAGCGGAAACCTGAACCTCTACAATTTCAAGCTGGGCAGTTTCTTAAACCAGGCCGAAATAGGAACGGTAAATTTTGTATCGACCCTGAATGCAAGTGGTAACGAACAACAAAACCTGAAAGCCGAAATAAACAGCGAAATTAAAAGCTTTCAGTACATGGGCTACAACTACCAAAATGTGAAGGTGAATGGCAAGGTAGCCAACCGCTATTTCAATGGAAGCCTAACCTCTGCCGACCCCAACGCCCTGCTTGATGTAATTGGTAAAATAGATTTTTCAGGCGCTGCCCCCAATATTGACCTCAGCACGCACATAGCCAACCTGGCGCTCAACAACCTGCACCTGAGCAAGGATACCATAGTGCTGAAAACCGATGCCACCATGAACTTTAAGGGCGATAAACTGGAAACTTTTGTAGGCGACATAAAAACCGAAAACCTGTACCTGACCGTAAATGGCACCAAATACGAAACCGGCAAAACCAATGTAAGCGGCGAACTGATTGAAGGCGGCAAAAGATGGACGCTGAACTCCGACTTTGCCGAAGCCAAACTCGAAACATCGCTCTACCTGGCCGATTTGGGCACCTCGCTGCAGCAACATGGGCTGGCCCTGCTGCCCAAGGATATGGGCTTTGAAATAAAACCCACCAACGACCAAATTAGGGCAACGGTTTTGATAAAACAGCCTGAAATTCTCAACTCGGTACTACCCAAAAACCTGAAGCTGGCTCAAAACAGCCAAATGCAACTAACCATTGACGATACCGCGCAGGTGATGTTGCTGAGCTACAACGGCGCTTTTTTGGCTTACCAAAACTTGTACTTTAACCAACCCGAACTGGCCTTGAGCAAAAAGGGCCAAAGCCTGAAAGGACACCTCTACCTGAGCCACCTGCTCATCGATTCAACCGACCTGAGCAACTACCAACTCGATTTTTTCAACGACAGCACACAGCTCTATTTTGCACACAAAGGACAACTCAACGACACGCTGCTCAATTTTTCGCTCAACCACAAAGTGGCGTATGCTACAAGCACCACCGCGCAAATGGCCATACAAAAAAGCCTGCTGGTGTATGAAGACGATAGTTTTGCCCTTAGCTGCGACAGCATCCAATGGGAAGGCAGCGATGCGTTTCGGTTCAAAGACCTGAACCTGCATTTCTACAACGAAAAAATTACAGCCGGTGGCTATGCCAAGTTGAATGATGCGTATGACATCAACTACCGAATTGACCACATTAACATCGACAAAATCACCCCGTTTCTGCCAGAATATTTCCAAAGTACCACAGGCGAATTGAATGGCAGCGGACACATATCGTCGCGCAATGGAATGCCGCTGGTAGAAGCCTCGTTGCAGGTAAGTCCATTCAATTTTATGGATCTTGATATAGAAAGCATTGATATAGAAAGCCACTACAACCAGGCAAGCGGCATTTTGGTGCTCAACAGCGATTTGGTAAACCACCAAGGCAAGGACGTGCTACAAGTATCGGGCGGAATTGCCTACAGCCAAACCCCTACGGTTGACCTCATTTTTAGTCTGGACAAAGTACCCAACAAAACTTTTGAGCCGCTGGCTGTGGATGTGGTTTCAGACCTTGCCGGAACCGCTTCGGGGCAAATACAGCTCACCGGCGAGCTAAACAAACCCGCGCTCAATGGCTGGCTGGCGCTCGACAGCACCCAACTGCACGTTGACTATCTGGGCACCGACTACAGCCTTACCGATACTTTTGAAGTAAACAGCAACAACATAGTAATAAAACGCCTGGTGCTTACCGACAAACGCGGCTACAAAGGGGTGGTTAGCGGCAAAATTACCCACGACATGATGAGCCGCTTCGACCTGGATTTGGCCATGAAATGCAACAATTTTCACCTGCTCAATACCAACGAAGCCGACAACGATTTGTACTACGGACAGTTTTTTGCCACAGGCACGGCGGGTTTTAAAGGCCCCATGCTGCAAGCCAATGTCAGTTGCGATTTGCTTACCGAAAAAGGCACCCGATTTTACCTGCCCATACAAGAAGACCAAGGCTATTCGCAGCAATCATTTATCAGGTTTGTCAACAAAGAAGAAGGTACCGATGAATACCGCGTAAATGACCAGGATTTTTCGCTCGACCTGAATATAAACCTTACAACCGATGCCGAAACACAACTCATTTTTGACAAACAACTCGGCGATATTATCAAGGCAACGGGCAATGGCCGCATAGACATGAAACTGAGTCCGGCGGGCGAATTCCAAATGTTTGGCGACTATATCATAGACCAGGGAAATTATCTTTTTACAGCATTTGACCTTATAAACAAACGCTTTGAAATAGAGCGCGGAAGCAAAATAAGCTGGGTGGGCGATCCCTACGATGCGCTTATTGATATAAAAGCCAACTACTACCTGAAAGCCAATGCCTACAGCCTGGCCAGCAGCATGCCCCAATACAACCAAAGCGGCATAGACCAATACAAAACGCCCGTGCCGGTGGTGGCCTACGCCTTACTCAAAGGCTCCTTGCTCAATCCTGTTATCAGCCTCGATTTTTCATTTATTGACGAAGGAAATGTGGATGTAGCCTCGCTGCAAAGGGAGCTTGACAACATGCACTTGTCAGAAGAAGAGCGCACCAAGCAAGTGGTGAGTTTGTTGGTGCTCAACCGTTTTATGCCCATGTACACCAACGGCCCCACCAATGGCGATATTTTTGGCTCTACCGTAAATGCAGGCTTGGGCGACCTCATTTCAAACCAGCTTACCTATTGGCTATCAAGCATCAGCGACGATTTGCAGGTGAATGTAAACTACCGCAGCGCCTACCAAAGCGATGGCATAGTGCTTACCCAAAGCGAGTTGGAACTGGCACTTTCAACCACCTTGTTTAACGACCGCGTGAGTGTGAATTTTGCCTACGAGCTGCAAAACGGCTACAGCCCCAACAAAGAAATTGCCTACAAGGTAAATCCCGATGGAACTGTGAAAGTACTTGTATTTCAACGCCAAACTCAAAACCCTGTGATAACTTACAATAGCAATACTTATGGCTTTGGTTTATTTTTGAAGCGTGAATTTGAACATTTCAAAGACCTCTTTAAAAAACAGGACCCCAAAAAAGAGTAACCGAGGCGGGCGCAGCATTTTAAAAACCACACTATAGCAATAATTAATTGAGTAAAAACAAAGCAAATGGCCCAAAGAAGGCCAAAAACAAAATAAGAAAAGAGCTTCTTAAATTTTTGAAGGAGCACCCCAACCAACCTTTCAATTTCAAACAGCTTCGCTCTAAACTGGGTATTACCTCTAGCACCGACAGCATGCACCTTGAAAATGCCGTAGGGCAACTGGTGCACGAAAAAGTACTGCTGATGGAAGGCCCTGCCAAAGTAAAAATGGTGGGTGTGGAGCCAAGCAAAAGAGCCATTACCGGTGTGCTGGATATGGCTAAAACCGGTGTAGGATTTGTGATTTGCGATCAATTTGAGCAAGACATTTTTATACCCGCCAAGCACCTGAAGGACGCCCTGCCCGGCGACACGGTAGAGGTAAACATAACCCGATCTGCCAAAGGCAAGCGCCCCGAAGGCACCATAGACCGCGTAGTAAAGCGCGCCCGCGATTTGTACGTGTGCACGTTGCAAATGCACGAAAAATTTGCTTTTGCCTTGCCTGCAAACAAAAAAATGGTGGTTGACTTTTTTATACCGCCCACACAGTTTGGCGGTGCCAAAGACGGCGATTTGGTGGCTGTAAAGCTCATCAATTACAACCCCGAAGAAAAAAATCCCATTGGCTCAGTAAAAGCCGTTTTGGGCCGACCTGGTGACCACGAAACGGAAATGAACGCCATTATGCTGGAGCACAACCTGCCCATGGGTTTTCCGCCCGAAGTTGAGGCGGCAGCAGAACGCATAAAAGACCAATTTGACGAAAAAGAAATAAAACAACGCCGCGATTTCAGGGAGGTACTCACCTTTACCATTGACCCCTGGGATGCCAAGGATTTTGACGACGCCATTTCCTATCAAAAAATTGACGACGACCTGTATGAAATTGGGGTGCATATAGCCGATGTGACCCACTACGTGAAACCCGGCGATACCATAGACAAAGAAGCGCAACGCCGCGCCACCTCGGTGTATTTGGTTGACCGAGTGATTCCCATGTTGCCCGAAAGGCTTTCAAACGGCCTTTGTTCGCTGCGCCCCAATGAAGATAAATTCTGCTTTTCGGCAGTATTTCAAATGAATGGCGATGCCGTGGTGCAAGACCGCTGGTTTGGCCGCACGGTAATCCACTCAAAAAGAAGATTTACCTACGAGGAAGCACAAGAACGCATAGAAACCGGCCAAGGCGATTTAGCCGATGAAATAAATACCGTGGACAGGCTGGCCAAAAACCTGCGCAACCGCCGCTTTAGAGAAGGGGCTGTGGCTTTTGACCGCGAAGAAATGCGCTTTAAGCTCGACGAAAAAGGCCATCCTATAGACATTGTGATCAAGGTGAGCAAAGATGCCCACAAGCTCATTGAAGAATTTATGCTGCTGGCCAACCGCGAAGTGTCGGAAAACTACCGCCGCTTTGTAAAAGCCAAAACACCACCACCCTTTGTTTACCGCGTGCACGACGAGCCCGATGAAAAGAAATTGGCCGGACTGCAAATGATGGCCAACCGGTTTGGATACGATGTAAATCTGGTGCAAAACCAAAATGCATCAAAAGAAATAAACCGGCTGCTCATTGCCTGCCAAGACAAGCCGGAGTACAACCTGCTTTCAACCCTTGCCATACGCACCATGGCCAAGGCCAAATACACCACCAAAAACAATGGCCACTACGGTTTGGCTTTTGACCATTATACCCATTTTACCTCGCCTATACGCCGCTACCCCGATGTGATGGTGCACCGCCTGCTGGCACAATACCTTGACGGAAACGCACAGGTGGACAAAGAATGGCTTGAAGAATTGTGCAAACACTCGAGCATGATGGAGGTGGAAGCCGAAGAAGCCGAACGCGACAGCACCAAATACAAAATGGTGGAATACATGCAGCAGTTTGTGGGCGATGAGTTTGATGGCACCGTGAGTGGAGTAACCGACCATACGCTGTTTGTAGAACTGAGCAACAAATGCGAAGGCGGTGTGCGGCTGAGCAACCTTATTGACGACCATTATTATTTTGAAGAAGAAAACTACCGCATAGTAGGCCAAAACAAACGCAAAAGCTACGTATTGGGCCAGCCCGTAAAAGTGCGTGTAATCCAATGCGACCTTGAGAAAAGGGTAATTGAACTCGATTTGCTGAGCGAAGATGGCAAACCGCGTGTGAAACCGCCCAAAGCCAAACAGGTGAAAAAGTTTGGCAAGAGAAGGAAGCTTTAGCCCAAAGGCATTGCGTAGCTATTCGCCTTTTGGTACCGTATTTTGTGGAATTACATGAATCGTGTGATTGTGAAAAGCATGTACATCATAGCCCTGTTATTCATGAGCCAATTAGGCGCCAAAGCTGATATCATTCCCATTGCACCGTGGTAAATAACCAATTTCCAAACGAGAGTAACATAATTCTAGACTTTCGCACGGGGAGGCATACTACCTTTTCCCCGCAAAAAACTCCTTAACCAGTGTGGCGCATTCATGTGCCATTACGCCACCCACTACTTCCACTTTTTCGAGCAGCAATGGCGGGCTGTATCGGCTGAAACCCTTTTTGGCATCTGAAGCGCCATAAACCACCTTGCCCACCTGCGCCCAATGGGTTACACCGGCACACATGGCACAGGGTTCAAGGGTTACATACAAGGTGCAATCGGGCAGGTATTTGGCGCCCATGTACTCACAAGCTGCGGTTATGGCTATCATTTCGGCATGCGCGGTCACGTCGCCCAAGCGCTCTACCTGGTTGTAGCCTGTACCTATTATCCGGTTGTTGCACACCACCACCGCCCCTACCGGCACTTCGTCATCGTCAAATGCCTGCAAAGCCAGGTTGTAGGCTTTGCGCATGTAGTGCTCGTCAGAAAATATGTCAAATTCCATGTGGCAAATATCTAATTATCGGCGCATCCAATGTGGCAGTTTCCAAATTCACATATTGCGTTACGCATTTTGCGTTACGCACTTTGCGTTACGCATTTTGCGTCATATATTTGAATTTCAAATGGCAGACATGAATCCTTTTAAAGTATTGGGCTACGAAGGCCCCGAGTACTTCTGCAACCGCGAAGTAGAAACCGAAGCATTGGTACAAAACATGCTCAATGGGCGCAATACAGTGGTTTACGGCTGGCGCAGGCTGGGCAAATCGGCGCTTATTATGCATGTATTGGAAAAGCTCAAAAAGAAAGGATTTGCCAGTGTGTATGTTGACTTGTACGGCAGCAACCGCATACAAGAAGCCAATGAACTGATAGCCGATGCCATAGTAAAAGGCGGATTCAATAAGAAAAAAGGCCTGGCGCAATCCATCACACAACTCATTGGCTCGTTGGGCGCCACCTTAAGCTTCGACAGCTACACGGCCATGCCCAAGCTTAGTTTTGGCATCAATAATACCCGTACCCAAAACAGCGAACAGCACTTGGGGAGCCTCATTAACTATTTGAAAGAACAGCACCAAAACGTGGTAGTGGTTCTTGATGAATTTCAGTCAATTACCGAATACAAAGACAAAATAAATCCCGAAGCAACTTTTAGAAGCATTATGCAGCAAAACCCGCAAGTGAGGTTTATTTACTCGGGCAGCAACCGCCATTTGATGATGTCGATGTTCAGCGACTCAAACCGCCCGTTTTACAGCAGTTGCTCGCACCTTTCCATAGAAGCCATTCATTTGGACGACTATACAAAATTTATTCAGAAATGGATGAAAAAAGGTGGTTTAAGCATTGAAAAACAACATATTGAAAAAATTTACCAATGGGCAAACGGCCAAACTTTTTATGTGCAATTGGTATGCAACATGCTATACAACCGCGCCGAAAACGTAACGAATGAAAACCTGATGGAAACCTGCGGCAAGTGCATAGAACAGCAAAGCAGCTATTTTCAAAACATACATGGGCTGCTTACCCACAAGCAACAACAAATAATGGAGGCCATTGCCAAAGAAACGGTGGTTGATGCGCCTACGAGTCATGCATTTATTACTAAATACGGCTTGGGTGCGGCAAGTTCGGTTACCCGCGCCATGAATTCGCTTGAACAGAAAACACTTATAATAAAAACACCTGAAGGATACCGCCTGCATGATGCTTTGCTTTCGAGGTGGTACGAGCGGATGTAGCCTACAAAGAACCACAAGGCCTTTGCCCGCTATAAATAATAATAACCGCCAAAAAAAGTATCGCTGGTTTTATCACAGTCTCTTTCACATTGGATTATCTTAATGCGATACAAGGATGGGTCAAATCGTTTTATTTTCAACAACTTCACCAAATAATTCCGCCTTTTTTCCATAAGTAGTGAATCCGAATCACCTGTGTAATACGCCATTAACTCAAGGCCGACATTCGCTTTCTCCCAAAATTGTTGTGTAGCACTCAAACAATTAACGAACGTCTTTCGTGATGCCATATCAAGTTGCCATTCGTTTTTTTCAAATACAATCTTGCCGAATTTCAAACCTCGTAAAAAAACTGAATCAATTGATTTACAACCACACTGCGTACAAAGGCTAATATTTCTCTTCAATTTTTCAATGGCCCTTTTTCCATACTTTTTTTCCAAAAACACAAACAATCGTTTATTGAAATCCTGTACGCTTAAATTAAATACCATATACTCTGCAAATTCCGCATCTGAAAATGCAGCATCAACTTCAACATTATATTTTTCAAAATTCCGCATGAGGCAAGCCACACCGCCAATAAAGGAACCATAAACCCTATATTCTAATTCTCCAGCCCGCATTAAACTATCGTAAACCTTTAAACTCAGCCACTGCGGAGTATCCACTTCTACTCTAAATGCAGTTGTATCCTGGGCATTGGCCAGCTGCAACATTAGTAATAAGGTAAAAACCGGCAAGTATTTCATCTTAAGAATCATAGCACTATAATGAAAACACCGGGGTTTTATTGTAAGCTCTCAATTATAATATCAGCCACTTCGCCGGCTTTGTCGTGAACCATAAAATGATGGCCTCCTTGCACAGCTATGGCGCCGGCAACAAAATAGAGCAACCTATCGTCGGTTCCATGAATTCGTATGGTTTCTACATGGGTAGTTGGTGCTTTCCATGCCAATAATTGCAAAATACTCCACTTTACCAATTCTAAATCCATGTCGCGTATCAAACCATTGAGCAACACTTCATCGCGGGTGCCAAAATACCATTTGCACAAAAACAAGGGTGGCCTGAAAAACGACAAGGGCAACTGGGCCGCAAGCCCTGTGTATTTGATCAATTTGATTAAAGGCTGCAACTCATGTGCGCTTTGGAGCGAAGAAAGCAAGATGAGTTTATCGGGTTTCAAAAACTGACAAATTTCCTGAGCCACCACGCCACCAAAGCTCAGGCCCAGTAACACAAAAGGCTGAGAACGGTCTATTTCATCGGCCATTCTGCGGGCGTAGTGCAACAGACTTTCATCGGTTTCGGGCCGCTTCCAATCAATTACCTGCAAGTTGCCCAGTCGTTTTTGCAGGCGGGCAAAAACCCGTGCATCGGCACCAAGACCCGATATGGCGTAGATTTTCATACTGTCAAATGTAGGCTACCCACATGTAACCGCTCTAATTACCAAGGGCACAAATACTTGTTTTGCCATAGGCCAATTTACCGGCAAAAATGCGCTCTGCAAGGTTCAGGGAAACCGGATTTGTTAGCGCCGTTCAAAACCTGATGTTACCCCCCAAAAAAAACCGCCACACAACAAGCATTGGAAATGGCTTGCCATGTGGCGGTTTTGCTTTTTTGATTTATTGCCTATCGCGGGCTGTAGTTGGGTGCTTCTTTGGTAATGACAATATCGTGTGGATGGCTTTCGCGCACTGCAGCCGAGGTAATTTTTACAAAACGCCCCTTGCGCTGCAATTCTTCAATAGTTTTGGAGCCACAGTAACCCATACCGGCTTTGAGCCCGCCAATGTATTGGTACATCACCTCGGCAAGGGTTCCTTTGTAGGGCACGCGACCCACAATACCTTCGGGAACCAGTTTTTTTATTTCTTCCTCCGGATCCTGAAAATAGCGGTCGCCCGAGCCTTGTTTCATGGCTTCAATAGAGCCCATGCCTCGGTAGGTTTTAAATTTTCGTCCTTCGTAAATTACGGTTTCGCCCGGCGCTTCATCAACACCAGCAAACAACGAACCCGCCATTATGCAGTTGGCACCTGCCACAAGGGCTTTTACAATATCGCCCGTGTATCTGATTCCGCCATCGGCAATAACCGGTATGCCGCGTTCTTTGAGTACTGCCACGGCATCCATAATTGCCGAAAGTTGCGGCACACCCACACCGGCAATTACACGTGTGGTACAGATAGAACCCGGTCCAACGCCAATTTTCACCGCGTCGGCACCGGCATCAGCCAAGGCAATGGCTCCTTCGGCAGTAGCTACGTTGCCGCCAATTATCTGCAAGTCAGGGTAGTGTTTTTTTACCAACTTAAGCGTTTCCAACACCCCTTTTGAGTGGCCGTGCGCCGAGTCGAGCGATACCACATCCACACCGGCTTTTACCAAGGCTTCTACACGCTCAAGCACATCGCTTGTAATACCCAATGCCGCTCCCACGCGCAGCCTGCCATATTCATCTTTACAGGCATTGGGGTGCTCGGTAAGTTTCTTTATGTCTCTGAATGTGATGAGCCCCTGCAGGGTGCCATCTTCATCAACCACCGGAAGTTTTTCAATTTTATTTTCCTGCAAAATAAGCTCAGCATCGGTCATGCTAATGCCTTTGCGGGCAGTTACCAGGTTTTCGGCGGTCATTACATCCGAGGCCTTTCGCGAAAGGTTTTTCTCAAAACGAAGGTCGCGGTTGGTGAGTATGCCCACCAGTTTTCCTTGACTGTCAACTATGGGAATGCCACCAATTTTGTTTTCCTTCATTATTTCAAGCGCCTCGCCAATGGTTGATTCCTTGTGCAGGGTAATGGGGTCTTGGATCATGCCGCTTTCTGAGCGTTTTACCTTGCGTATCATATCCGCCTGCCGCTCTATAGTCATGTTTTTGTGAATGATGCCCAAGCCACCCTCACGGGCTATGGCTATGGCAAGTTCGCTCTCGGTAACCGTGTCCATAGCCGCAGAAATTATAGGCACATTGATGCCTAAATTTCGCGTGAGCATGGTTTTGAGACTCGTTTCGCGTGGCAGAATTTCAGAATATTCGGGTAGGATAAGTACGTCGTCGTAGGTTAAACTCTCTGCGATGACTTTATTTTGTTGGTATGACATAGCAAATAATGAGGGGTATTATTTGCGGTTCAAAATTAAACCTTATTGCACTGTTTGGCCTAAAAAGATTCATTTAATTGTTTTGAACATAAAAGGCTTGTCTAATGGCCTTTCAGGCATGGGCAAGAGGCAAGCTCCGGGCAAAAAAAAGCCCCGCATCACGAATGAAAGGGGCTTTACCGATTAGAAAATATGTAGTCTATTGTTTCATCAAGCGGTAGCTGATGAGGCCTTGTGGCGATTTGATAAGGGCTATGAATGCGCCTGATGGCACAGTAGCGGGCACATCTACGTGCAAGGTTTGTGCGCCACTGCCCACCGCTTGTGTGCTTTGGCTGAGCATGCGGCCATTCAAATCGTAGAACATTATTTGAAATTCAGTGGTTTCCGCACTTTCAACTTCAAGGTTTATATAGTTGACCACGGGGTTTGGATATACATTTTTGATGTTGATGCCACCGCCTATGTTTACCTCGCTTATGCCTGAGGTTTGGTCATCAAGACTGATGATAGGCGCGATGCAGAAATTTATTCGGTCGCCTTTTATAAAAAACGTGTTTTCCCAGTTGTCGCCATTGTATCTGATGGCATTGGTCCAATACACATCCGGATTTTTGTCGTTGTCGCGTGTGTAGGTGGTGTATATACCCACGGTGTCGGTTGGTGGCACGTAGTTGGGGCTCGATACGTTGAATTGGTATTTAGGGAAACCAAAACTTACAAAAAAGGAGTCGCTGACTTGTGTGCCGGCAGGAAACATGAAAATGGTGGGATTGTCCATTCCCAGCTTCAGGTCTTTCATTGCCATGGTGCTTTTAAGCATGGGTTTGTCTTTTATTTTTCCGTTGGCTTGTTGGCCATATATGGCGGCCCAAGCTTCGTCGTCGGTATGCACACCGCCATTAAACTGGTCGAGTAGCACCACCACGCCCCAGAGGTAATGGGTTTTGTCAACGGCATATTTTTCGGCAAATTCATATACACCATTGGCACCGGTGCCATAGCGGTAGCCCCAGGGGTTGGGTTGGGTTTGGGTTTCGAGCTCTGCCTGAACGCCTTCTCCAAAGAGATCCCAGCGTTTCAATGTGTCTTGTGCATGGCCGTAGAAGGTACTTGCGGCAAGTAATAAAGTTACAATTAGTAATCGTTTCATCATGTAATAGAGTTTTTTGGTTAACGAATGTAAGGAGCCTCGTTTATAAAACGCCCAAAATGGCATTGGAAATGGAGGGGAGCTGGGTTTCTGGTTTTTGAAAAGTTTAAAGTTTAAGGTTTAAAGGAAGGCAATTGAAAATTGAAAAATGCAAATTGAAAATTGGGAGAGGATAAGTTTAAAGTTTAAGGGGGGAAGTTTAAAGGCTGACAACCAGCGATCGTGGAGAGTGGATAGTGGACTGTGGACAGTGAACCACCCTCGTGTCATTGCGGACTTGATCCGCAATCTGTTGAGTTGAAACACAAATCCTTGTATCCGTACTTTTCTGTGGGCAATCTTCTGTAGTTCAGTACAAAACAAGCCGCACAGAGTGCGGTGATTTTTATCCTGCACGCCACGGAGGAAACAGTTTAAAGTTTAAGGTTCAAGGTTTAAAGGAAGGCAATTGAAAATTGGGAGAGGATAAGTTTAAGGGGGGAAGTTTAAAGGCTGACTACCATTGACTGTGGACAGTGGTCAGTGGAGAGTGGTCAGTGGACTGTGGACAGTGAACCACCCGCACGTCATTGCGGACTTGATCCGCAATCTGTTGAGTTGAAACACAAATCCTTGTATCCGCACTTTTCAGTGGGCAATCTTCTGTAGTTCAGCACAAAACATGCCGCACAGAGTGCGGTGACTTTTATCCTGCACGCCACGGAGTGATGTCCATAGTTTAAAGTTTAAGGTTTAAAGGCTGACAACCATCGACAGTGAACCGTAATTCGTTAGCAATAGAAAGCCGCGAAATGGCCTAATCGAGGGCTTCGAAGTATTCCTTTACTTTTTGTTTGTAATAGCCATTGAGCTGCGGGGGTACTGAGTTGAGCAATTCTATCTCCTTGAGCCGCTCTTTTTTGTATTCTTCGAATGCTTTTTTTGATGGATCGCTTATTTGTTCGGCAGTTTTTGATTCGCGGGTATTGTCCCACTCTTGCTCGCGCTCTGCTTTTTCACTTTCAAGCAACTTGTTTATGATTTCCTGCTGCCTTTTCAGTGTTTCGTTGGTGATGTTGTTGTTTACTATGTCTTCTTCGGTTTTGTCCATCATGTCTTCAATTTCTTTCAGCTCGTTTGATGGTTTTCCGCCCGCTTCTTCTTTCATTTCCTGAAGCTTTTGCAATTCGCGGCGCAAGGCTTCCTGTTGGGCAGCAGTTTTGGCCAATTCTTTACTCAATGGCCGCTCGCCGGCTTCCATTTTCTTCTTCATGTTGCCTATCTGTTGGTTGAGCTGCTCCTGCATTTGGCGCATATTGCCCAGTTTTTTAGGAAGCCCCTCTCCTTTTTTCTTGCCTTTCATTTTCATGTTGCCGGGCTTGCTGCAGTTTTGTTCACCTTTCATTTTTTGCGACATCTGCTGTTGCATTTGGTCCATTACCTCGCTCAGCATTACCGCCAGGTTGTTGGTATGCGTCATTACATATTGTTGCTCTTTGCGGGCGTCGTTTATCTGTCGCAGGCTCAGGTCTTCAATATTTTTGTCCATGTGGTAGTTTAGCTGCCCCACCTCGCGGGTTATAAATCCGTTGATCTGCATCACCTTTTTGCTCAGCGCCACCAACGAATCTTCTATCATGGCGGCATCGCCTTTCAGCTTCATTTGCCGCTGCGCAAGCTCTACATATTTGGGGTTGTACGAATGAATTTCGCCCAATTCGTTCATGAGTTTTTCCTGTTCAAACGAAAGGTAAATGAGGTTTTCCATCAAACGACGCAGGGCTTCATAGTCAAGTTCCATGCTTTCCATTTCCATAGACTCCATATTTTCCTGCATCTTCTTTTTCATTTCGTCCATCTTTTGGCCGGCACTTTTTTGCTTTTCTGATGCCTTTTTGTTTTTCCCTTCTTTCAGCTCATCAGTGCTTTGCTTCATATCGCCTTTAATGTCGTCCTCCATTTCGTCGGTATTGTCCAAATCGTTGGGCTGCTCCAGTTCGTTGTTCAGTTTTTCCAGTTCGTCAAGGTCTTCCTGTAGTTTTTCAAATTCCTCGTTGAGCTGCTCTTGTTGCTTTTGCAACTCTTCTGACTGCTCTTCACCACCTTCGGTTTTTTCGGCCAGTTCTTCTTGTTTTTTGGCAAGCTCATCAAGTTTTTCAATGGCTTCTTCCATTTTTTGCTCCACCTCCAGTTGCTTAAAATGTTCGAGCGCGGCATCGAGTTCCTTCTCCAGCTCGCTGTTGTCCATATTGAGCTCTTCCAGCTTTTCTTCTACATTGTTTTTGTTCTCATCGAGCAACTTTTGAAGTTCGTCAAACAGCTTTTTGGTTTCTTCGTCCATCAATTGGTCAAAGAGTTTCATCAGCTCTTCGTGCTTTTCGCGCAGGCGCTCGTCTATTTCCTTAAACTCGTCTTGCTGCTTCAGCATGTCTTTGTACTCGTTGTTGAGTTTTTCTATATTGTTTTGCAACGATTTTTGACGCTCCAGCAATTTGCTGATGGCTTTTTTGTCTTCCCAGTCAAGGTTTTTCTTGTTGCGCAATCTGTTTTCTACATCCTTAAGCTCTTCCTGCACTTTCTCCGCTTCTTTAAGGGCGTTTTGCAGGTTGTCTTTTATGGTATTCGATGCTTCTGTTACCATTTCGGTCACCTCGTTTTTGCTAGGCGCCTTTATGTGCATCCTTTTTGATTTGCTCGATTTTCGTCCGTTTACCCCGTCGTTGTCCCACACTTCAAAGTAAAATTCCAGTTCATCGCCTGCTTCGTAGCCCATTTCGCGCAAATCCCAGTGGTAGAAAAAGCTTTGCAGGTTGCTGCTGTTGATGCCAATGCTGGTTCGGGTGAAGCCATCCTTTATTTTTTCCTTGTTTTGGCTGTTGGTAAAACGGTAGTTGAAAGTGAGCGCGGTAAGGCCGTAGTCGTCGCTCAGTTCGCCCGAAAAGAAATAGGATTTCAAGGAGCTGGTATCGCTTACCATATTCACCGAAATGGCGGGAAAAATATCTTTAATCACCTGAATACCATAGCCCATAGAATCGTTTACAGGCACGTATTTGTTGACCGACTGCACATAGTATTGGGCGTTGTTAAATATTTGGCGGGCAAAGCGGAAGGTGTTTTCGCTCAAACGCTCGGGTTTCAGCAAGTTGCCGTCCATATTGAGACGCAGGTTGTCGGCATTTTCGGTCTGGCATTTCCACTTTACCAAAGTACCTTCGGGTATGGTAAAATCGCCGATATTGTTGAGTGCTTCGTTTTTCTTGCCCAGGTATTTTGGGTATTCAAGCTCCACTACGAATGATTTCAAAAATGGCTTTGGCAATACCTTCAGTTCAAAATTCTGCGAGTGGAAACCGGCGGCTTCAAAAGAAAAATCCTCACTTTTCTCAACGTTGCGCAGGCGGTAGGTAAACTCATTGGGGGCCGTGCGGGTCATTCTAAAACTGTTGTTGCCGTAGTTGAGACGAACCGTGGCAGGCAGCTCATCGCCTTCCATTTTTAGTTTAAACTCAAAATCATCGTGCAGCAATATTTCCAGGTTTTCGTTTTGCAGGGCAAAGTTGAATGGCGCCTCGGGTACAAACTCGCGGTTGTACGACATGATACGGGCCGAACTGTTCAAAATAACATCGGGCATTTGTATCATGAGCAAAAGCACAATGGCAAGCGGTATAAGTGCGTATTTGAGGTAGCGGCGGTTGCTTTTGAAATTGATGGCCAAATGGAAGGGAACGGGCTTGAGCGAGGCTATTTTTTGTTCGATACTCGCTTCAATCAACGAGCGGCTGCCGGCATTTTCTTCGTGCAGCTCAAGGGTGTTGAGCAATTTGTCTTTTACCTCGGGAAAATGATTGCCAATAATTTTTGCGGCGGTTTTGTGGCTGATAACACTGCCAATGCGCGCCCAGCGGGCCACAGGAAGCAAAACCCAGTAAGCAAGCAAGGCCAAGTTGCCCAACAAATACATCCAAAATATGATGAGCCGGGGCGTGGTGCCAAAGTTGGCGAAATACTCGAGGGTGGTAAAAAACAAGGTGGAAATGAGCAGGACAGCCAAAAAGTAAATGGATCCACGCAACGTTTCGTTGAGGTAAAACTTTTTGATGAACTTGTCAAGCTTCTGTATAAGGAATGAATAATTGCTATTCAAGGTGGTTTCTTGGTTTTTGCTTTCCAAACAAAAATAAGGTGTGCTTTAGTGCGAAGGACTAAAATTTTGTTAAGATGGTTGGAATGAGTTTGGTATTCGGTGCAGGAGGTTATTGATTGGTCATTGTAAGTACTGACCACTTCCTAACAGCATCAGCAAAGCGCTTTCATTACAAAATCAAATTCACGTAACCGCTTATTACCTTGGCTTCTCCGTGTTTGTCAACCACCTGTGCTACAAACAAATACACACCAAGGGGTGCGTATTCTTTGCCGTGTATGCGGCCATCCCATATATTGTCTGGCTGGCTGCTTTCTGATAGTTTCTCGCCGTTTCTGCCGAATATGGCACAGCTAAACGATTGAAATTCATAGCCAACCATTTTGAAAACATCGTTGTGTCCATCGCCGTTGGGGCTGAAGGCATTGGGAATGGAAAGCCGCAAACAATCGTCTTTTACTATAATATTTTCTTCTATTACAGCACATTCATTCCTGTACTGAACGGTGTAGCTTCCGGACTGTTGCAGCGCAAGTTGACTGCCCAGGCTGTCGCTGCCCAATACAAACCAGGCTTGTGGATTATGGCTGATAAAGACCACCGAATCTATGGTGCACAAGGTAGTTTCTGAAAATGGGTTTTGCAGTGAATCAAGCGGGTACTCCACAATTTTGACTGAGTCATGCACGCCACAGGTTGGGTTGTAGATATAATAATGGTAGTTGCCTTTGGGTAAATTTACTTGTAATGTACGCTCTCCATTTTCCCAAAGCACTTTATTTGATGTTTCAAGGGTCAGGGTTGATTTTTCGCCGGGACATAGCTCTGTTCTGCCTTTCAGGTGGTATAATAAAGTGTCAGTTAAAATACGAATGCTATCGGTGGCTGCACAGCCATTGCGATAGGCGGTGGCATGGTAGCTGCCATAGGGTTTTGAAATGATAACTGAATTGCCCCGCAAGTTTTTGGGCGACCAACTTACGCTGTCAAATTGCTCAAGAAGCGTGAGGCGGTATGTATCGGTATTGCAAAGTGTGGTGTCGGACGAGAACACCTTTTTTATACTGTCATACGCAATGGTAAAGGTATCGGTAATAAGACAGGAATAAGGTGGAACATGGTCGCGGTTTCTAAGCACACTCACCATGCGGTACTCCCCTTCTTTGGTAAATTTTGCTGTATTTACTCCCATTAAGCTGTCAATACGTTTTTTATTATAATACCAAGCCGTGGTGGGATGTTCTTCACCTACTCCGAAAGGCAGGTTTGTGATGTCAATGGTGACGGTGTCTCCACGGCAAATCATTTTATCATCAATGGTAAAGGGATCATAACCATAATAAACAGAGTCTTTATACACACAACCATTGGCTGCTCTGGTTTTAACCCAATAGTGCCCGGCTTTGTTGATGTAAATAAAGGAATCGGTGCTGCCTGTGCTCCATAATATTTTGGTTTTTGCACCTACGGTGTTGGCTATTGGAAATATAGCCAATTTTTCATTTGGCCGGCACACCATTCCATCGGGTGGCAACTCAGCAATGCCCCATGGAAAAGCCCTAAACTTTGCTTCTGCTATATATTCACAGCCGTCTTTCCAGGCGTGGGCATATAGGCTGTCCCAATATGTTAGTGGCGACAACCTGGCGCTGTCTCCCACATTTATATAAGACCCATAGCTTGCACTTTGCCAATAAATATAATCATAATTGCCATTTACAGGTATCAGCGCCTGTGCCGTCCGGGCACGGTAGCAATATTCTGAATCGCGAATTTCAACCCATGCATGCGGAAAACGCACCTTGGCTGCGGCACTGAAGGTACAACCTGCCTTGTTTTCAAATTGTACTTTATAATAGGCTTGGTTCTTCACAATAATTGATGAGGTGGTATCGCCGGTATTCCATTGAAAATGTTGGTATTTTTTATCATCAATGCGCAATTCCAAACTATCACTGCACGATTTTTTCTTATCGTCCAACAGGTCAATTGCCAGCTCCTTGCCCTTTTTTATAATGTGGATGGAGTCGCGAACTGTTGCGTAGCCGGCGGTATATTCCACCCAATATATTCCACTTTGGTGCACTTCTATGCTTTTTCCTGTTTGCTGTGTTGACCAGGTAAACCGTTCGCCGGGCAGGTTTATATAATCCGGTACGCGCAGGGTTATGGTATCATTTTCAGCCAGACAAGTATCTTCGCCCAAGTCAGGATAGGGAATCAGGGTAAAGTCATCAAAATCATAATAAGCGTAGGGCCCGGCAATTTCGCGACCGGAATTAGGTATCTCGCGGTATTGTGTGATGGCATTGGGCACAAAATTGCCAACCGTAATGTAGCGCTCACCACCTTCAGCTGTATAGATCCCTGCAATTTCCTGGTAGTTTGCCGTGTCGGTAATGAAGCGGTTCTTGGCACAGCGAATTTGAGGCCTGAATTGATTACAGTTTCGTGTCAGCATGGAATCGGGAATGCCGGGAACGCTAAAATTAGCAAAGTAAAATTCATTTGCGTGCAGGTAACAACCCAAACTGTTGATGCCATATTTGGAATAACCATGGTCGAAATAATAAAGCTTGGTGTAGAAAGAGATATAGTATTTTCGCCCTTTGACCAATGGGTTAGACAATTGGCCACACAACAAATCCCTGAGCTGGCTTCCGAGATCCAACAAATCATCATAATTTTTTAAATAACAGGATAAGTGAACAAATGAGCTTCCTGTTCTTGGTTCAGAATTGATGTAGTATTCGTTTTTACCGCCATAACAGTCCTTATTGATATAGTAAGGTCCTCGATCTTCCAAGAAGGCCTTTTTCCAAAAAGGAAGCACACTAAAATCATTGATAGAATCAACAAAGCTATGGTATATTGGACAGCCCGTATTTTCCTCAAAAGAAGGATTCTTGATCAGGTTGACACTGTTGTCTATTTGGGCTGATGCAGTGGATGAAAAATTTGTGAATAGTGAGCAGCAAATTAGAACCCGTAACACATAAGTACCCATTTGATGTAGCAACTTGTTTTGTGTGCTTTTTATCATTCCTCTAATTTTTTGGATTCAGGCCAAAATTAAGGACTCACTGCGCAAAAGCTGAGGAAAACTTGGATTTTAGATTCATCAGAAATAGTAGAAGGTCCACTACTCTGCTACCACCATGCGAGCGGTTTGTGTATTGCCGTTTTGTGATAGGCTGAAAATATAAGTACCGGCAGCCAAACGCAAAATAATAAATTCCCCATTTTATATAAACTATAAAGGCACTGCCGGTGGGTACCAACAGTGCCTTTGTAATGAGAGGAAGTGCGTATGCTTCCCGGCGTAAGTAAGGTGTGTTGTGCAGGTTATTAAAATGCCAGGCCGGCTCGCAAACCCAAATAGCTGATTTCCGCTCCTTTGTTTATAAAAATACCTCCTTGAAACACTTTCCATCGCAGGCTTGTGCCCAGGCGCAAATAGGTTGACTTTGGCCAGTTATCGGGTTGAAACAAGCCATAGCTATAAAACAATTCAGGGCCAATTTTTAATGCGCCCAATTGATGCACATAGCGCAATCCCACAGGAATATTGAAAAATCCTTTGGCTTTGAGCTCGTTTGTATTGTCGGCAATAACGCCAAAAACATCCAAATCGTAACCAAAATGCAGGTTCAGGTTGAGCGAAGTGAGCTTGTGCAACCTGATGTCCCACAACATGCTGTTGCCAAAACCCAAACCGGTGCCTTGGCTGCCCTTTCCGTACAAGCGCCAGCGACCTTCTTTGTAGTTTTGTTTTACCCTGTTCAACTCTACACCCCAAAAATCAAAACGCTCGGTATTATTTGGAGTGAATTCCCAATTTGGATTTTTAAAGCCAAAATTAATGGCGCTGATATTAAAGCCACCGTATATATAATCTTTCCTGTCAAAATAATCTCCTCTTCCCAGTGGATTGAAACCGTTGTTATTATTGTCCTTTATATTGGTGTAGTCCTTATAATCCACTTCAGAGGTTAGCAGCACTTCATCAGAGCAGTAGCTGCCCTCAGGCACGCCTCCTTTGCGGGCCGCACGTTGCAGCGCCGATAGCACGTCAAAGTCGCTTTCTTCTTCAACCACTTCGGTATAAGTACCTGCCACATCCTTCCCTTCGCGCATGATTTCGGTTATTTTAGCTTCAACACGACGGTTTTTGGCACGACCTTCTTCCGTTTTGTTATCGGCAATGGGCATGGTTTCGCCATAGCCAACCGCCGAAATACGAACCGCATCAATTCCTTTTGACACCAAATAACTTCTTACAGAATTTACTCGCTCCTGCGACAAGCGCAAATTGGCTTCGTCAGAACCGATAGAGTCGGTATGGCCACCCAATTCTATAACAATTCTGCTGCGGTTCATTATATCATACAATTTATCAAGCTCCTCTTTCGACTCATCTTTGAGTGAGGCTTTACCAAAATCGAAAAATATATTTTTCAACTCAAAGGAAGCTCCTACGGTAACTGATTGCAAACTATAATCCCGCTTTAGGTCGGTGCGCACATCCTCGCGCCCCATCCAACTGTATTTGGCATCATATATATTATTTTCAAAATCGTTGAGCGCCGTATTGTACTCAGCAATTGCCTGTTGGTATTTATCAAATGTTTCCTTTATATCGCTCGCATTGCTTGCCAACAGTTGCTTTATTTCGTCGTTGAGCTTTTCCATGGTTTGCTGCAATTCATTGAGCTTTTTTAGTCTGGGGCTGCCCAAAACGGCATTTATGTATTCCTTTCCCCACAGGTTTTCAGGGTCGCTCAGATCGAGCAGACTTGTGTGGTACAAATAGCCACGCATATCTATTACCACCCGGTATTTTTTATATAGGGGCAATGAGGTTTTATACACACCGTTTTCAGGATTGCTTTGGGTTTGCGCCACTTCTTTGTCGGTTGCAAAATCATAATATCTGATAATGGCGCTCACCTTCTGCGATTTTTCATCTGTTATGGCTCCATATACATTTACGGTGGCTTCGGGTCGCATATCCAGGGGCATAATAAATTCATATAAATCTGAACCGCCATAGCCGTCAGCCAGGTTCGATTTATTTACATAAGCTTTTATACCCGATGATGGCAGCGCCAGGTACTCATCGTCTTCCAGGGTATTTATGTATTTACCCAAATTGCGTGGTTTTGACCAATTTTGCCAACTGTCGTCAAGTCGTTTGGCCATAAAAACATCATAACCACCAAAGCCCGGAAGCCCCGCCGATTTATAATAAAGGGTCTTACCATCAGCAGCCAATTGTGGACTGCCTTCGCTTGCCGAAGTATTGATTGTGCTGCCCAAGTTTATGGGTTTGCTCCAGCCATTATCGCCCAATTGGGTCACCCATAAATCGCCATTGCCATAGGTTCCTTCTTTGTTTGAGGTAAAAATGAGGGTTTTGCCATCGGCTGAAAGATTGGCTTGCGACTCCCATGAATTGCTGTTTACATCGCCCCCCAGGTTGCAGGGCACCGACCATCCATTGGCCGTTTTTACCGAATAAAACAAATCGCCGTTGCCAAAAGAGCCGTTGTAGTTGCCAAACAAAATGGCCACATTTCCATCAGCCGAAATGGACATGAGTGCCTCGTGCGATGCCGTATTGAGCGATTTGAAGTTTTGTGGCGTACTCCAACTGCCGTCTTCCAGCTTGTCGCTGTACCAAATATCTTCGCCACCCAGGCCGCCCGCCCTGCCATCGGCGCAGAAATACAGGCGTTGCCCATCGGCAGTTACCACCGGCAAGTATTCACTTCCTTCCAAATTGAGGCCCGAACCCAGGTTGGTTATGCGCACGGGATCATCGTTACGCTGCACCAGTTCCAGCAAATTGCGCGCATACTCCTTGTCGGCACCATTGCTACCGTCAATATAATGTTGCAATGCCTCAGCCGCTTGGTCAAATTGCTGCAAGGCAATGTGGCATTTGGCCAGTTTGAGGTATTTTTCGGGCTCCTTGTCCACTTCGCGCTCGTAGGCCAGCACAGCAGCACGGTAGTCTTTGTTGTCAAAGTATTTATCGCCGTTTTGGGCAAATAAAATCCCTCCCCACATCAGCCATGCACCTATTACCAAAAGTAGCTTCCGTCTCATTATGTTAGATTTTAGAAGCAATACTCCACTATTTTTCAGCTCACTTACATACGGTAAATACCGTAAATGACATGGGGTTTGGACGTAGATTGGGGGGGGGGGGGGGGGGAGGTTAAGGTTTAAGGTTCAAGGCCTGCCCGAACATGAAAGGGGCGGGTTTAAAGGGGGCTGATTGAAAATTGAAAAATGCAAATTGAAAATTGTAGCGGGGTGTGCATGTGGGCACTCGGCTCGAGCCGAGCGTCAGGGTTAGATAATGTTACCCCTTCGGGGTTATTAGCGGCTTTTGTTTTTCCTT
>WGNN01000066.1 GCA_016124515.1 bacterium
ATAAAAATTGATTCGCCAATGAGGGTGCAGCTTTCATGTGGCGCGGCACTTTGGCGGTTTTTGGTGAGAAAGTAATAATCGTGCGCAATTTGCTCCTTATTGTACTGAAATAAGTGCCAGGGGTATTTGATTATTTTCACCGGAGTTCTCAGTTCCAGTTGTTCAAACCGCGGACTGTCATTTTCGCTCCAACCTTTCAATTCGGTTTTTGACACACGTGCCGCCACAAATTCCTCTTGCTGGTACAAAGCCGTCCCTTGGTCCAGGTAGCGCAATTCGTTTACCAAGCTCTCGGTGGGCAATGCCAATGGATTGATCACCCAGTTGTCGTCGGTTATTTCAATGGGGAATTTTTGGCTTAAATAAGTGGCGGTCAGATAGCTGAAATGGCCTTTAAGGTAAAATTGCCATTTCTCTTCAAGGCTTACAATTCCGCAACGCAAGTGGGCGGTGGGGCGGGTGTAGGTGAGTGGCAGCAAGTTGCCACGCTGCGCCAAATCTGCAAATACTATGTTCATACAGGTACAAAATAACAAAGCCCCGAAAATCGGGGCTTTGTGGTCTTTAAACAATAGTGTTTATCTATTTTTTGTTCACCTTTCTAAACTTGCGGTTGAATTTCTCAATTCTACCTGCAGTGTCAACCAACATTTTCTTACCGGTAAAGAATGGGTGAGAGGTGTTGCTGATTTCAAGTTTGTAAACAGGATATTCTTGTCCGTCTTCTTCCCAAGTGGTGGTTTCACTTGTGGCCACGCATGAGCGGGTCAAAAACTGATGTCCGTTGGTCATGTCTTGGAACACAACGAATCTATATTCTTTTGGATGTTTGTCAGCTTGCATTTTCTCGATTTTGCGGGTGCAAATATATTCGTATTTTCAAAGTAATCAATTCATTGCCCAACAATTTTTCCACTTACTTTTGTTTCATGGCAAATTTACAAATTCTCGACACCGACAAAGTAAACAGAATACTGGAGCGGATGGCTTATGAAATTTGGGAGAAAAACTTTGATTATGAGCGGATTATACTAGTAGGAATTGTAGATAAAGGTCCGGTGCTTGCCCAAAGACTTGCCCAAAAACTGGAAGAAATAAATTGCAACTTACCGGTGAAAGTGCTGGAAATTGAAGTGCAGAAAAAGCAACCTGCCGCACATGAACCCCGCTTGAGTGAAGAAATTGCTTACCAAAAGGGAGATGTTGTGGTGGTGGTTGACGATGTGTTGTACACCGGCAGCACCATGATACATGCCATTCTGCCGTTTTTAGCCAAAGGTTTTCAAAAGGTGCAAGTGGCGGTACTCGTCTTTCGCGATTACCTGCTTTTTCCTATCCGTCCGGATTTTGTGGGAATGGCGCTTGCCAGTACTACCCAACAACATGTGGAGGTGGTGTTTACTTCCTCTAGCTGCGAAGCTTACCTCAATTGATGTCTTCAACAAATGGCCAATAATTTCGTTTCTCTCGTGCTGTATTTGGTCATTTACCAAAGTAAACTCCCGGCATACAGCACTTCAAGGGCCTCATTCTTGACCATTTTTTATCAGACATTGGGTTTTCACTTAAGCACCAATTAATGTCTTCAACAAATGGCCAAAGATGGCGTTTATATCGTGTTGTATTTACCGAAAACACGCATTATGCATGGCTATTTCGAGCATATATTCAGCTATTTCTTTTCTGAAGCCGTTATTTGCTGTAAGTATTAATTAAGAAGACCTTGCGTTTTTACCATTCCAATTTCCTGTTCAAAGCCATTTTCCCATCTTGTTTGTGGAATGGACCGCAAACCGACCGCTACTACCTTACTTTTGACGACGGACCCACACCTGAAGTAACGCCTTGGGTGCTCGATTTTTTGAAAGAACACGGCATAAAAGCTACCTTTTTTTGTGTTGGGGCAAACGTTGAGAAATATCCTGATTTATATAAACGAATCATTGCCGAAGGCCACCGCGTAGGCAACCATACCTATAGCCATTTGAGCGCCTGGGAACACAGCACCAAAAACTGGCTGGCCGATTTTGACAAGGCAGCGGCATTGATAGATTCCAATCTGGTGCGCCCGCCCTACGGCAAAATGACCCCCATGTTGGTGAAAAAACTCAGCCGGCGTGGGTATAGAATTGTTATGTGGACTTTCATCACCTACGATTTCGACATCAAGGCGGATATGCATATTTCGCTCAACTACCTGAAGTCTGTAAAGCCGGGAAGTATCATCGTGATGCACGACCAGCCCAAAGCTGCTCAACATATTAAAATGTTGCTACCTGCCTTGGTGGCACTTTATCAAAACGCCCCCTACGATACTTTGTAGATTGTCAATTAACGGTTTGAAATGGTGAGCAGGTTTCCGTTTTTGTAAACCGCATATTCGCGCAAAGGATAGGTGGCGGGGCCATCGGTAGGAAAACCATCCCATAGAAATTTGGAACCACAACATGGCTCAAAAGTGCCGTTAACGGTTTCGCCGCATTGCATAAAAAAACCGGTTTCTTCCACTTCGAGCACCGCACATGGATTGCTGGGTTGGTAGCTGCAATTGCGGTCGAAGCAGCTGTAAGTGTCGTCGTAGTTGTGGTACAAGACCAAGCCTCGGTTGCCGTAGTTTTTTATGTAGATATATCCGCCATACGGATTCAAATTAATGTATCTGGGGTCGTTTAGGTCCAGTTGCAAATGCACATTTACAAAAGGTATGCTGCCGGTATTGTTGTTGTTATTGCCATCGCAGGAGCCCGCAAGGCCCAGTGCCAACAGCCCCGCAAATACAGTAATTGCTCGGAATACGCTTTTCATACATCAAAGATATTTCACAATAACGCCATCGGTGGGATTTCTGTTGTTTTTGCCTCCTGCGTAAGATTCATTTGCAAAAAATTGTTTGTTGCATATCAACTTATTTTAATCCCTGACACAAATACTTTGCCCGCCAAACCAAAACTAACACACATGAGATTTTTTTTACTTGCTGTTTTTTGCTTTGCTGTATCGTGGCTCTTTGGCCAATCAACCGATACGGTAAACCTTACAGAAGTGGTGATTATGAAAGAGCGGATGCCGATTAAAATTTCTGAAACGGCTCGATCGGCTATTGTGGTAACGGCTGCTCAAATTAAGGAGATGAATGCAGTGAGCCTTAATGAAGTGCTGAGTTACCTCAACGGGGTTGACTTGAGGCAACGCGGGCCGCTGGGTGTGCAAGCCGATGTGGGAATAAGAGGGGGTTCTTTTGACCAAACCCTGGTTTTGCTCAATGGCATGAAAGTTTCTGATCCGCAAACCGGGCACCACGCGCTCAATTTGCCCATTCCGGTTGAAAATATTGAAAGAATAGAAGTGATAAAAGGTCCTGCCGCACGCTTGTACGGCCCCAATGCCTACGCCGGTGTTATCAACATTATTACAAAAACGGGCGATGAAAATGCCCTTTTTGTGAAAGCGGCTACGGGTCAGCACCATTTGTATGAAACCAATGCCACCGTGAATTTGGCCGGAAAAAAGGTAAAGCAAAGCCTTAGTTTAGCGGCAAGCGGAAGCGATTCTTTCGTTTACAATACCGATTTTGGCATAGTAAACGCCTTGTATCAGGCTGATGCAAAATTGGGTAAATGGGACCTGGGCCTGTTGGCCGCCGCTAATAGCAAGAAGTTCGGTGCCAACTCGTTTTATGCGTCAAAAGATTATAAAGACCAATACGAAGAGACCAAGACTTTTTTCAGCGGGCTCAATTTTTCCAGAAAATTCAACAACGGTTTTATCCTGCGTGGCAAAATATATGGTCGCCGCCACCAAGACCATTATGTGCTGTTTAGAAACGACCCTGAAATCTACCAGAATTTCCATACCAGCAATGTATGGGCAACCGAAATTGCCGGGCAAAGTAAATTAGGAGCGGGCAGCATCAACTTTGGTATTGACAGCCGCCACGAACAAATAATCAGCTCAAACCTGGGCAACCACGACCGGCAGATATCAAGTGCTTATGTGGATTTGAAATACCCGATTGGCAAATTTTTGCTCAATCCCGGAGCCAACCTTTCGCTCATTACCGGCTACAAACCACAGCTTTTTCCGGGTATCGACATCAGCTATGCGCTCAACAAAAGCATGCGATGGTATGCAAGCTATGGAACCGCCTACCGTGTGCCCACCTATACCGATTTGTATTATGTGGGCCCGCAAAACATAGGCAATGCCAACCTTGGACCTGAAACCGCCTGGAATGTAGAGTCGGGATTGAAATACCAACAAGCGCAACTCACTTGGAGCGCTGCTGTTTTTAGCCGAAAAGCCACGAATGCTATAGAATGGGTGCGAGCTGACGACAACAGCCAATGGCAACCTCGCAATTTTCAACGCATAAACACCACCGGGCTCGAAGCCAATGTCAATTACCAGTTTAAACAACAGAAAGTTTTTAATTTTATCAACCTGAGCTACACCTATTTGCACTCAAATTTTAGTGTGCAGCAAAATTTTGAATCAAAGTATCAGGTGCAAATGCTGCGACACCAGTTGGTGGCACGTATCAACCACCGTTTGCCGTTCGGGCTCAAGCACAATTTGTCGGTTCGATACCTTGACAGATACAGTTTTAGCAAGGCTTACACATTGGTTGACAGCAGGCTGTACTACCAAAAAAAGCAGTATAACCTGTTTGTAGAAGCCACCAATATTTTGAATACCCAATACCGCGAAACAGATTTTGTACAAATGCCGGGCCGTTGGTTCAGGCTGGGCGGCAGCCTTAAAATTGGGTTATAACAACGTTATAAATACAAGGCAATTACAGGAATTAACTGACCCGCAATAAAATTTTTTGTGTTTTGATAATCAATGAATTACGCAAGAGTTGATTTGGCTGAGAAGTGTATTTCCAAGCCCTGTTTTAAAACCTTATTCAATAAAATAAAACCGGCAAGGAACTGACCTTGCCGGTATGGCAACAAATTGTTACTTACACGTTAATGGCAAAATAGCCACCTCAACTTCGCCCTGACCTTATTATGTTTGCAACACAAGGTAGTTAAGTTGAAGGTATTTCCAAACACAGCTCATTCCATAGCGCCCTTATGGAATACTAGATTGGCACGTGCCCTGTGCTTGGCTATTTTCATATCAGTTGCCGCCCCATCGTTTGCCAGTTCCCCTTGTCACGAGTTTAACAATTGGTTGCGTATAATGCGCAGCAAGACTAGTGCAGGAGAGTTTGACCGCGCCCTTGCCATTGGCGATTCTTTGCAAGCCAATTTGCCCGAAGGTTGCCGCAGATTGCCTGCTTTGTATTTGCAAAAAGGGCGCATACATACAGAAACCGAGCAGTTTGAACAGGCCTTTGTTGAGTACCACAAAGCACTTCAGCTATCGGCCAACAAGCCTGAGTTGCTCATAGAAATAAACGTTCAAATAGGTTCGCTGCACCGCCGTGCCGCCTCGCACGAAAAAGCACTTAAATATTTGCGAAAGGCTATTGCCATTGCCAAAGAACACCATATTGATTCGCTTAACGGCGAGTTGTACAATGCCTATGGAAACGTGTTGTCGAGTCATGAAATTGACTCAAGCATCTACTATTACAAGCAAGCTATTATATGGTATGGCGATTCTTGTTTCTCTTGCCGAAGAACCATTTTCAACAACATTGGTTCCAACTACGCCAAGATTGGTGATTATGAATTGGCTATTTCATTTTTTGACAAGGCCTATCAGCTCGACAGCACGCACAACGATAGTTTTCGGCTAATGAGAACCCTGTTTAACCTGGGGCGGGTTGAATACATTTATGGCAAACACAACCAAGCGCAAGGCCATTTGAAATTGGCCATAAAACTGGCTCAGATTTATAAATGGAAACTAAGTATTCCTTTTATGGTGAATATGCTGGGCGGAATGAAGGCCGCCGAAGGCCAAAATGAAGCTGCCTATCAATACTTTATGCGAGCAGCTACCATTGACGATTCACTGCTGCACGCCAACTCTGCTGAGGCAATAGCCAATGCGCTGGCTTCGTACGAACTGGAGGAAGCTGAGATGAAAAACAAACTGCTGCAGCAGGAAAATGAGATAATAAAAAAGGAGACGCAATTCAGAACCTACACCTTGTTATTTGTACTGGTAGTGGCACTTATTTTGGGTTTGCTGGTATTTTATATCAGCCGCAAGCGCAAAGAACTACGGCATTTCAGCCAATCGCTCGATGCGCAAAATGAAAAACTGAAAGAGCTGATAAAGGAAAAAGACAACTTGATGGGCATGCTAACCCACGACCTGAAAACGCCCCTTGGCAATTTGAAAACCATTTTGTACATGCTGCGCGAGGAAGGTTTGTCGGGTGCTGAACGAAACGAACTTTTTGAAGATGCCAACAGCAGTGCCGAAGCAGGCTTGGATCTAATAAACGACCTGTTGGCAGTGTACCGAGAAGAAACGCAAAACCTTGAGTTGAACCTTTCTGAAATAGATTTCAGTGTGTTTTTGAAGGCACTTTGCCAACAATACAAAGTACAGGCATTGGCCAAGGAACAGTCGTTTAGCTGCACCAAAGAAAGTGGACTGTGGCTGATGGCGAGCGAAAGTATATTGAAAAGTATTGCCGGCAACCTGCTTTCCAATGCCATTAAATTCACACCGCGGCAAGGCAAAATTCAAGTAAACGCTTGGCGCGAAGGGGATACCATAAAGTTTAAGGTGAGCGACTCAGGCCCCGGGTTTTCTGATAAGGACAAGTTAAAGCTGTTTGGAAAATTTCAGCGATTGAGCGCACAACCTACCGGCAGCGAAAACTCCACCGGTTTGGGCCTTCATTTGGTAAAACTAATGGTGGACAAACTGGGCGGCACCATTGATTTGGAAAGTAAGAAAGGCGAGGGGGCCACTTTTATCGTTGGGTTGAAGGCCGCTCAGCCCAATCCAAGGAGTAAGTAGGGTTTATAATCTCAGTCTGGCTTTTTTTATAGATGAATTGCCGATTTATCTGCTAATGGTAAATGGGTGGCTTTTGGCAGGGGGCATGGCACAAAGCATGGTGCACACTACCACAATTGTGGTGGTTAATTTTTTCATTCGTATGTTTTTTAAGGTTTTGCAATGTGGTAGTCCACCAGTTCCCATTCAGAATAATCTTGGTGATAGAAATAAACCAAACCAATATTTTTCACTAATTTATATATATTACTAGGCATTGTATCGGCAGGAATATTAGGGTTTTGATAAAAGTAGGTTACTGGATTAAAAAAGGTGTATTTAGTAGTTGAGAAAACAGGTGTTTGCTCATATTTAATTGTATATATATGACTTTCTTCGGCTGCAACAAAGGGCCAGGTCATGTGAACTACCCCTCCCAACACTGATGTGCCGCTCTCAGCAAACACCCAATCAATCCTTAAATCAGTATCTAGTGTCACTCCCATTTTGAATTCATTAGGTTTTTGCATGGGGGTCTCGGTATGTTCAATGACAATCCACGCCCTTTCCCTGCACACATCACCTAATAGCTGGCAGTCGCAGGCAATGCCACGTTTCTGTTCAGTAACTCGAGCCGTATCATAAATAACAGCCTTGGTATCCACCCGTTTATACACCCACCAACTCCCTACCGGGAAAAACCAATAGCTCAGGAAGGAGTCGCTTTGGTAAAGGGTATCGGTGTAGGGGTAGGTGAAGGCATTGCTTTCAGAACACGGACTGCCACAGGAACAATCATAACAACATTGGGGTACATCCGGGGTGCGTTGGCAACTGCTCCCACTGAAAAGAGCAATAAATAAAATGCTTATTAGCACTATTGGGCGAACGCAATTGCTTCGGTTCATTTTAATACGTTTCATAAGCTTTGGTTTTGAGTGGCCAATCCACCAAGGAGCAAAACCATCAATAGTCCGCCACGATTTGCTTTTGAATGGAGAAAATTTCTTTTCATCTTTCTAATTTTTGTAAAAATAGGGAATTATGGCAAAACAGCTCATTGCAATGCATTTCATTAAAAGATGGCGCGAATTGGTGGCTTGGTTCAAGAACTTATCAGGCATCTTGTAGATGTCAGGTAAGAGTGGATCGTTTTTTTCCATCATAACTTTTCCAAAGTTTGGCTTTTTGGAAAGTGTAATAAATTATTAGGGTTTGGAGGCTTTTGGCAGGGGGTAACTTTGGAAAAGTTTGGCAGTTTATTTCAAGAACTTATCAGGCATCTTGTAGCTATCAGATAAGAGTGGGGGGCTTTTTTCAATTATAACTTTTCCAAAGTTTGGCAACTATGAAGAGTAATAAACAGCTAAAGGTTGGTGGCTTTTGCCGGAGGCATGGCACAAAGCATGGTGCACACTACCACAATTGTGGTGGTTAATTTTTTCATTTGTATGTTTTTTTAAGGTTTTGCAATGTGGTAGTCCACCAGTTCCCATTCAGAAAAATTCCTGTGGTAGAAATAGACCCAGCCTACGTCTTTTACCAGGACATTCGTTTTTCTTATGGTTGAATCCGCCGGAATTCGTGGGTTTTGGTAATGATAGATGACTGGGTTTTTGAAGGTATATCGTGATGTCCTAAAGAGATGTTTCTTTTCATAGTACATTGAGTACCCTTTGTCTTCGGCCGCTGTAAACGGAATTGTGATAAGAGGACCTCCTCCTGTTCCCAGTAAATCAGTCCCACCATCTGCAAATACCCAGTTAATACCAAAATCAGTATCAAGATCTACTCCGGCTTTGTTTTTTCCAGGGTTTTGGTGGTGAAAAATAGCTGAATGATTTATATGAAGAGATGCCCTTTCAATACACTTATCGCCCAGCATCTGGCAGTCGCAGGCAATGCCACGGTCTTGTTTCACAACCACAGCGGTATCGAAAATATCAGCCATAGTGTCCACGCGCTTATAGACCCACCAACTCCCTACCGGGAAAAACCAATAGCTCAGGAAGGAGTCGCTTTGGTAAAGGGTATCGGTGTAGGGGTAGGTGAAGGCATTGCTTTCAGGACACGGACTGCCACAGGTACAATCATAACTACATTGGGGTACATCCGGGGTGCGTTGGCAACTGCTCCCACTTAAAAGTGCAATAAATAAAATGCTTAGTAGCACTATTTGGCGAACACAATTGCTTCGGTTCATTTTAATACATTTCACTAGCTTTGGTTTTGAGTGGCCAATCCACCAAGGAGCAAAACCATCAGTAGTCCGCTAAGATTTGCTTTTGAATGGAGAAAATTTCTTTTCATCTTTCTAATTTTTGTAAAAATAGGGAATTATGGCAAAACAGCTTATTGTGATGCGTTTCATTAAAAGATGGCGCGAATTGGTGGCTTGGTTCAAGAACTTATCAGGCATCTTGTAGATGTCAGGTAAGAGTGAGGAGCCTTTTTCAATCATAACTTTTCCAAAGTTTAGCTGTTTGGCTGGAGTAATAATTTGCCGGGGTTTGGTGCCTTTTGGCAAGGGGTAACTTTGGAAAAGTTTGGAGGCATGATATAGTAGAAATGTCATTTTTGCTTCTCTATCAAAAGTACCGCAACCATGAATGTTCAGTGCATTTTCGCAAAGAAAAATGACATTTCAGGTGATGTATTGAAAACAACTTTGGAAAAGTTTGGTGACCTGTTTCAAGAACTTATCAGGCATCTTGTAGCTATCAGATAAGAGTGGGTGGCTTTTTTCAATTATAACTTTTCCAAAGTTTGGCTTTTTGGGAAGTGTAATAAATTATTAGGGTTTGGAGGCTTTTGGCAAGAAACAACTTTGGAAAAGTTTGGTAGGCTTGGCGTAAGAACTTATCAGGCATCTTGTAGAGGTCAGGTAAGTGGGGATTGGTGGCGCTGTTTGGGTTCTTTTTCCAAGACAGTTTACCGAGATGACAAACCACTTAGCCTTTGATTTATCAAAATAAAGCGGCTCATGATATCCGTTGCTCTTAAATTTAAATGCTCAATTCCAGCTTCTTGCTAGTGCTATGAATCTGTATTTAAACAGCTTTTAAAATGCAGTTAAAGTTGCATTATTAATTTCCTTCAGGATCGGTATATGGCTCGCCCACTTGGGGTTGGTCTTCGAGTTCAAAATCGGTGCGAAGTATTTGGAATGAGGTGCGGCGGTTTTGTTGGTGCTGCGCTTCGGTGCAATCCAAACCCTTGCCTTCGCCGTCTTCGCAGGCACAATCGTTTAGCAATTTGGTTTCGCCATAGCCTTTTGCAATCATCCGGTCTCTACTTATTCCTTTGCTTATCAGGTAGTTTACACAGCTTTCGGCGCGTCGTTGGCTTAGGGCAAGGTTGTAGTCTTCCGAGCCGCGACAATCGGTGTGGCTCGATAGTTCTACTACCAAATAATAGTGGATTTTCAAAATAGATGCGAGCGAATCCAATATCACTTTTGATTCGGGTCTCAAATCGGCTTTGTCAAGGTCGTACAGAATTCCTTCTATTTCAATTTCATCCACCGTCCATTTATCCAGATAAAAATCTTGTTTAAAGTCTTTTTGAAAATTGAGACCGTGGGTATTTATCCTGGGTATTTCCTTGTTGTTGGTGTAGTATTTCATGTAAGCATCCAACTTGTATTCTTTTTCATAAAGCAGTTTCATGCAATATTGCCCTTTGTCGTCGGTTTCTATATACACGGTTTTGTTGCTGCTCAAGTCGGTCAAATACACGGTTGAATTAGCGAGTGGTTTTTTGCTTTTGTTGTCGTAAACCGTTCCGCACAGGCGACACAATGGCGGGGTTATTATACTGAAGTGGTAAATATCATCGCCTTGGCTTCCCACACGGTTTGAGCTGAAATAGCCTTCGTTTTGCTCACCCTCAGGATTTTTAAAAGTTATACCAAAATCATCGCCACCCGAGTTGATGGGAGGTAAAAGATTGGCGGGATTGCGCCAACCATTTTTTCTTTTTACTGCTTTAAAAATATCGAGTGCGCCAAAACCGGGGTGGCCGTTTGATGAAAAATACAGGGTATTGTCATCGAGCAGGTAGGGAAACATTTCGTCGCCGGCACTATTTATTTTGGCTCCCATATTTTCCGGTTTTCCCCATTTATTTGCTTGTTTGTGTGATATATACAGGTCGTGCCCGCCATATCCGCCCGGAATGTTGCTCACAAAAACGAGTGTTTTGCCATCGGCAGACAGCGTGGCCTGACCAAAAATATAATCGCCTTCTATGCCAAAGTCTATTACTTCGGGTTTGCTCCAATTGCCTCTTTCGCGCACCGATAGCAGCATGGCACAACTTGAGTCGAATCCGGCACCGCAACATTGGGTAAAAACCATCACATCGCCATCGGCGCTAAACCTTGCCATGCCTTCATTAAGGTCGGTATTGATGCTGTTGCCCAGTGGTTTTGCTTTTTCAAAAAATCCGTTTTCATCAAGCGGCGCTGCGTATATATCAGAAAAATAGGTGCCCAATTTGGGGTATTTCAATCCGCCTGTTGATTCTTCTCTGTCAGAAGTGAAATACAATTGGTCGTGGGCAAATACAGGTGCGTAGTCGTTGTATTGGCTGTTTAGATCTTCAACCGCTTCAATTTTG
>WGNN01000018.1 GCA_016124515.1 bacterium
TGCAGAACATTTGAAAATCAACAATTTGCCATATCCTTCAACCAGTGCCGATCTGCGCCCGGGACACAGCTATGCATGGCAGGTTCAGGCATGGGTGGGGTCATACAAACTGGGTGTCACTCAGGTTTGGAGCTTCAAGGTGGTGGAGCTGTCCAAAGACATAGTGGAGATGATTACCAGACAGGATTATTTTGAATTGGGAACCCAAGGTACAAGAATACCGGTATCCGTAATAAAAGAGGTGAAGTTTAAAATGTCGGAAGAAAATTCAAGAGGTGAAGTACTGGTAAATGTTTTTGATGTATCAGGAAAAAATTTATGCAAGAAACCTTTCAGGTATAAAAACAGAGTGGGCCTCAATTATCACAAAGTTGATTTACAGAAAATAAGGACACTGAAGCATAAAGAACAATATATATTAATATTTACAAACCCTGATGGAAAGGTGATTGATAAGCTGAGTATTTATTATCTGGATCCATATAAAATGTAAGAGTTTGAAACGAATTATCGTAATATTTACAATTTGCAATTTTGTCTTGTTAAGTTATTTACTTTACAGAGATATGCGCATTTCCACACCCCGAATGGGCTACATAAGAACAGTGGATCTGTTTAATGAATTTACGCTAAAGAAGAAATTATCCATGAATTACGAAAGTATAAATTCAGAGAACCGTAAGGTTCTGGATAGTTTCAAAGTACAGTTGCTCTCGCTTCAAAATCAAATCAAATCAGCTACAGGGAGTACAGACGAGCTGAAAGCGAGGTACCAATTGGAGTATGAAAAATATGTAAACCAAAATCGTGATTTTGAATCAGACAGCAAATCACGAGAGGATAAGTACAATGACATCGTATGGGCACAATTGAACCAATACATTAAGGATTATGGCGAGGAGCAAGAAGTGGAGGTGATTTTCGGCGCATCCGGAACGGGCAACCTAATGTATTGCCAGGAAGCCTGGGATATGACAGATGAACTAATTAAATATGCTAATGAAAGGTATGAAGGCACACAAACTGACAATTAAATTGTTAATTGGTCTGTTATTAATTACAGCCTGTGGCAAATCCAAAGTAAGTCTGTATCCTGATGAAATTGAGGCTTACGTTGCAAACCGTGACAATGGATTTATTGAAACAAGAGAAATATCAAATTTTTTCCTGGAGCTAAAGTACCTGCCTATAGGCATGGTTTCAAATAGAATAGTTTATAGCGGTGAGGGTAATGAAGGAGACCAAAAGGTATTTGATTCAGTAATAACAGCCATGCAGCACTCTGCTTCTTTTACTTTACGAGTAGAAACTCCCAAGGCTTTGGAAAACTACCTTGACAGAGAACAACTGCAACAGTTCGTTTCAGAAGATATGAGAACCCGATTCTATTTGGAAGATGGTGATAAGAAAATTCCATGTAGAATATGCCATTTTGAAAGAACCTACGGTGCAGCAAATGCAGGAAGTTTCAACCTGTATTTTCAGGAAGAAGCACTTCCTGAAAAAGCTGTCTTTGTATTTGACGATGAAGTATTAGGCCTTGGGCCAGTGAATATACAAGTTGCATTAGACGAATTAGAAAACCGAATTAAAATTTTACCCTTATGAAGTATAGGCTAAGGCTCAAGGTGATTTCTGTTTTTACCTTGATAATCTTTCTCAATCAATTGTTTTTTCCAACAATTTCCTTTGCCCTCACAGGAGGCCCAAGTCAACCCGAAACAGCAGGATTTCAGGAAGTTGGCTCAAACAATATGGTCGATTTGTTTTCAGGTGATTTTTCCTATTCCATACCATTGCTCGACGTAGGTGGTTATCCTGTTGGGTTGAACTACCAAGCCGGAGTCAGTATGGATCAGGAGGCATCAATGGTCGGCCTAGGCTGGAGCCTGACACCGGGAGCCATCAATAGAAACGTACGCGGTATTCCCGATGATTTTAAAGGAGATATTGTCAAGCAAGAGAGAAATGTTAAGGACAACCGTACAGTGGGTGGCAGTGTAACTGTACCAATAGAGTTATTGGGTTTTCAAAAATTAAAGGGAAAAGGACTAACAGCCACTATTGGAGTCTATAATAACAGTTATAATGGATGGGGCTCACAGCTTAATTTCGGTAAATCATGGAATTTGAAGACGCTCAACAGTACAAGTAATGCCGAAGCGCCAAACGAAGATGGAACGTCAAAAAATGACACGAGCGCTAATGCTATTAAATTAAAATTAAGTATTGGCTTTGACTCACAAACCGGTATTTCAGCCAACCCAAACTTGTCTTTAGCATACACAAAGAGTTCAAATTCAGTAACATTTGATGATTGTGGAGCGATTTTAGCTAGCTCTGCGACGAGTGAAAATCTGTCTATGGGTTTGGGATTGAGCTTCAGATCTGCAAAGGGTATGACGGGCTTAGCATTTAATATGGTGGCGAGCAGTTACGCTAAACAATCTTCGAATGGGAACTCTTCAATCGAAGGTTATAGTGGGCAAGCTTCATCGTCATTCCCTATAGGTTATACTTCATATATGCCGGTTCAGCAATACAACATGCGCAACTTCAACCTGTCATTTGATTTGGCAATTGCCAAGGAAGCTTTAACCGTTGACTGGCAGACGCAAATGAATGCTTATTACTCAACACAGTTTCTTCCCGAAGATGAAAAAAAGACAGATGCTGCGGCTTATGGATCAATGTATTATGAGCGAGTAAATTATTTTGGAAATAAAAACAGACAAGACCAGTTACTTGATTTTAACAGGAGTTCTGATTTCCCTTACTCTCCAAAATCAGAGTACCTTCATATGTCACAGACAACTTATGATATTTTTTCAATCAGTGGACAGGGTACAGGAGGAGCCTTCAAGTTGAACTCTTATGATGTCCCTATTTATGGAGACCCGGTAAAGGAAAACAGAAGCGTGGGAATGCCAATTTCCAGCCTTGGACTTGACTTTGGTACATCTATTAAAGGTGGGGGTAATTTAACTGTATCATCCTGGGATGAATACACCGGAGCATGGACAAGCTCCTGGTCCAATGATTACATACGAAATAACGACAATTATTTCACTGATGCTGACCTGCTTTTTGAAAAAAAATACTTTAAAGCAGCAGGTGAAATGGTAGGGATAGATGAAAATTATATTGAAGATTTGAATGGCTATGAACCATCAAAATTGGTTGTGATTGCCGATAAGCTCAATGGATTCAGACTTACTGACGAATTAGTTACCGATTATGGTGTTTCCAAGACGGTTGACTTGGATGCAATAGCTGCCAACCGAACTTATGAAAGACAGCCCAGAACAAAATCAATCCGTTACTTTACCAATAAACAAGCTAAAAAATATGGGCTTAACAGCGATATTTACACCTATGGAGCAATTTTCAATACCAAAACAGCATATGTAAACCCTCCGGGTGTTCCCTACAACAGAAGCACTTTATCTGACAGTACGAGTCCGTCGTATATACCGGCGCGTAAACCACATCACATCGGTGGTTTTGAAATAACTGAGACGGATGGAACCAGGTACCTCTATGACATTCCAACATATAACAATGCAAGTTACAATGTCGCATTTTCGATTGAAGGGGCCAACGACGATAGTTATCATTATTATGAAAATTATAGAGATTCAAGTGGTCTGATTCACTACAATGCAAAGGAAGATGCATCAATTGACAATGATAATGGACGAGATAATTATTATACGAAGCAAAGTACCCCTGCACATGCCGGCTCATACCTTTTAACCGGTATTATGTCCCCCGATTATATTGACGTAGAGGGAGATGGCATAACAGTAGATGATTTAGGCACAGCAGTTAAGTTCAATTATACCCGACACTCAAATTCTTACGGCTGGCGAGCACCATACGGAAAGAATAAGGCAAGATATAACGCCGGATTACAGTCAGTTAACTATGATGATAAAGCTACTTACAGTTATGGATCCAAAGAACTTTGGTACGTCCATTCAATTGAGTCTAAAACCCATGTGGCTGAATTTTATTATTCAGTCCGTAAAGATGCAATAGGTGTCAGTGACGAAAGAGGGACAAAAGGCACAGCGGATGAGCAGAGAATGCTCAAGCTTGACAAGATAGAATTATATAACAAAGTAGATAGGTTTACAAAACTGACTGATGCCACCCCTCTGAAAGTCGTTCATTTTGAATATGATTACAGCCTATGCCAAGGGCTTCCAAACCACGAGCTTACATCTGGTGAAAATGGGAAGTTAACCTTGAAAAAGGTATATTTTACGTATGGAGAATCTATGAAGGCCGGTTTAAGTCCCTATGTCTTTAAATACAGCGACTTTAATCCAAATTATGATCTCCAGGCCTATGACCGTTGGGGGACCTATAAGCCATATAATTCAGCGTTGCCAAATGAGATATACCCCTATACGGAACAAAACACAACTTCAGCAAATCAATATGCATCCGCCTGGAACTTGAGTAAGATAAAATTACCTTCCGGAGGAACCATAAGTATTAATTATGAGGCAGATGACTATGATTATGTGATGGAAAAGCGGGCACATCAAATGATTCAAACCATAGGAGTTGGTGATTCGGAATATACTCATGACATGGGTGGTCTTCTTTATGATGATACAGATGAATATTATTACTTATACTTTAATTTTAAGTCTGGAGAGACATTTACCAGTGATGATGAGGTAAAAGATGCGTACATGCCGGATAACCATATTTTATTTTACAAGTCATCAATTTACCTAAGAAATAAAAGTGAGCCCGAACTCTTTTCCGGTTTTGCAGAAATTGAAGATATGGGTTTGGCTAAGAATGATGCACACGTAGGTTGGGTAAAATTAAAACCTTATAAATTGGACCTGGGTACAAAAATGAATCCCATCAGTCTGAACAGTTGGGATTTTATTCTAAAAAATTTGAACCAAAAAGTTTTTGAAAGTAGTCAAATACCAAATGAAGACAGTAAACTGAAGAGTGAATTCAAATCACTGGTAAAGAATATTGGCGCTTTGGCCGGATTTGTCGTCGGGAAATACAGGCAAATGAGATTATTGCGATATGCGAAAGAGTTAATTCCCTCAGAGACATTTATTCGATTAAAAGAATCAACCCATTTCAAAAAGGGTGGTGGATACAGGGTAAAATCCATAGTCATGAATGATAATTGGGACAAAGTCTCTTCGTCTGAATCATTTGACTATGGCGTGGAATATCATTACAATACCATAAATCAAGATGGGGACACAGCCAGTTCTGGAGTTGCGTCCTATGAGCCGGGTTTTGGAAATGAAGAAAACCCATATTTTGCTCCAATTTATTATGACAATTATAAGATAAAGGGAATTGATTCTGTAAAATTCGGAAAAGCCCTACTCAGTGAACGGGTACAAATTATTGGTCCAATAGGCGAGACTTTTTTCCCAAACCCAATGGTTGGTTATAGTGAAGTAAAGGTGACGAGTCTAAATTCAAACATGGGAACACCAACAGGCTATACAAAAAGTCGATTTTACACTACCAAAGATTTCCCCATACATATCAAGAAAACAGCAATTGACCCGATAATAAAGCCTGTTGGTGATCCGATAACAAGGTTTCTTATCAATGGGAAATCCGGCAGATATGTAGCAGCTAGTCAGGGTTATACTGTATTTTCCAATGATATGCACGGGAAGCCTGAATCTACACTTAGTTATAATTCTGATGGTATGTTAATTTCAGGTGCTAAGTATTATTATAAAACCGGTGAAATTGGGGCGAGTACTGACCCCGTAATAAATCTTAAAAGTGAATTGGAGAATTTTGATAAAAACATATCCTATTCCACCAGTTGGTTGAATAATAAGGTCAAGGTAATTGATAAGACAGGTAAACTAAGTGATAGGGAGATTGGCATTGAATTTGACATGTCTATTGACACCAAAGCAGACAATAGCGAATCATTTTCACGTACATATCCTTCAAACCTTGATATTGTAGTAATTGGTGCTATTCCTTTACCCATTCCAAGCCTTTACTTTCATAAAAGCCATTCTATAGACAAATTTCGCTCTGTTACGGTAACCAAAGTAGTTCAGCAACACGGGATTATGCATGCAGCGGTTGCTTTTGACGAAAATTCAGTAGTTTCAACTGAAAATTTAATTTGGGATGAAATGACGGGACAAGTACTCATGACGCAGACCGGAAATGAGTACGAGGATAAAATCACCAGTTTCAATTATCCGGGATATTATGCTTATAAAAATATTGGCCCCTCTTCACAAAATGAAGGCTTGGTACTACATAATGTGGATATTATCAATGGTGTATTAGAGCTGGACGCATCTCTGCACGGGGCGAACAAATACTTTGCAAAGGGTGATGAAATCAGCCTAACATATATTCAGGATGTTGGAACATCGAGTAAACCAATCGCAAGTAACGAAAAGTTTTCAGGTAGGTGCTGGGTAAAAGGGATCAAATCACCTAAAGTCTACCTTGTAGATAAAGCTGGTTTTCCGATAAACGGGTCATTTAACAGTCTAAAAATTATTCGCTCCGGACACCGCAATATATTAAATGCTTCTGTTGGTTCCTTTGTTTCCATGGAAGAACCGGATACAACAGATAGCTTATTTAGTCCACCGGCATTGGTCACCCAAACCGCAGCATCCACTTTGTCAGATGAGTGGCAGGTGTATTCTGATCAGGTAAGGTATAAAAAATGCGGAATTACCAGCAATGGCTATATGCTTCAGAAAATACTTGACAGCCTTGCCGATGCAAATTGGTTTTCTAATAATCAAGCATCATTGAATGAAGCCTATAATTTGTATAAACTTAGTAATTACGCCGGTTCGTCTATTGACAAAGGATTCTCTGATATCAATTACTATTTGCGTGCTGATCATAGCACATGCGACTCCGTACTAGTATATGATACATCCTATATCTATAAATTGTTTTATGAACGAAATTCTTGGCAATTAACTGCTCCACTGTCGGAATATTATACCGAAGGCACTTATCCAACCACATGGCCCCGAATGGCGGGGATAAACGATAGTGCGAAATTGCTGGGTTGGCAATTACATCACATGCACATTGGATCGAAATATATTTATTCACCTTGTAGTCATTATGATACAATTAAATTTTCCCAAATCTCGGAAACCAGAGTTGATTCGAATACCATGGTATTGGCGTTATATATTGGGAGTTATGGCGGCAGTGCATCAATCGCAAAAGTCCAAAGGCCTCCCTACTGCAACATGAGCTTCCAAACGGCTCATGGTGAGACAATAGATTGGTCAACAATTGACTCCTTTGGAAACATAAGGGTGGACAACATGGAAGATGGTGGTACCCACTTCCTGATTGATGCTTATATAGAAGGGATTCCACACACACTAAGAGGCAATAGTGGCCCCTGCTTTGAAGTAGTTGATTGTTGGTATGAGTGTGAAGCAACCCTACCGGATACTATAAATCCGTATCTTACAGGTATTCGCGGCGTGTGGCGTGGAAAAGACAATTTTGCCTTTAATGATATGCGGCAGATTGCAGGATCATCAGTAAATTATGGAACCAGGTCCCAAATACGTCTTGATGGACAATTTGATTATGACCCTTTTTGGCAATTCAGCTCAGGTGGACTTATAGGTAATGGAGGCAACAATTGGATTTCTCCGGCAACGCTGACCATTGCATCACCTGCGGGTAATTTGATAGAAAGTATTGATGCACTTGATAGACCTTCAGCAGAAGTTTATGGTTATGATCGTAAGTTGGTGACAATTGTAGGGCAAAATTCTCACCATCACGATCTGGCTTTTGATGGCTTTGAAGAGTACGACTATCCGTTTTATAATGGTTGCATGAAACAATTTCACTGGTCTTTGCAAGAAGATAGCATTGGTGTCGATGCTACCCGTGTTATCATACCACATTACCTTATGCAGTATTATGATTTGGATAGCTTGTATGCAGTAACCAAATTGCATCATCATACAGGCAGAGCATCATTATTTGTAGCCAGTAATCGATATATTTCAGCTACCGACCAACTATTTATCAATGATACCACAACTGCTTCGTGGCACGAATTGGAACCCTTTCAAATAGACAATGGCAATGTTATTCAAAAGTTTGCACCGGAGAAAGGGAGAAAATATGTTGTGAGTGGCTGGGTGAAAGAGATTTACGTAACCGGAGGTAATGTAAACGACTATGAAGCGGCCAGCCTGAAAGTAAAAATCAATAATACAGGTTATGAAGCAACCTTCAATGCCGACGGCCCCATAATTGATGGTTGGCAGAGAATTTACGGAGAGTTTACCATTCCTGATGATACAGCCGCACATACCATACAGGTTTATGCACAAGTTGATGACTTTATCGGAACCGGAGCTTGTTTTGATGATATACGAATTCAACCATATAATAGTATGGTGAAAACTTATGTTTACGATCCGCTCACCTTAAGGTTAATTGCTGAATTGGACGAGAATAATTTTGCGACCTATTATGAATATGACGGTGAAGGGCGTTTGTTAAGAATTAAGAAAGAGACTGATAGAGGCATTGTTACACTACAGGAGTCAAGATACGGAATTCCAAAAACCAATTAAAAATGGGCAGTAAACAAAAAATACGGATTCTTGTAGTAGTAAGTCTCATCTTATGCTCATTTCCTACCATTGGTCAGAATGAATATTATCTGTTAATTCAAAAAGTATTCAGTTCAATTTCCGAGACCGATCAAATGTATTTTCAACTTGAATATAAGCTTTACACAGATAGCTCTTCCAAAACCCCCATAGACGTTCAAAAAGCCATATACTGGAAAAATGCAGATGGCTTTGCCATACAGAGAGGCAATACTCTGGAACTGAATTCCGGGGATTTAGGCGTACAAGTGAACCACGATGATAAATATGTTGTGATTTTCCATAGCGCATCAGGGAATTCCAATGCGTCATCTATACTTTCAGGCATTGATTCCAATTTAAGTTCTGTGCAATCCGTACAGCACCGGCAAGTTTCAGGACTTGAGGAGCTTCGCTTTAATTATCCCTGGAATGCTGCAGTCAGCTCCTATTTACTGCAATATGAGCCGACTACATATTATCCAAGAAAGGCAATAGTCTATTCCAGAACCCCGGTTCAAGTCAATGATGGTAGTTGGGTAAACCGGCCAAGGCTAGAAATGAACTACAGTGGTTTTAAAAATGAGAATGTACAAATTCCATTCTCATTAGATAACTATATAGAAAAGACCGCTTCCGGATACAAACTGCGGGAAGATTATTCGGACTATAAGCTTTATAATCAAACTCTAAATTAAAAGGTTATGAAAAGGAGTGTAATTTCACTATTTATTTTATTTGTTTTCAGGAGTGTTTCAGGCCAGCTTGCGCCTGTATATGAAGGCACTAAGTCAGAAGCTGTAAGGCATGATACATTAGTAACGGGCAGTTCAAACAGTCTTGGAGTGAGTTATCTGGATTTCTCTTCTGGAAGATACTCAGTCAATTGGATGGCCAGTTCGCCAATTGCACTTTCAAGGCAAAACCTCATTTCTTCAAAAGGTTTGTTGACCTTGGATGTAGATGAGCACTATTTTATCGATGCAAACATCAGTTGTGATTATACATTCACCGTTAAAGTAATAACCTATGATTTTGATCTGAATATAGACAGTTCGGAAATCACCCTTAGTATAGACTATAACCCAACTGTTCCCAAAATCAAGAATACAATTAGTTCATCAATGGTATTCGATAATATCGTGTATATGTATTTTGAAGTTGAGTCTATCAAGGACAATATCAACAACACAACCATAACCGACCCGCAAGATAACCTTAGATTAACCGGTACCATCAGTGTGGAAAGGTACTTTGACTTTGACCCGGACGCCAATTGCACAACAAATTGGGATGTGGCAGGAACCTTTACCTACCTCCCGGCTTCCAATGAGTTTATTATTGCCCAGCCTATGTCATGCAATGACTGGCTGGATGCACTCGGCTGGGAAATTGAATGGACTTATGTAGATAATTACAACACAGACCGAGACCTTTCAGACACCAGCTATTGGAGTCCTGAAAGAGATTCATTCAGATTGAAAAAATCCGCAGTTAATTATAATTTTTCAAAAAATGCGACGCGCGTAAGGTTGCCGATAAGTACGTTGGAATATTCAATCTCCAATGTATTTGAAGAAGGTTTTGTTCTTGTGAGAGTTAGAAAAATCGGGCGAAGGGGTAGTGCTTTTCAACAGATTTATGAGGGCAGTTGGTTTCCATCGACCCCATCGGGAACAGTGGATGGTTATTCATCAAATTTTTATCTGCACATCAACAACAAAACTATTCCATCTCATGAAAGTAGCCTGAAAACATGGCAATATGTGGCGAGTTATGCAGAGAATGGTAAGAATAAGGAAGTGGTCTCATACTTTGATGGTTTAAATAAAAACCGGCAGGCTGTTACCCGGTTGAGTACTGATAATACCATAGTGGCTGGAGAGACTGTCTATGATTACCAAGGGAGACCAGCCGTACAGATACTCCCTGTACCCTTAAACATTGGCGGTGTGTTGGAGTATAATGACAACATTAACCGGTCTGGGGTCGATCCTTCGCACTTGCCTTATAATGCCTCACATTTTGATGGGAAAGCCATGCCAGACGCACTTGACTCAACCACCGCAGGCGCCTCCAATTACTATTCATCATCAAATACACTTTCAGGAATACACAAGGATTTTATACCCGATGCACATGGGTTTCCCTTTACACAAACTGTATTTACAAAAGACGGCACAGGTAGGGTTAAATACCAAAGTGGAGTTGGGCCCGATCATAGAATTGGCTCAGGGCACGAAATCCGGTATGAATACGTTAAACCGCCGCAAATTATGTTGGATGGCTTGTTTGGCTCTGAAGCAGGCTTCGCCAAACATTATAAAGAGAGTATCGTTATTGATGCCAATGGGCAAATTTCAGTAAGTTACATTGACCAGCATGGAAGAGTAGTGGCGACAAGCCTTGCGGGAGATAACCCCGAAAACCTGATATCGCTGGATTCAAAAATTGATACTTCAAGTGCATCACGTCTTGATATTAACTTTATCACAGAAGGAATTAAGACCGAGTATTCGAGTGTACACCCCTATGCCTATGAACTGAATTACTCCTATTTTTCCATGGGTGATGTGGCACATAAATTCTGGTATGAATTCCAGCCTGAAAAATACATGCTTACCTGCAATAGTCTTTGTTATGATTGTGTTTACAAACTAACGGTAACGATAAGAAGTGAAGAGACCGGGTCTGTAATTTATACAGATACCAGAGATGTTGGGCCCATAACTAATTACGATGATGTTTGTGATGGAGATACCATAATAAAACTCTGGTCAGGAGATAGCCTGGATAATTCAGGGTTTACCGTGAAATTACCCGTAGGAAAATACCATATTTTTAAAAGGCTTGAAATCAACAAGGATGCAGAAGAAGCCTATTGGAAGAACTACCTGCGAAATAAGGATGCATGTTTTATTCCTTTTGACTCATTCTTGCAAGACGCTTACAGCTATGCCATCGATTGCGATTCAATGGTGGGCTACACTGAAACTGATACCCTGCCTTTATTTTTACAAATGCTTAAGAAGCAACTACTATTGGACGTTTCAAAGGGAGGGCAGTATGGAGCATACGAACTAAATGGACAATATTTTTCGCCTGAGGGTATAATAGACTCTGTAAAATACAGGAAGAAATACGGCAAAGTATCAGTTTATGACGACAATAATATTTTCGGAGTGATTTATAAATGGCACGTTCCATGTACACCCTATAAAGATGAATTCGGAGACGATGAATTAATTCTGAATGAGAGTACCGGAGACTATACAGGGCCTGAATCATTACCCTATTCACAGTATATAAGAGAATGGAAGCCAAGTTGGGCAAACTCACTCATATTACAGCATCCTGAATACCCTTATTTTCACTTGGGACTTCAGTATTATGAGAGTTTTCTTTATGATGATGCGCTTCGGGCAACGGATAGCTATGAAGATGCACTTGCATCTGCCTACATTTCTCCAACACATAAGAGAAAAATACTCGAACTTGATCCAATGTATCAGATTATTCTCGATACAGTATTTATAGATAGTGTAAATTATACAATTTCAGGTTTGCCCGAAGACTTTCTTAAAGTTGCTCAATGGGTTGTCTATCGCGACATGATGGATAAGACGGTAAAGTCACCACTAAAGCAAGGCGGGGTGATGTATTCCCTTAAACGAATGGCGGCAATGACCGAGTGTTTGCAGTACACTGGTAATGCAACTATATGTCAATATGCTGACAACTTTGGAGATACCTCACTAAGTAAGGACAGACTGGATGCGCAATGGATGGCCTACAAAAATATCTATTTGGGACAAAAGCAACGTCTGATCAATTTTCTTTTCAAACAAAGTGCAGACAATATCTACAAAGGTTTTACCTATTATTTACGTGATAGCAATGAATTTAAGGATTCCGCAAGCTTTGCGTCAAGATATGGACTGTTTTCCGGATCAAGTCATACAAAATTGTTGTCAGATAAAAAAAGAAGGTATTTCTTTCCTGAAGACCAAATGGGCATTGATATTTACAGGCAGGATTATAAACAGTTGAACCATGATGCCGGTTTATGGGTGGCATCGAAAATGAATGACCACTGTGAAGTTCAATGCAGCACCTATGTGGACTCCTGGCGCAAAGATCTGGAGATGTGCGATGCAACTAGTGAAAAAATGGACAGTATTATCAGTGGCTTTTTAGAAGTTTGCAAGTTAGGTTGCAATGCCAATTATCCATTCGGAAGAGTTGATTTGCCGAATGGCGTCAGCACACCGAGCGGATATACTTCCTTTAACAATGTGCTGGAAACCCTCTTGGGTACAACCAAGGCACACAACAACTATTGTAATAATTTACTCATTGAATTTCCTAGGGGCACAGAGCACAACCTGTTTCCCAATGAGTCAAAAGTGGCTGAAGCTGATATCGATTGTTCATGTCAGTTGCTTGCCGCCAAAATGAAGGAATTTAATGAGATAAAGGTTCATCCGGCAGAGTGTTTGGAATGGAGGGAGCCGGATAGTTCATATACCATTTCCAAGTACTTTAATTATGACAATAAGCTTACTGCCTTTTTAAATGATTTGGCCAGCCACGGTAAATTTGATGATGTGACTGATACCAATTATTTTGATCTCACATCATCATATACGGGCTTTGACTCCATAAGGACATTCCTTAAGCACCCTTCGGCCAACTACAAATGCAAGGTTTCTGTAGAGCAAATGTTCAATTTGAGTAAGCTTATTATCAATATTCAGAACAAAGGCAAGCGTAAGGATTTTTATAATATTGAAATTTACCATATCATCTCAAAAATTGGGACAAGTTATAGCGGAATTAATTTCAGTAATTTTAATAACTCCGTAGGCTTCAAACTGGATGGTATCCATAGGGTTGGGTTTTCTCTGTATTGTAGCACATCCCTCTCAACTACAGCAAAATTGTTATATGGTATTACCTTCAATTTTAAAATCCCCGAAAATCACGTAGAAGTAAAGAGATTTGGTGGTGGAAAGGGACGTTGTGTCAAGTGGAAACCCGCAACCACAAAAAACCTGATAACCTTCCTTCATAAGTCAGGTATTGATGTAACCTGGGATGAAATATACAGTTGGGGAAAAGTTTGTAAGGGTATTTCTGTAGAATACGACACAACCATAACCAATTTTATGGGGAAATGGTCTAATAATTCATTTGCTTTAGAAAGCTATGGAGTGCCATTTTATCCTGATATTGAACAGATAGAATATGATCTTACATATTGGCTGGATCAAGCTGCATGGCATGATAAGGATAGTGTCGGTAATCCGTATCATGGATATTTGAGTCAAGATTTCAGCATTGGAAATGAATATGGTTATCATTCAACGTCAGCTGATACTCCGAAGTACCACTTTCTTCCCGATTCGTTTACAAGGTTTTATTACTTTCTGGATGGGTATTATAAGAAACGCGATAACTTTAATGAGGTTAAGGACACAGCGATTTCATGCAAATGTGCTTTTGATAGCAGCACGGTAATGCCGATTACCAATTTTATATGGGGAGGATATATTGGTGCAGGTGATGACCCACCGGTCGATATCAGCTACGTAGCACTTGCAAAAATTCCAAGAGATAAGGAAAAATATTACAACGTTTACAATGGTTCTTTTAGCGTAAATGACATAGATAGTGTAGTTAACTACCGCTATGACAATTTCCTTGACCGATACCTTGTAGATTGTTATCTGGATGTTGGTTCAGGAGTGTGGACTACCCTTATTTTCTTCAACGAATATCAGGAATATGCCTGTAAAGATGACTGCTATTCCGTTCAACAACGGGTGGTTAAAAGAGGACATACCAAATATTTAACAAGCTGCCAATTAAATCTGTGCAGGCTGGCATCTTTTCAGGATTTTCTCAATGAGCTCAATACAAATGACAAACTCTACCGAAAAACATATACGGACGTGTACAGCTATGATGGGTATGATTTGTCGTATGACTTCAACAAATCCCTGCAATGGTTCAGGAGAGGAAGCAACGGATACTACGGCAACAGCTACAAAGCACTTGAAAACGTAGATTCCACCACCACCAATGATACTTTGGATGCCGTTATAGGTATCAATAAAAGTAGTCCGGTCTACCTTACTTTAATAAAAGGCAATTCCAGTATCAACTGGAGCAACATTGATTCATTCTACGGTATTATGGTGGATACGGGCAAGGTAGTAGATCAATACATCACCCGTAAAAGCAATGGCTATGGAATAATACTGGGCAATTTCGTAGAGATGAAGGCCAAAAGTGGCAGCACCGAATTTGTGGTGAGGGGTTATACTAACCTATTCAACTTTGGTGTATGTGAGGTTGAAGAACGTACCAGTACTTACCTGGAGCCAACCAGCGATACACTAGCTGCCAAATACAGTTATGCAATTCCCGGCTCGGTAAAAAAGCATTGTCCGGCATGTTTAAGTTGTGAGTCAATATATGATGCCCTTCTTGACTTTTATACACTTTATCCGCAGTTGGGCTACAACCATGTGAACCACAACAAAATGATGACCAATTACCTGAACAAAAGGTTTGGGAATAATCTGTATGCCTATGAATACCTGGACTTTGTAAAAGCCTGTAAGCTCACAGATTCGCTGGTTGTGAATCGCAATGAGTGTGGGTATAGCTTTATCGCCAAAGAGACTGAAACAGCCCGCACCCTTGATTCTATTAAGGCGTTTAACGACCATTTGAACTCTCGTTTTGGAATTAACCTCGTATTCAAACGCGATTCTGTAGGTACAGGTGATTATTATTGTTTTGATTTATCTGCCATAAATTCATCCAGATACCTTAAAATTCTCTCAAGACTTGAATCCATCGCATCGGACACCACAAAATATATAGATCAACTGATTGATGATTTTGACGATTTTGATTTGAGTATTGATTTTCTCAACAAACCCTATACAGGTTCATGTCGCCAAGCTGTACGCGAATACTTGACTGATAGTGTATCCACCCTTTTTCCCGCAGCTACTTTTGATTCGGTTTATATCAATGAGAATACACCACTGGGTTGGAAAAACAAGCAGTTCATAAAATACAGGATCAATTACAATGTTCTCAATAACCCGGACATTTACAAATTAACTTACAACCTCCAAGAAATAGTAAAAGCATGTCCGGCTACTAAAATCTATGGCAAACATTATATGGAAGCGCATACCAAAGTTGTAGATTCCGATACGATTTGCACATTTTCGTTTGTCTCTCAGAGCCAAAAATGCATCAGCTGCGGAACCATAGAGAGCGCCATTCTGGAATATAAACCAACACTGGCCGAGCGACTTAATACCCCATACGATGAATTACTCGAAGCGCATTTGCAGGATGAGTTGCGAAAATCACTTACAGTGGAAATGGAAACTACTGATTGTGCGTCATGTGGGAACAAGAAAATTTTTATTTGCGAAGAGATAAGTGATGTCGCAGGACAGTGGCAAATATTTTTAAATGCTTTAGCCGGTGCGGATAAACTGCTTGATGAAGCAGTGGAACTGAATGGCATAAGCGAGTTTTATTTAACATCACTATACCCTGATGACAACAGCCCCATAAAAGTCTATTACAATGGTTATTCAACAGCAGCAACTGCGGGGGCGCCTACCGACAGCATGGAAATAAACATGCTTGATTCCAACGGTTACCGCAATTATGGCATCCTGTTTTCTGAAGAACAAGACGCCGTTGATTTCAACCATGTCACAGGTTTTCAAAATATACGGGCACACGTAAAGGGCGGTGGAATAAACAATTGGTTTTATATAGACGCCTATGATGCCGTACAGGCCAAATGGGTAACCCTGGAGGGATATACATCAAGGTACAAAATAACCAAATGCTGCGAATTTGAAGAACAGAAGCTATGCTATAAGCCCTATTTCAGGGAGCAAAAACTGGAGGAAAATCCCTGCGATTCCTTACGGGAAAACATGGTGCGCTTAAGCGCTTTCAGTAAATACAATGACTACATGTACCTGCAGGAGCGCATATTTAAAGAAAGCTACCGCCAAAAGTGCGCATCAGCCAGAAGCTCCGAAGTATTTAAAATGCAGTTTCCGCAACTTCAAAACCATTTTACACTCTATTATTACGACATAGGGGGCAACCTGGTTCGCACGGTACCGCCTAAAGGTGCCCTTTTCAAAGAAGATGTTGATACAGCCAAGGCAAGGGAGTGGAGAACAAAATCATTTGCTGACGCCACTGCTGATATGGAAGATGGTTCAGGCAATCCGAATTACGAGCTAACCCCGCATAAACTGGCCACTTTTTACGAGTACAACACACTTAACGAAGTAGTGAGACAGAAAACCCCGGACGGTGGCATAAGTAAATTTTACTACGACCGGCTCGGACGCATTGTTTATTCACAGAATGCAGAACAAGCCGGCAGAGGAAACATATACAGCTACACCTACTATGATGCACTTGGCAGGATACGCGAAGTAGGTGAGATAGCACTTGGCTATCCGGTCGATCTCGATTCGCTCAAGGACATCGGGAGTTATTTTAAGGCCAGATTCTATTCAGGATTCAGGAGTCAGATAACCAGATCCTGTTATGACGCACCCCTGAGTACCACTGTTGATGGCTTAATGGGTGATGATGGCCAAACATATCTACGAAACAGAGTAGCAGCAGTTTACTACCTTACAGATACTACAGCCGACTACAGTTTTGCCTCACACTACAGCTATGATGTACACGGCAATGTAAAGACCATTATACAGGAGTTTGTAGAACTTGAAGACTTTGGAAGCCGGTACAAACGAATAGATTATGAGTATGATCTGGTAAGCGGCAATGTAAATAAAGTATGCTACCAACCAGGTGAAGCCGATCAGTTTTTTCATGAATATGAATACGATGCCGACAACCGGATAACCAAGGTATTTACATCAAAAGACAATATAAACTGGGAAAGAGATGCCAGGTATGAATACTACCTGCACGGGCCTTTGGCCAGAACCACAATTGGCAACAACAGGGTACAGGCCATGGACTATGCCTACACCATACATGGTTGGCTGAAAGCCGTTAATAGCAGTACATTAAATATTCACAATGACATGGGAAGCGACGGACACAACAATCCGCATGTTGCCCGCGATGTCATTGGATATACACTGGGCTATTATGACGGAGACTACCATGCCATTGGTTCAAACAAGCACATAGCCCAAAGGGGATCCACTGGCTTTGGCGGAACCGCAGAAGGACTTGATCTCTACAACGGAAATATTGGCTATATGTCAACTGCCAACAGGGCCTTTTTAAAAATGGGTAAAGGCGTACTTGGCATGAACTATAAATATGACCAACTGAACCGCATTAAAACATCAAATGCCCATTTTCTCACCGATACGTCTCGCAACGCTACGTGGAATGGGGTAAGCGATACCAACCTGTACCACACCAGCTACAGCTACGATCCGAATGGTAACATACTCAATCTGGTACGGAATGGGCACCGTGACACCAATACCACAATGGATAACCTCACCTACCACTACTACAGCGGTACCAACCGCCTCAAAGGTGTGGCAGATGCGGTGTTGAAAGACGATATTTATTCAAATGAAAACGGCGGAGTAGAAGACCTTAACAGCGGACAAGATACTACAGGCAACTACCACTATGACCCCATAGGAAACCTGATAAGCGACAAACAAGAGCAGATACGAAACATAGAGTGGACCGTTTACGGCAAGGTATCAAAAGTACAGCGTGCCGATACCTCAGGTAAGGCCAATATGCAGTTTAAGTATGATGCCAGCGGCAACCGTGTGGTAAAACTGGTAAAACCCACCCCCAACCCCATTACCTGGCGCTACACCTATTACATGCGCGATGCGCAAGGCAACGTGATGGCGGTATATAACCTGCAAAACGGACTGGAAGACAGTACCCTGAACGACTCTATGATAACCAACTGGCTCATAAGCGAATATGGTTTGAGCGGAGTGGCGGCTATGTTCAATAAGTACTACAAAACCAACAATTCCTTTATCACAGGGCTTATACAGGCACTTGAAGACACCGACTATGATACCCTGGTGATAAACGAATACAGCCTGAGCAGCATACTGGGCTGGGACAATAGCCATGCAACCGATATTTTGCTGGCCTACAACAACAACCCATCAGACTTTGATGCGATAATTGACTCACTGATACAGCGCTATCGGGGTGATGTAGTAGATGGACTTGCGGCAGGCAACCTGAGCAGTTTGCTGGCCGACGTGCTTGATGTGAATGCCAATCTTTTTTTACAATGTTTTTCAGAGAGCGATTTGGACGCCATATATACCGCAGTTATTGGCGGTACCCCACCGGCTGGTGTGGCCGCCAAGGTTACAGCCCTGTCCAATCCAAGCTACCGCACCAGCTTGCTCACAGAGCTTGTAGGCAGCTACAGCAGCACCTCAATCACCTACTTAAAAAGCTGCATTGACCAAACTACCCTGCTTAATGCCCTCAAATTCGGCAGCCACCTGAGCGACTACGTCATACTACAAGGCGCTGCCAGTGGCATTGGCGCAGCAGAGCTCGTTACCTTTTTTACCACCAATGGCGATGCCGTGAGCTGGCGACCCAAATACCTGCTGAAAACCTACGGTACACACGCTTATATACTCAACGTAATAGCCCAAAACTCGCCATCAGACTTTATTGAAAACTCCATAACACAAGACCGCA
>WGNN01000072.1 GCA_016124515.1 bacterium
AATTCCGCCCGGAACAAAAAGCTGTATGAGCCTATACGCAGCAACAAAAGGTTCAAGATTTGGATAAGCCAAATATTTGATTTGCAATACTTCACGTGGCGGCGAATTTTTTTTGTTCAGTCTCGCCAAGGCGAGATTGAGTTTTTGGTACTTTTTGGTCAAGCAAAAAGTACAAGAAAGGAGCAAGGAGCCACTACCTAAATCGGTTGTATCAATCTTAGAAATGGAAACCAATCCCTTATTATTAATCGATTTGGAGTGCTGGTTTTTACCGCCGAGTTGTGCAAACCGATGGAATGTTGGTATTTCTGCTAATTACCGCTCAAATCGCACGGAATTTTACTTTTTTTCACGCCAATGCGTGACCACAAAGTAAACAAAAACGCTAGAACTCAACAAACCCACTACCCGCAAAAGTGTGTTCTTACCGCATCAAGTTCGAATTTGAAGCGCTACCGAATCAAAAAGAATATCAATGATTTGTAAGAGATGATAAAAAAGCCACTGATACTTTCGAATACCCCAATTTCCTATTGAATCACCCCCCCAAAAGCGTGCAAACATCTGCAATACCGTAGGTTGCTTACAAATTAGTTTCATGAGATACCTTATTGCCCTCCTTGCTTTTGCAGCAGCACAATTTGCAAATGCCCAAACCCGCCTTGAAATTCATCCGCACCCCGCCTGCTGGGGCGATACCATACATATAAGCTACACGGCCCAATATGCCGACTACGTGCAATGGAGTACCAACGGCGAAGGCAAGTTTATTAAAAAACAAACTGCGGTTGACGATACTTTTGCGCTCTACCTGCCCATGGGCAAAGACCTCACACAAGCGGTAAAAATTACCGCCACGGCTTATCGCAGCGGTAATAAATTATCGGTGGAGGCTGAGGTAAATTCGCTGCCTTTACCCAAACCTGAGTTTAGTGTTGACACCCTGGTTGACTTGGGTACCAAGCTCAATTTTTATAATCATTCAACCATCAATAGCGGTGGTGTAGCAAGTATAGAATATAATTTTGGCGATAGCATTGTTGGTATTTATTACCCTGTAAGTTATGCCGTGGTGCAACATACCTATAAAAATACCGGCACGTATATGGTAACATTGTGTGCTATAAGCGAAGCCGGTTGCAGGGCTTGCAGCAAAGCGCAACAAATTATAATAATGCCCGCCGGAATTGCCGACACCAAATTGCACAAAATACAAATAATAAGCAGCCACGGTCAAGTACAACTGAGCCAAGTGCCCGCAAACACTACACTAAAGGTTTATGATGAAAACGGCAAAGAATGTTATAGCACGCAAGGCCAAGCCCAAGTGCGGTTTTCATTAGTTTCACAGCAGGTTTATATATTCACTTTCACCGGTCAATCGGGGCACTTCTCTACCAAGTATTTTGTAGATTAGACACGGTTTTGCCAGCTATAACGGCTTGTAGAAGCGGTTTTTAGAGCTGTTGCAATTTGTCCGATGGCGTCGGACAAATTGGAGTTTGGCTTGTTAGATGGGGCTTTTGTTTTGGTGTGGTGGGAATGGAGATTAGGTAGCTCCCTTTTCCACATGGGTTTGATTGGTGGCCGTCATTTAGGTACATGTCACCAATTTTTTGAAAACTAGCGTATATTGCCGGATAGAAATAGTATGATGAAGAAAAATAGAGTAGAAGCATATTGGCTGTTGCTTATGTTGATGAATGTGCAAGTTGTCTGCACCGCTGATTCACGTTGATTAAATGATGGACTATGATTGAGAAAACAAATTAAATAGAAAACCCGTGAACACAAAAAACCATATAAATTATGAGTACAGATCAAAAGATGGACTATGATTTTAAAGTTGAGAGATATGCTAGTGGAATCAGCAATGGCGCTAAATCAGCCAAATCAATACATCAGATTAATCAGCGGCAAAGCCAAGAATTGGAAGTAAAATGATAAACGAAAAATACAAATACTCCGAACTTACAGGCAAAATCATTGGAGCTTCCATGGAAGTGCATAAATGCCTGGGTAATGGCTTTCAAGAAGTAATTTATCAGCGAGCTTTGGCAATTGAGCTAGCAGAGGTGGGGCTGCAATTTGAGCGAGAGAAGAAAATGTCTATTTACTACCGTGAACAGCATATTGGCACTCGAAGGGTAGATTTTCTGGTTGAAGGCGTCATTTGTGTAGAAATCAAGGCCGTTGCCACCTTGGAGGACAATCATTTAGCTCAAGCCATCAATTACTTAGAAGCCTATAATTTAGAAATTGGTTTGTTAATCAATTTTGGTTCAAAGAGTATGGGATATAAACGGGTAATCAATTCAAAAGGTCTGGTAAGCTGATGGACGATGATTTTTAAAATGAAGAATAAATGAAAATATCAATGAAATCAATGAATCGGGTTGAGCGATATGGGCAAGAGTTGCCGATGTTGGTGAGTGGGCTGGTTACCGTAGTAAAAGCTTACGATATACTCTTGCCGCGTTTAATGACCGGGGTTTTTGATGTTGAAGAAAAAGAAAATAAAAAATTGAAGTTAGAAAATTAGAGATTATGGATGGAATACTGTCATTTTTAGACCAAGACTTAGTACAAAAGGCGATTACAGAAATAATAGAAGATTATAAAAATGGAACTGAGGCCGAGCCAGGTAAAAAGTTTTATGTACTATGTCAAAACAACTTGCGACTTCCTTATAAAGCAATTGTTTACAAAGCAGCTGAATTAAATAAAACGCCACTTGGAGATGAGTTCAAAAGTTATAAAAATGATAGAATTTATTTTGCTAAAGAATTTGGCTTTCAAATAGTTAGTAAGCAGAATTGTGAATATTTAGCTTTTAGACATAGTCCATATTTAAGGTTTAGAAAAGAATTACTCCCTAAAGAATTATTGGAAATTGACAACCCGAAAGTTGCCTATGAGTACGATGGCAATAAACAAATAACAATCTATGGTGAAGCGGCCTATGGACACCGAACTGACTTGAATTTCAATAACTTATCAAAAGACAGTAAAGAAGGTTACTATAATACAATTTTGAAGAAAGAGCATAGATCAAGCGAAAATGGATGTGAGCAAGTTTTTATAACATTTAAAGGATTTGATATGAAGAATAATAGAGATTATTGGGCCGTAGGCTCATCTTTTGATGGTGGTGATAGAGATGTAACCGAAGAATTTATTCAAAATAGCGAGTGGTACGACGGTTATGCCATGATACATGATTACCGAGATGAACATAATTACAAAAAGATTAAAATTGGAGATGTATTGGTGATGAAATCCAGTGCCACAAAAGGGCCAGGACATTCAATTTCATTTACTAAGGCAAAAGGGTTAGGAATTGTTATTAACAAGCGTACTGATTATCACTTTGATGTAAAATGGATCCATCAAGACATTTTTACAAAAGACTTTGATGGCATATCGTACCGAAAAACAATAGAGAATTTAAGAGATGATGATCTATTGATGTTTGCAAAGAAAACAGTTCGGCCTTTTACAATAGAAGTAATGAAGTCTAAGTACAGTAAATTTTTACATCAAAAAGTTCCACTAAGTGCACAGTCATATTTTTCGGCCAGTTCAACAGTCAATAGAATTGCAATTGAAAACAAAATTGTTGTTGAAGCAATTTTTGAAATTCAAAATCTAGGTGACTATCAACTTTTTATAACTGCTCTCCAGAAGTATGAAGAATATAAGCAGGCCAACAAAACTCAAAAGGATAAGCTGAAACATGCTATGGATAAATTCAAAGATTTACTTGAGTCACAAGATACTTCAAATAAAGTAATCGAAGTGTTCAAGAATGTTTATGAAGAATCAGAAGAAATTAAATTACTCAAGTATAAGAAACAAATTATTCTTCAAGGCCCTCCGGGTACAGGTAAAACTTATTTGGCTAAGCAAATGGCCAAATCATTTACTGGAAATTCTGAAGAGTTTGAAACGGATTTAGACTCTTTTTTTAGAGAAGATGAAGGCCCGACAGAAGAAGACTTGGAATGGAGAAAAGAATTAAAAGAAACTCTAGCTGATTTTTATTCTTCTTTTCCAGCTGAAAAGCTTCACGAAATGAGTTTAACGGATTATGCTTTTGGGGATGGGACAAAGGATAATTTCTGTTACTGGATAGAATATGGATTAAGGGATTTTGGTTCTTACCCTGGTGCCGCTCAAAAATTCAAAATATATTGGAGTAAACAAGATCAAGATTACAGGAAAAGTGGCTTTATTAAAGATATTGACGACAATAAAGAGGCCATGTCAACTTTAGCCAACGTTATACAAGGCGTAGTAAACGAAAAGCAAATTGAAGAAGCAATTGGTAAATTGAGCAATTCGTTTATTCTTAAGTTACTTAACTCCTATCATCCAGATAAATATTTCCCAATTAATAGTGAAGTATGTTTAGAAAATGCTCTTCTACTCTTTAATGTAGATTTTGAGCACATGAACTTTATTGAACGCAGCCTAGAAGTACAACGTCAATTTGAATTGAAGCGAAAGGAATATAATACTGATATCACAAATGTTGAGCTCATGTATTATTTGTTCGATAACTATGATATGAAGGGTACTTTGCATCTAAAGAGAACAAAACCCAAGAAGAAAAAAAGGTATGAAGTTGTACAGTTTCATCCATCATATAGCTATGAAGATTTTGTGAGAGGTATTGAAATTACAAGTACTGATCATGGCTTAGAATATAATTCCGTCAATAAGATTCTTGTTCAAATGGCTATTGATGCATCAGAAGATCCAGACCATGATTATCTCTTGATTATTGACGAAATCAACCGTGCAAATTTGCCATCGGTATTAGGCGAGCTTATTTATGCTTTAGAATATAGAGATGAGCCAGTAAAAGGCATGTATGAGGTAAAGATAAATAGCATTGCAGAAACATCGCGGGAAATAACCTTACCGAGTAATCTTTATATAATCGGCACCATGAACACCGCCGACCGCAGCGTGGGCCATATAGATTACGCCATTAGAAGACGATTTGCTTTTGTTGATTGCCCACCGCAAGTCGAGATCATACAATACCAAAAAGGCTTTGATGCAAGCTTAGGCGTTGCGCTTTTTTACCAAGTAGCTGATTTGTTTAATGAAGGAAACCTAAACTCCGATTTCAAAAAAGAAGATGTACAAATTGGCCATAGTTATTTTATGATTCCTGATGACCAAAACCTTAAAGGAAAATCAGAAAGAGAAATTCTTGAAATGCGCCTTGAATATGAAATAAAACCCATTCTGCGCGAATATGTAAAAGATGGTGTTTTAAATGAAAGTGTTTTAAAAGCCATAAATGATTTAAAGGTTTAGCCATGATTGTTGTTGGCGAACACCACAATGGGAAACCTTTACCTGATTATGTTGATTTAAGTGCCTTGAACGAAAAACCCTATAAGTTTTTCTTTGATGCATCGCACAATCAAAAGGAATTGTGTTTTCATCTTCAAAAAAAATCGGATGATGACGAAGATTTCCATCTTGAAACCAATTATTACCTAGGTGTTGATTGGGTTTTAAAGAATAAACTATCAATACAAGTTCAACCCAAATTCAATAAAAATAGGGAGCAAGATGGCCAATATGTAGAAATTGACTTCAAGGCCATGTTGGCCGAAGTGCTTTTGTCAAAAAAAGCAACCAATTATCTTCATCACCTATATCAAATCAAATGGCACGATCCGCTTATTGAATTAGATCAAAAAGAAGATTTACTCACGCCATTTTTGGTAATGGAGTATCTCAATTTGCTCAAAACCATAGTGCGCAAAGGTTTACGCAAAGGCTATTATAAAGTGCAGCAGAATTTGCAGTCAAAGGTAAAGGGCAAAATTTTGGTAAGTCAAACCATTAAGCACAACCATGCCAAAGGCAATTTTTTAAACACCCACTGCGCTTTTGAAGAGTTTGGTTTCAATACTCCAGAAAACCGATTGCTCAAAAAAGCCTTGGAATTTGTAAAGGCCTATTTACCAAAGTATTTTAATGCAAAAACCAATGCAACAACTTTTCAAAACGCCTTCAACTACATTGATGGAGCCTTTGGGCAAGTAAACTCACAAATTGAACTTACCGAGGTAAAAGCCGTTAAAAGGAATCCTTTTTTTAAAGAATACAACAGAGCTACCAATTTGGCTAAGCTCATATTAAAACGTTATGGTTACAAAGAGAGTAACGTAAGCAAAACCAAAATTAAAACGCCGCCGTATTGGATCAATATGGCCATGCTCTTTGAGCTTTTTGTGCTGAGTAAGTTGGAGAAGTCGTTTGTTGGCAAGAAACTACATTTTCAATTTCCTGAAGCAAATAACGTATTAGATTTCTTGTTGGATTTTGATGAAGAAAATCAATTTGTAGCAGACGCTAAATACAAAGGAGTATATAAGGAAGGTGGTTGGGAAACTGATAATGTGCGTCAGTTGAGTGGTTATGCTCGTTTAACCAAGGTGCTCAAAGAATTAAGAAAGGATGAGAATGATGTGGTTAATTGTTTAATTCTATATCCTGATGAAAAAAATGGTAAAACAGATTTATCTCTAGAAACTATAAAGTCACCTTCAACAATTAAAAGCCATCAATACGCTAAAATGTATAAACTGGGCGTGCAAATTCCAATTGTAAACAACAATTTCTAAAGCAATCATCACCAATACCAATTAAGTTAGAGTAACTATTTATTCAACTGCATGAATCCTGGCCTACTCTCAACGCAATAAAGGCTAGTGCAAGAAAAAGCATTCTATTAACCCCACCACCGGTTGCGATAAAATAACCGCAGGCTGCAAGTTTTGCTATGCCGAAGTTATGAGTCGTCGCCTGCAAGCTATGGGTGTTGAAAAGTACAAAGATAACTTTAAACTTCGTCTGCATGATAACGAACTTGAAGCACCATATAAATGGCGAAAACCAAAAGTGGTTTTTGTAAACTCCATGAGCGATTTGTTTCATAAAGATGTGCCAATAGATTTCATTCAAAAGGTTTTTAAGGTAATGCGCGAAAACCCGCAGCATGTATTTCAGGTACTCACCAAGAGAGCGGATATCCTAAGTTACTATAACAGCGAAGGTTGGCTGCAATGGAGCCACAATATTTGGATGGGAGTTTCGGTAGAAGACAGCCGCTTTACCAATAGAATTGATTTACTTAGAAAAACAGGGGCAAGAACCAAGTTTTTGTCATGTGAACCGCTTATTGGCCCACTGCCCAACTTAAACTTGGATGGTATTGATTGGGTAATAGTTGGCGGGGAAAGTGGCCGTAAACCGCGACCCATGAAAAAAGAGTGGGTTGAAGAAATAAAAAACCAATGCAAGGCAAGTGACACGGCATTCTTTTTCAAACAATGGGGTGGCACCAACAAAAAGAAAACCGGAAGAGAACTCAACGGCAAAACCTACAACGAAATGCCTGAATTGGCAAACTTTCAAATTTGAAGCTGTTACAGCAGAATTTACACTAACAGCGGTTCAAGGCAAGAATCCCTCCCCTACACCCTATCCACCATCACCTTGTAGGTGGGGTCTTCCATTACGTTTACGTCTATTATTTTGTCGGCATTTTTCAATAGTTGGCGGCAATCGGGGCTCAGGTGCTTCAGGTGTACTTTTTTGCCCAGCTTTTGGTAGCGCTCCGTTATCCTGTTCAGGGCTTCTATGGCCGACATGTCCACTACCCTGCTCTCGGCAAAATCTATAATAATTTCGGTGGGGTCATTTTTAATGTCAAACTTCTCGTTAAACACCGTTACCGAACCGAAAAACAAAGGGCCATATATTTCGTAGTGCTTCACTCCCTGTTCGTCCACGTGTTTTCGCGCCCTGATGCGCTTGGCATTGTCCCAGGCAAAAACCAGCGCGGCTATCACCACGCCTATGATTACGGCAAGGGCCAGGTTGTGCAGCACGGCGGTCACCACGGTAACCAACACCATCACAAAAATGTCGGATTTGGGCATGCGGCGCAGGGTTTTCAAACTCGCCCACTCAAAAGTGCCTATGGATACCATAATCATAAGTCCGGTAAGGGCGGCCATGGGCAACATTTCTACCAAACCCGCACCAAACATGATGAAAAACAACAACATAAGCGAGGCGACGATGCCCGACAAACGCGCCCGCGCCCCGGCGGAAATATTGATGAGACTTTGCCCAATCATGGCGCAACCGCCCATGCCGCTAAACAAACCCGAAAGCATATTGGCGGTTCCCTGCGCCACCGCTTCTTTATTGCCACTGCCGCGGGTTTCGGTTATTTCGTCTATGATATTCAGGGTGAGCAAACTTTCTATCAAACCTACCGCTGCCACTATGGCCGAGTAGGGCAAAATAATTTTGAGCGTTTCAAAAGTGAGTGGTACCTGCGGCAGGTGAAAAGGCGGGAAACCACCTTTTATAGAGGCCGTGTCGCCAATGGTTCGGGTGTGTAAGCCAAGAATTTCTACCACGGCAAATACGGTTAATATAGCCACCAAACTTGAGGGAATGGCCTTGCTAAGTTTGGGTAAACCCCAGATTACGAACATGGTAAGCAGCACCAATCCCAGAAAAATATACAAATCGCTGCCGGTAAACCATGTGCCGTCGGCGTATTTGAATTGCCCCAATTGCGATTGGAAGATAATGATAGCCAAGCCATTGACAAAGCCAAAAATAACGGGGTGTGGCACCAGGCGCATGAGTTTGCCCAGCTTGAGAAAACCGGCAATCAATTGAAAGAGGCCCGCCAGAATGACCGCGGCAAAAACATACTCAACCCCATGCTGCACGGCCAGCGAGGCGATGACCACCGCTACAGCACCCGTGGCACCTGAAATCATGCCCGGGCGGCCACCTAAAATGGAGGTTACAAAACCCATGACAAAAGCCGCATAGAGTCCGGTTAGCGGCGACAAACCCGCCATGAGCGCAAAGGCCACGGCTTCGGGAATTAAGGCCATAGCCACCGTGAGTCCGCTGAGAATTTCCAAAGGATAGGCTACTTTTTGACTCAAATCAAATAGGTTGAAAAACTTTTTCATTTAAAACTAAAGGGGAATTTGGTGGTGGTTGATTACGTGTTGACCAGCCTGCTACAAGCGGATGTTTTGAGAACTTTGGCAATGACTTGCGGTATGGATAGGACTCAAAATGCTGGGGTCTTTTTAAAAATAAGCCCGCGAAAGTAAGGCTTTGCCCCTGCCCAGCCAACTCACCATCTATTCACACGCACAAACCACCCATCGGCCTTTCGAAATAATCGGGATCTTTGACTTCCTTTCGCCTCCCGAAAACAAGTTCGGGACAAACCTTCCCCAACCTCCGAAATAATCGGGATCTTTGACTTCCACGCAAGCAATGAAGGGAGTTTAATCACTTGGTTAAAAATGAATTAATTCAAAACAACAACCCAAATAACGCCCGAAGGCAAATCTCGCGAAGCAAATCTCGCGAAGCAAATCTCGCCGAAGGCATATCTCTCTACCCTACCTCCCTTCATAAAGGTTCCTTCCCGCCACCAGCGCCCTTATTTTGGCATCTGTGGTTACTTTGTCGAGCATCCAAAAGCCACAATCAGGGTGTATGTATTTGATGCGTCCGCTACCCAGCACTTTTTCCTTATGCTCCAAATCGCGGGCAATTTCTTCGGCAGATTCCACCACATTGCTTTTGATGTCAACCACGCCCAAGCCCAGCCCAATTTCGGGTCGCAATTCTTTGAAGACTTCGAATTCATCAGCCGGACGCCGTTTTGTTTCCAGCACCAGATGGTCGGCATGCAGGCCGTTCAGGTAGTCAATCAAATTGGCCCAATGGCCCTGCTGCACCCTTTTGCCGCCGTAGTTGCCAAAACACAAGTGCACGGCGGGTTTATTTTTCACCGCATCGAGCATAATGTTGATGGCTTCAAGTGCCCAGCGCCATTCCCCAGGGTGCCCCGTTAAATTGGCTTCGTCCAACTGTACCACCTCGGCATCGAGTTTGGCTATTTCGGGAGCCAAAGCCTCAGCTATGGCTATGGCCACCGCTTCCTTGTCTTTGTAGTATTTGTTGGGAATGGTTTTGGCCAACATGTGCGGACCTGTCAGCGTGAATTTTACCGGAGCCTTGGCCAGCCCCAGCACACGGTCGCAAGCCGATTTCAGGTCCAGGCTACCCGCACCCAACTTTCCATCCACTATACCTGAAGGCAACCTTCTGAACTCCATGCCGGGCAAGGCCCTGAAAGCCTTTATTTCTTCATCGGTAAGCTGCATGCGTATGCCCTCCATAGGCCTGATAAAGTATTCTATCATGCCGTTGGTTTCCGGGTGGTTTGGATCAAAACGGTACATTTCGCCGTCGCAGACTAAATCGAGACCCGCTTGCTGCTGTACTTCAAGCACTTGCTCGGTGGCTTTTGCAATATTGTCTGCACTTGGATTGGCCGAAAGCCATGAAGGGGTGGGATAAGAACCCACAACGGTGGTGAGAATGGTGGCTGCGTTGCTCATGAAGCGAATATAATACCCACCTCCTTAAGATGTGTTTGTTTTGCCGAAGGGCTTCTTTTTGAGTTGGATCTAAATTTTACCAACCTAACCCATTTCCAGCATTTCTATATTGATGCTGTAAATATGGTCGGCAATTTTTTCGAGGTTCGACACCACTTCTACCGCCACCAAACCGGTTTGGAAAGAGATGGATGAATTTTCAATTTCAATGAAGAAGGCATTGCGCAGGTTATCGCGCATTTCATTTATTTCCTGTTCCAGGTTTTTCACTTGCAGCAAGCTGAAGGTGGTATCTTCTTCGCGGTCCAAAATGTTCATCATCATGGCAAAAGCTTCGTCCACCTTGTTGGTTACGGTTTTTAAACCCGCCAGCGTTTGGTCGTTAAACACCACTATGTCTTCGTTCTTTTGCAGGCTCAGCATTATTTTTTCGTTCATGTCGCCTATGCGCTCCATATCGTTGATGATAGACCATATTTTCCTGATTTTGTAGGCGGTGGCCTTGCTCAGGTTTTTCATGGACAAATCGGCCAAATAGCGGGCTATTTCCCTTTCTTTTTCATCGCATTCTTCTTCGTAGCCCAATATTTTTTTGGCTGCCTTTTTCTGTTTCTTGGTGCCATCGCGGAAGAGCAGTATCAGGTTGGTTTTGAACATTTTTTCTACCAACTGACCAAACTCCAACAATTCTTTTTGTGCCTCAATTACCGCAAGTTCGGGGGTGTTCATCATGCCGCTGTCAAGGTATTTGAGCACATCGGTGCCCATGTTGCCGCGGCCTTTCCATATCGCTTTCACCACTATGGCCATTACATTGCTAAACCACACCAACAACAACACGTTGATGATGTTGAATGAGGTATGAAAAACCGCCAAACCTATGGGACCAACATCGGCCAACACGCTGGGGTCTTTGGTAAATAAATCTATGGCATTCGGGTCTAAATCGCAGCCTTTGCCCATCACTTCGCAATACAATCCCTGACTGATGGAAATAATCCACTCTACCATGTGCAGAAAGGGGGTGAAAACCAGGATCATCCAGAGCACACCGGTCACATTAAACAAGGTATGCGCCATAGCCGCTCTTTTGGCATTGAGGTTGGCTATTAAAGCAGCAAGCTGCGCGGTAACGGTGGTACCGATGTTTTCGCCCAAAATCATGGCTGCGCCGGTGGGAAAATCAATCCAGCCTTTGCTGAGCAAGACTATGGTAAGCGCCATAGAGGCGGACGAAGACTGCACGATGATGGTAAGAACCGAACCTATGATGATAAACAGGATAAGCGACCAAAAACCCATGCCCGACCAGTGCGAGATAAACTCCAGTACATCAGGGTTTTGTTGTATATCGGGTACGCTGTCTTTGAGTTCGCCCAAGCCAAAAAACAACAAAGAGAATCCTATGACAAACTCCGCCCAGTTTTTGAGTTTATCGCCGCCAATGAAAAGGAAAGGAAAGGCAATACCCAAAATAGGCAGCGCCAGGTCCGACACGTCAACCTTGCCAAATATGGCGATGATCCAACCCGTAACGGTGGTTCCCACATTGGCACCCATTATCACACTTATCGCTTCTGAGAGCGAAAACAAGCCCGCATTGGCAAAGCTCACCACCATTACCGTGGTGGCTGATGAAGATTGGATGAGCGTGGTGACAAAAACTCCGGTGATGATACCCAGAAATTTGTTGGCCGTAACGGCGCGAAGAATTTGACGAAGCTTGGAACCGGCAGCTTTTTGTATTCCTTCGCTCATGTATTTCATACCGAAAAGGAACAAGCCCAGAGAGCCCAATAGTCTGAAAAAATCGCCTAAACTGTAAAAACTCTTCGCATCAATTGAATTGGTTTCCGTTTCGTTTCCGGCAAATGCAAGTAGCGTGGTGATGGAAAATAAAAGGATTAAAATCCATCCGCGTTTTGATAACTTCATCTGGAGTTTGTCGGTTTTTTTAGAAGTGGCAAAAGTAGAAGGATGCCATTACCATAAGATTAAGTTTATTAAGACTTGTTAAAACAGCGGTGGTTTTTCTTCTGTATCAATGGCTTTACACAAACCCGCCACAACACCTAAATACCTGCTTAACAAACACTTACTTTTTATTATGTCAGAAAATTCCATATTAAGAAATTGCTAAGTGTTACTTTTTTACCAGGCCTTTCAGGTAGTTCAGTTTCATGAGCGCTTCCATGGGTGTAGTAGCATTGATATCCAATTTATTAAGCTCTTCCTTCAGCTTTTTCGACACGGCATCGTCCACCTCAAACAAGCTCATTTGTATGTGCGAGGGGCCTGCATTTTTCAGTTTGTCTTTGTGTTGTATGCTGTCTTGTTTGTCTTCGAGCAAGCTGAGCAACTCCCCTGCTCTTTTTATCACCGTTTGCGGAATTCCGGCCATTTGCGCCACGTGGATACCGAAACTGTGTTCGCTGCCGCCGGGTTGTAGCTTCCGCATAAAAATGACCTTGTCTTTTATCTCTTTCACACTTACGTGAAAATTTTTGACCCGCTCCTTTTGCTCGGCTATTTCGTTGAGCTCGTGGTAGTGCGTGGCAAAA
>WGNN01000091.1 GCA_016124515.1 bacterium
ACTGCCAATCCCACCCGAAATGCCAATCAATATCATAAATCGTTGCTCCTGATTCAGCTCAAATCTTGTATTCAACAAATGAAAGTTCAATATTTTGGTAGTAGCCTTAAAGGGTATTTGCTCGGGCAACAATATAATTAGTACAAACACCAACCCCATTATAAGTAGTACCAAGCCGATACCTAATAATATAACACTTCGTGGGGATACTGGTTTTGGATTTTCCATAAGCTTAATTTTTTTGACAGGGGAAAAATAGAGATAGTGTTTTAATTCCAAGCAAAATTGATAAGAACAATTTGGGATCATGGGAAATTTGTTAAACAATTTCCTGTTTTGTTTTTTTTTGATTGACTGAAGGTATTTAGTCTAGAGTAATATTAAGTGTATTATTTGCCCTCGAACAATTAGCAGAAATGACAAGAATTGAAAGTCAATTTACGTGTAAGTTTGAGTTTAGACTGAGGAGGAATGTTGACAAAGACAGACACAATCTATTAAAGAGATGGAGATAGATTTTACCCTCCTCACCAAACCACCCACAACCACCGGTTTCATTCAAGATTAATTTTTCACCTTTGGCTTTAAAATACTGCCTTCAACAAAGGTTGTTTTTGACAAGTGAACTACCTTCGTACAGGCAGGCACGAAAAGGATTCGATATGGAACTAACTTTTAACAACATACAAGATTCTGAATTTGAAGCAGTTTCAGAATTGATTATGAACATGTACAGCCAGCATTTGGCACGTTACTACACCGAAAAAGGTGATGCCCTGTTTAGAGCCTCGGCGAGTGCCGACGGATTGAAAAACAGGAAGAAAAAAGGAACTGAGATAGTAATTGTGAAGGAAGGTGATGAATTGGTAGGTCTCCTTGAGTTTGACCGCGCCGAGCTGCACCAGTTTTTTATTGTTGACGAATTCAGAGGCCGTGGGTATGGCCGCATGGCTATAAATTGGCTCAAAAAGCACTACCGCGACAACAAACTTGGCGACAGCGTAGTGGTAAATGCATCGCCCAATGCTTACCTGGCATTCGAAAAAATGGGGTTTGAACCCATTGCCGAAGAAGTGAGTTCCGATGTACTTGTTTCGAAGAAAATGCAACTGAAAACCGCATAAAAAAAGCCCCATTGCCCGGGGCTTTTGCTTTTACTTAAAAGGCGCAAAAGTTTACTTCTTTTACAGCAACCGCTGCTTATAGCTTTCTACATCAACTCAGATAGACAGCAAAACCAGCCGTTTCTGCCTATGGCACAAGTTGCTGCGCTGTCAAAAAATGCAGCAAGCAATTGCATTGATGAAAAGGCCGGTTTCATGTGCTGTTTCAAATCTTCCGGTTATTCCTTCAGTCGCACCGGATAAATTACCCGGGTCACCATTTCGTTGGGGTCGGTCACGGTTGATGGATCAGAAAGGTACTCTTCAATGGCCACCGAGCCAACAAATCCGCGACTTTGCATGTGTTTGTCCAGTGCATTGTGCACCTCGCCAAGGTTTTCGTAGTTGCCTTTGTAGGTTATCATGCAGGCAATTCCTTCATCTACCTTGTAGTTGTCAAAACCATCCACCACCACGTCGGGGCTCATCATAGGAAAAGCCGCCATCAGGTCGCTTTGCATATTTTCGGTGTCCCAGGTAAAATACAGACCACATGGCACACCCGCCATTGCAAAGCCGGCACCGCTTACTTTTTCTTGCAGGGCTTTGTACGATGCTTCAAAAAAGTCGCTCATTTCGTCCATTTTCTTGGTGGCTAGTTTGCCAATGTAGTAGGCGGGGCCAAATTGTTTTTCCACAATGGTAAAGCCGTCCACCTCAAAACTCATCTCCTCCGAGGCGGGCATTTCAGCGGCTTCCTTTTCACATTTTTCCTTCAGGTATTGCAGGCCTTCTTCAAAATCGGGCCCCACGCCTTTGTCCATACTGCTGAAAAAAGTAAAGATTGACATGAAGAAACCAAATTCGGTATGGAAGCCCCAGGTTACCTCTTGTTGTCCGTTTTCGGCATCCTGCATTTCTATCCATACGTTGGCTTTTGAGTTGAATGGCTCGGTAAAAACGAGGTCTTGTTCCATTTTCTGCATGTCAGAAACCGCGGTTATTTGTTGGTATCCGGCGCCCACTACTTCGCTGTGCCAACTGTATTTTGACCCAACCTGACCTTTTTCGCCTTCGTAGTTCATTTCCATGTTTTCATCGCGTCGTGCCCAGGGCGACCAATCGTGTTGCGCCTCCAGACTTGAAATGTTTTGCCATACTACCTCGCGTGGGGCATCTATCAATACCGTGCGCTGTACCGTAGCTTCTTTGGGAGAAACCAGGCCGATAATAATCAGGCCCGCCACAATTACTCCCAATACAAACAAAATGATCTTACCAACTTTCATAAAGTGTTTTTTTAAAGGGGTTTAATACTTACTTAATACGATGTAAAAGTAAGGAATTAACTGAAACGGTTACACGCATTTAGCGTTTGATGCAAAATTTAATTGCCACTTTAAATAATTAAGTTACTTTCGCATTGGTTTAGTTAAGATAATGATAATTAGAAGTTTGAAAATATTCGGTAATAGGTCTGAGTCAGAGTGTTATTACTATGTCGGACTTTCTCCCAGCGATGGTACTATTTCTATAATAAACCAATTCAGGGAAGAGTTGCAGCTTGGCGTATCTGCCGGCAATATGCTTGGTCCGGCCATGCCTTTATTAGGTTTTCCCGTGGCTAATAAGTACCAAAAGGTAATGAAGGAAATGGTGGGTTATGAATTGAAAGACCTTGAAAACACCCAATTGGCCGAGGTGGGACAGTTGCACTGCGAAGCCAACCGCGGCTTAATTGGCTTTCAACTGCATCTTTCACAAAAACTCAGCGAAACCATTTACGCCATCAAACACCAGTTGGTCGATTTGTTTGATGTGGATAGCCGCTACCTGAAAAACCAAATGACCCCCTGCCTTATTATAATAAAAAATCTGGGGCCTATTGAGTTTAAATACGCCTGCGAAAAAGCCGCTGACCTCAATATTTCACAATTTGATTTCAGTCATGTGGCATTGAATAATGGCCTTTCTTTTGAAAAAATAACCTGTAATGACAAGCAGATTATAGAATAGGGGAGGCTCAGGGAGCACACTAAACTTTTTCCATCAACACTATTGATTGGCCTGCGGACTCAAATGCGCTCTTTTCCAGCGTTTGTGGCTCCACAACCAATTGAAAGGCTGTTGCTCAATTTGATTTTCCAGCGCATTTGCAAAGCGGGCTACAATTTCGGCATTGCTGCAATCTGCGGGTTGTTCTACCAAGGTTTCTGTTATTATTTCGTAGTGTCCGCGCTTGGTTTTTACAATTTTCGAAAAAAGAATGGGTGCCTTTATTTTGCGCGCAATGGCCGCATATCCGTTGAAAAAAGGTGTGCTCGTATGGAAAAAATCTACCCATTCGGCTTTTTGCAACTCATAAGGCGATTGATCGGCCAAAAAATTGGTGGCTACCAATTCTGTGGGAGAGGCCTTCAATAGTTCGCGCAAAGCTTTTTTGCGTTCAATAAGCACGGTGCCAAACCGACTTCTTATGTCTAGTATCAAGTTGTTGGCGAGCTCCGACTTTATGGGCTGATACAGGGTTTGCAATTGGTGTTTTATTTGAAGGTTCACCGAGCCGGAAGCCCACTCCCAATTGCCGCAATGGCCTATAACTACAATAATGTTTTGCCCTTTTTCATAATATTGGTCAAATATTTCGGGATTACTAACCGTGCATCTCGTGCAAAGTTGTTTTTCGCTTATGTTGGCTACTTTTATTCCTTCTACCAACAGGTCAAACAAGTGCTTGTAAAAGGCTTTTTCAATCCTGTTTTTTTCAATAGCAGTTTTTTGCGGAAAGGCACGGTTGAGGTTATTTCTCACGGTTTTAGTCCTGTAGGCACCCAAACGGTACAAGACTACATATAGAAAATCAGACAACAGGTACAGCAACCAAAACGGACAACGTGCCAGCGTGTGAACCAGTATTTTTACAGTTAATTCAGCTATTTTGCGCATATTTCCATTGTAAGGAGCTAATAGTTGTTGTCGTTTTTAAAATACTTTTGGTAGATGAAATAGGCACCTGCCACTATAAGTATCAACACACCAAATTGCCATATTACTCGCAAAAATATGATGGTTAGTATAATAACAATGGTTAGGTACAGGGCGTCTTTTACGGCTTGCGACATCATTTTTGTTCTTCTTTTCCTTCTATTTTACTAATGTTTTTAACTTTTAAAAAATATTTGTCCTGACTTAGTGCCGTTTCAATGCCACCTAATCCTTCAATTATGTGGCTCATTTGGCTTATCAGTTGCGCTACTTGTTGGTCTTTGCCCAAACCTGTCATGCTGTTTTGTTTCACAAAGGTTTGTTTTATGCTGTTCCAACGTTCTTTTTCTTCGGGGCTCAGTTGGTTTATGAGCTCCTTAAACTTAAGGAAATTGGCTTCGGCGTGGCTTGTAAGTGTCTGACATTCGTTTTCGTAGTGGCTCAAAATGAGCGTATTGAGTTCGTTGTGGTTCATTACAACGGCTATTTTTTCAGCCAATTTGTTCATGTTTCGGTAAGAACCCTGAAGTTCAAAGGCGGGTTCCGTTCGGTAGGCTTCGCTTTGTGCTGCCGAGGCAATGTATTGTTGGTTAACCTTATAGACCACTTCTCTCGCAGCCAGCAATTTTTTGAGCACTGATACATATTCATTTATTTCTTCAGCGCTGTGGTTGGCTTCAAAATCAAGCCCTTCCTGTGCTTGGCCTTCTGCTATTTTTATGAGGGTATATACGTCTTTCTGACTTTTAGATGCAAGTTTGGCAAGCACGGGATTTGATGTAAGTGCATTTTCTACATAACTCAGTTTAAATGCATGATCGCTGTCGCCAATAATATCGCCAAGGTTGTAAATATCAGCTCTGTTGGCCAGCATATCGGGTATTTGAAACTTTTCGCCGCTCTCGGTATAGGGGTTTCCCGCCATTACCACGCATACTTTTTTGCCCCTGAAATCATAGGTTTTGGGCTGTCCTTTATATACGCCTTCTATTTTTCGTGTGGCATCGCAAAGCGAAATGAATTTTTGCAAAAACTCGGGGTTGCAGTGCTGTATGTCGTCAAGATAAATCATGATGTTGTCGCCCATTTCAAATGCCAGGTTCAGTTTTTCAACTTCCTGCTTTGCGGCGGCATTTTGCGCTTCGGCGGGGTCAACTGAGGTAATTTTATGACCAATGGCCGGGCCATTTATTTTTATAAAAATAATACCCAGGCGATTGGCAATATACTCCATAAGGGTGGTTTTGCCATAACCCGGAGGCGAAAGCAAGAGCAACATTCCCATGCGGTCGGTGCGTTTATCAGCACCGGTGGTGCCTATTTGCTTGGCTAGGTTGTCACCTATAATGGGTAAATATACTTCGTCTATAAGCTTGTTGCGCACAAAACTGCTCATGATTCCGGGCTTGAAATCCTGTAGTTTGATCTCTTTTTTAAAGTCATCAACCAAGGTTTTTTTCAAAGCCTGAAAAGACAAAAAGGCCGGCACTTCCTGATGGCAGAATGTCCTGAGCCTATTGTTAAATTCATTATAGTGCAGGGTGTATTCACCGTTTATTATCAATTTGTGTTCGCCCTGCAAACCGGTTACCAAGCGGTGCATGGGGGTGTTTATAATGCGGCTTTGCTTAAATGTGTTGGAAAACAATAGCTGTGCACATTCGTCAACCACCGAATTCCATTGATGGTAATCATTATTTTCTACAAAAGCGGTGAGCCATTGTCGCAACAACCTGAAATGTGCCACAGGGTCGTCGCTGAGGGTTTTTATTGAGTTTTCAAAGATGGTTTTATGACGTGTTTTTTGCAGGTATTCCGAAAATGCTTCATAGAGTTTCGCAGCATCAGCATCTATCACAAACTCATCGTCGCGGGCCAATTCAAAAAACAGGTATTCCGCCGCTTCGTTACTGATTTCTATATCAAATAGGTGGAAGTTTTGGTTAAAGCCTTGCAGCTCATTTGCCAGTTCCTGCTGCAGTCCTTTAAACTCGCGGGTGTTGGGAAATACCTGTAAAATAACCCCCGCACCTTTCAGGCGTTTTTGCCATTTGTTTTTTTGTTTTTCATCAAGGAACGCGTGCCAAAACAAAGCAGCACAGGCTCTTGCCACCGAAGTGTATTTCAAAAAGTCGCTGTGCAAATGCAGTTGTACCAGGGCTTGTAAAATGCGGGCAGCATCGTGGTCGTGCATCGATTTTACATAACCTTCATTGTAGCGACTGTTCATTTCAGTTACACAAAGTTGTTGCAATTGCTCCGGGGTTTTTTGCTCCAATTGTTCTACAGGGCTGTTGTTTTGGGCAAGCCACTTTTGCAGCACCTGATAGGCAAGGTATTCAGCGCGATACACTTGCTCGTTTTCTGAAACATAGGCTTGGTTCCAATAGACCTTCGCTTCATTGAGTTGCTTGTCTGTTATTTTTTCAAAGAAATTGGTGCCTGTAAGGTGGTAATACATCCCATCAGAACGGATAACGGTAGTTAGGTCAAGGTTTTGGTTGTTTACAGAAAAATTGTGACGCCCCAATTTGATGTTTTCGCCACCGGCTGAGAACAGTTCGGTCTTGTCTTTGAGCTGCCTTACAGCATCTTCCTTCACGTTTTTCAAACGGCTTTGCAGGTCATCAGCCTTTACGCTGTCTTCAAGTTGCGAAAGTTCAGTTATGATGTTTCTTACCTTTTCCACCATCAAATCGCCCGCCAGATAGCCATTTATTTCGGCTATGGTTTTATAACCTTCCAACCTTTTGGCTATGCCATTTAATATGCGCAGCGCCGACTCAAAAAGGGTATTCGTACGTTGGTTGCGCTTTTCTATCAGGCTCACTTTTTTGCCTTCAAAAGCGGCATATATTTCTTCGCGCTTTTCGGTTAGCACTGCCACGAATTCATTGAATTCAGCAAATTTGCTCTCCAGTTCTTCGGTTTGCACCATGAGTTTGGTCAGGTACTCATCGCATTTTTGCGGTGTGTCGGCAATGTCAAGAAAATTGACAATTCCTTGTTCAAGCAAACCAATTTGTGCATGAAACTCGGCTTTGCCTTCGGCTCCCAAAAGATCTTTTCGGCGGCGTTTCAATAGGGTTTTGCTCTTGTTGAAATTGGCATACAGCGCCGAAATGCCGTCAATGATGCGCGTGGTTTGGGTAGCGTCTTCTATTTTGAGGTTGCTCACAATTTCAATAAGCATTTCCAACTCATTTGAAACTGCGGTTATTTCTTTTTCCAGCTTATTGGCTTCCACCACTTTGGCTACTTCGTCAATGGCCTTGTCAAGTGCCACCAACTTTTCCTGATAAGGCTGCAATGCATTGTCGCCCAGCAAAAAAGAGATGCATTTTTCAGAAAGGATTTCTGATTGTTCGCGCGTGTGGTTTTCAAAGCTTTCTACCTGTTGCAGGTTTACGTAGCGCAGGTCTTTGAGTGCGATAATCTCGCCGCGCAGTTTGCGGTATTCGGCCAAAAAATGCACGTAATGGTTTATATTGTCGCTTTTGTTTTTGCGTTGTTCACTTTTTATGGCGGCTATCTTGTCTTCAGTTGCTTTGAGCTGTTGCTGCGTGTTTTCGCGGATTTTCTGCACTTTTTCAAACTCGTCAAGTGCGGCGTTGGCAGTTTCTTTAATGGCCTGTAGCGGTGCCGCCAAGGCGTGTGTTTCGGCTTGTGCCAACCAATGGTAGCTGTCCAGTATTTCGCCGCTTTTCCGCACCAAATCTACATACAGGTCGTTGTAGCTGTCTTCTTTGTTCAGCAGGTTGATAAGTTCGTGGCACTCGGCCATTCCACGCACAATTTCCTTGTTGCCTATTTTAGCCACCGCACTGTCTTTGGCTATACTTTCGGGTTCGTAGTCGGGGTGGTAATAGGGCGTTTGCCATATTTGTACGGCATGGTGTTTTTTCTGCTCGCTGTCGGTTTTAAAATAGATGAGCTGCCCATTATGAAATAATGAAAATCCATTGCAAACTATGGGTGTAGCCACATCCTGACTGATGATGTTGTAGGAGAGAAGGATGTAAATTCCTTCCACTTTGTTATAAAAAATATACAGAAAATCTTCGCCGTTTGGCGATGCAATACTTTTTTCAAAGTACATGTTTTGTTGGTTTATTTCAAAAAGGCGTGCCACACCTGTTTGTAAATAATAACCTTTTGGAAAAATAATGCCTTGATCATCGGGCAGCAACACGCAGGCATCTTCAAGAGCATCTATGCGCTGTGCCTTACGCACTTTTTCGTTGAAAACAATGTAGCGGTATTGTGTTTCCTGATAGGGTTTAATGCGCAGAACTATAATATTGTTGAGCAGGGCATAGCTTATGTCGGCATCGTCAAGGGTTTGGTCGGGCTCATCTACGGGCTCGCTGTATATGCCTTCGCCGGTATCGGTATTGTCTTCAATTTTTATGGTTAAATCGCCGCCAATGGTCTCTACAAACACACGGTCTTCAATACTAATGTGTGGATGAAGCCCTTTTCGCTGCATGTCGCGGGTCACTTTTTTCCATTGAAACTGATGCTGCTCAGGATATTTGAATTCGTGTTCGCTGCGGTTGTCAATATATTCGGGTTTTTGACCGCTGATGCGCCATTTGAACACTTTGATATCGTCGGCACTTTTGCCCACCTGAAAAACCATAAACAAGTGCGGACCTATAACCGCAAACTTGGCAAATTGGGTGAGTTTATAATATTTATACAGGTTTATAAAATCGTCGGTAAATTGTGGATGCCCGAGAAAAGATTCTTTTACAGGCTGGAAACGACCTTCATTAAATTCATATACACTGAAAACATCTTTTACCCCGGTTTCTTTTTTGAGCCCCATGTGCACATTATAGCCAAAAATAAAGTAGTTGCCCACGGGAATCATATCGCGTGCCAGGCAATTGTTGTCAGTAGTAATGCGTTCGTTGGCTAATAATTTGGTTTCAACAGAGCCAAAGGTTTGCTTTCTGTCAAGGTTGAGTTTGTTTAGTTTTTCGCCCAGAATTTCCGCTTGTTTTTGCAAACGGCTTTTGAGAATATTATAAGTATCTTGTTCGAGCCTTTGGTTTTGATTTGGCGTGTTTTCAGCTTCTGCCATTAGTTACAGATTATATATATGAATAAAAACAGGTATTGCCACGGGGAGTAAAAAATAAGAAAACCCGCCACTAATATGAAACGCCTTTTTGTGGCGGGTTTTATATGTGTTGTTATAAATTAAGTCCCAGGGCTCCGGCTTTTTTGTCAGACACACCCAGTCCTTTGGCTATTTGCATCAGTTGGTTCAAAAAGCCTTTGGTTTCGCTATCGTCAGCTTGGTTAAACATTTTGAGCAAAAGCATGGAAATGCTCAGGTTTTTAATGTCTTCGCTGCCAATTCCAAAACGGTCAATGAGTTGTTTTACGCTGTGCACAAAGTTTTGTCCTTCAGGCGCATCGAGCATGTTATGCTTGATTTCGGTAAGCAAATCGCTGTTGTCAACAAATCGGTCAACCGACTTACCGCGGGTAATGGCGCCAATAATCTGATCGAAGAACATGGTTTCGCCGCCTACTATATCAATCTTAGCAGTTTTCAGAGCCTCGGCTATTACAGCAGCTTGTGCTTGGGCAATACGCTCTTGGATGTTTATTTTGGCCAGTTCCACTTCTTTTTGCATGTCGAGTTTCAGTTTAAACTCTTCGTGTTCTTTGCCAACACCGTCAAGGGCTTTCATGGCATCGGCCTTGGCTTTTATACCATCGGCATCAGCTTTGAATTTTTCGTTTAACACGCGGGCTTCGGCCAATCCTTTTTCTTCGTCGGCCCGTGCTTTGGCAGCTACCACTTCGGCATCGGCTTTACCTACTTTCAGGTTGTATTCCGACTGTGCGTCGGCCTTGGCTCTAATTCCGGCGGCTTCGGCAAGCATGGCATCTTCTACCACTGAGGCTTCGGCTTCGCCTTCTTTCTCGCGGGCAAGGGCTTTGGCCTCCATCACTTGCGCTTCAGAAAGACCGATGGCGGCATGCTCTGCGGCTTGTGCATCGGCCAGTATTTTTATGGCATCAGCTTTTTTGGCAGCGGTTATCTGTTCGGCATCGGCTTCAATTACTTTGCGTTTGGCATCAAGCTCTGCCGCATCGCGTTCCGCCTCGGCCAGTTTTATGCGTTTCACCAACTCGCTTTGGGCTATTTCTTCGGCATTGGTAATGGCCACTTTTTTAGCCCTTTCGGCACCGGCAAAAGCTTCGGTGTCTTTGATGCGCTCCTGCTCTTCAACTACGGTTTTTTCAATGGCCACGCGTTCGCGGATAACGTCCTGGATGTTTTTGCGCTCTTCTTCTACGGCCTTGTCTTTGGCTATTTGGGCCAGGGTTACAATTTTTTCGCGTTCGGTAGCTTCAATGTCTCGGTCTTTTATTACGCGCTCATTTTCAATAGCTTCGGTGCGTTCTTTGTTTTTGGTTGCTATTATTACTTGTCGGCGGCGGTTTTCTTCAGCCACTTCTATTTCTTCGTCGGATTTAATGCGTGCGGCTTCATATTTCAGGCGTTCCTGCTCCTGTACCATGCGGGTTTCAGCTTCTTCGCGTGCCCTTATGGTTTCTATTTCGCGCTTTTGTTTTTCCTCGGTTTCGGCCAATTGTTTTTCAAGCTCCAGTATGGCTTCGCGCGCTTCCACATCTTGTTGTTTGATGGTTTTTTCCTTGTTGCGCTCTATGTCGTTGGCCAATACTTTTTGCTTGGCTGTGAGGTCGGTTATCTTCTTGATACCTTCTGCATCGAGTATGTTTTTCTCGTCGAGGAAAGTAAGGGGTGTTTGCTCCAAATAGTCGATGGCGGCATCGTCGAGAATGTAGCCGTTGAGGTCGCGGCCAATGATGTTGAGGATTTCCTGCCTGAACTCGTCGCGTTTGTTGTAGAGGTCAACAAAGGCAAACTGCTTGCCCACTGTTTTCAAGGCTTCAGAGAATTTGGCGTCGAAAAGTGCTTCCAAAGCGTCCTTGTCGGAGGCGCGCTCGCAGCCAATGGTTTGGGCCACTTGCACCACGTCTTCGGTGGTTTTGTTTACCCGCACAAAAAAGGTTACTTTAATGTCGGCGCGCATGTTGTCTTCGCAAATGAGACCGTCTTTTCCTTGGCGGGCAATCACAATGGTTTTCAGCGAGATGTCCATGACTTCGAGGCGGTGGAAAACGGGAATTTTCCAAATGCCATTGAACGACACCTTGGTGCCGCCACTGCCTGTGCGCACAAAAGCCTGACCTTGTTCAGCCTTGTGGTACCACTTGGCCATGATGGCAAGCACCACAAAGAAAATTGCTACCAGCGCTACAAGGCCGATAATTAAAAGTTTTAAAGAATAATCCATTAGGTGTTTTATTAGTTGTTATAAGGTTCTACTAAGTAGGCTTTGGCTTGTGGTTGGTACTCTATAACCAAGGTTCGTGTGCCTTTGTCTATGGTTTGATTTTGCCCCACAATGTTGAGCCTTACTACATTTCCGTTGAGGTCTGTTACAATTCCCTGCCCTAATTTTCCCGGTCGTACGGTAAGTTGCACTTCGCAAATTTTGCCTATGGGATTGGTTATTTCATGGTTTTTTTCAACACTGGCAAAAATGCGGGCAATAGGTGCGGTCACAAATTTTGCCACCAACAGGCTTACCACAAAAACGGGGACGAGTACAGCGAGAGAAAAGCTGAAAATAGTAATGGACAGGTAGTGTGTAACCGCCATATTGAGCAGCCACATCACCAAGGCCAATACCGAATAAAATATCATGAAAGGCAGGTGGTGCAAGTTGAAGAAAATGAGCACATTGTTGAGCCATGAAACATTTTCGCTGAACGATTCTGACGACTCTGCTTCTACATCTGCATCAACATCCGCATCCACGTCAATATCTACATCAGCGTCAATATCGGCATCAATATCTATTGTGTCCATGTCTATCAATCCAAAGAGCACAATAAGCCAGTAACCGGCGGCAAACAACAGCAGGGTAGATGGTATTAGATTTACCGCTGAGAAGGCATCAATTATTATTTCTTTCATGATGATTTTGAGAAAAGGTTGTTTTGAAAAAGTGGATGAACTATCCCGGTTTCAGTGGCCGGGATAGTTGGGTTTATTCACTATCGGCGCTGCTGTTTTTCATTTTTGCCTTTAGCGCGGCAAGTGCATCTGAAGCTTGTACTTTGTCGGTGTCTTTCAGGGCTTTGTCAATCTCTTCGTCAACCGAACGCGCTTCGTTGGCTATTTCGCCATACGACTCGGCGAGTGCTTCTTGTTGCGATACTTTGTCGCGCATTTTTTCCAACATGCTTATGGTGTCGGTGCTGTCTATCTGCGCCAGTTGCTTGTTGAGTTTTGAAGTTGCATTGGCTACTTTAACCCTGGCTTTCAGTGTTTTCAGTTCGTTTTCCCATTTGGTGATGTTTGACCTGAGGGTTTTGATATTGACATCCATTTTGGCAATTTGCTCGTCAAATTTTTCTTTTTCGGCTTTGGCTCTTGTCACGTGTTCGTCGCACTGGGTTTTGCGCAGCAGGGCCTCGGTAGCCAATCTATCTGCTTCGGTGCTGTCCATTTCGCCCGACTCCGATTTACGCACCAGCATCATGGCTTTGCGTTCGTAGTCTTCGGCGCGCTCTTGATTTTCCTGCGCTTCGTTGCGGCTTCTTATCGACAGGGCTTTCAACTCGGCAAGTCCTTGCAGGCTTTTGTCAAGCTCCACTTTCATGTCGCGGATGCCTTGTTCGGTTAGTTTTATGGGGTCTTCCAATTTGTCGATCAGCGAATGTGTTTCGGCCTGACCTATTCTGAATAATCTTTTGAAAATGCTCATTTTAAGTGCTTTAAATGTTAGTTATGTGTAAATGAAAGTAGTTCGTCTGAATATTCACTCAGCAAAAGAGCGAGTGAGTTGATGGAGCCTTCCAGCTCGTTTAAGTCAAGGTTTTCAAGTTGTAAAGTGTCTCTGAAAAGTACTTTTTTGCCGCTGTCGTCAAGCGCAAATGCCCCGTGTATGATGTCTCTGTTTTTGCGGAGGAGCGATTTATACAAGTCGAACGACTCTTGCTTGATGGTGAAAATATATTGTTCGATAATAACCAGCGGGTCTGATACGCCAATCACCAGGTTGTTGATGCCGCTTTCTTCGTCTGATATTACAAACACTGCATCTTCTGCATCCTCGCGGGTGATGTGGTAGCCCAACTCAAGAATAAAATCCTTTACTTTTAAAAATTGATTGTCTGACATTTTTTTGGTTTTAAATTGATTAAGTGCCTTGTGTCAAATATAGACAGATGCCGGCGAGTTGGTGATAGGAAAATGTCAATTAAGGCGGTTGACTTGTTATTTGTATCATTGCATGTGTTTTTTAGTAAGACGAATCAAATGTACTAAAAAAATTAGCAATTGCTAAAATAAATTTTATTTCTTTGTGCCCATGTCGCATATAGGTAAGAATATCAAGAAGATAAGGACGGTTAAAAAACTTAGCCAACAGGCCTTTGCCGAGCTATTCGGATTGTCAAGAGCCAATATTGGCAGCTATGAAGAGGGGAGGGCCGAGCCTAAAATAGCAGTGATAGTGGATATTGCTAATAAGTTTGGGCTTGAAGTGGATAGTTTGCTCAACAAGGAGCTGAGAGTGAATGAAATAACGCGCTTCAAAGGCGATTTGCTTGCCACTGAAGGCGATGATGCGCAACTGAATCCTGACCTCAGGGCGAGTTCCATTCCCTTTGTTTCGGTGGCACAGCAGACTACCTATCTCAACAATTTAAGCTCGCAATTGTACCTTCAATACATGCCAAAGTTTGAAATACCGAATTTTGAGTATAGTAAAGCCAGGGCCTTTGAAGTGGACGGCAACCAATTGCTGCACGAAAACCAAGGCGTGTTTGCCCGTGATATTTTGATTTGTATTTACAAAGATGCTAAAAAAATTAGCGAATTAACCGAAGGGAAAGTTTGTGCCTTGGTAACGGCGGATCAAATCGTACTGCGTCGCCTCTACTTTGGCAAGGGCAGTTTTGTGCTAAAAGCGAGCAATAGGTTTTATGATGACATGGAATTACTGCCCGATGAGGTGGAAGAGCTATGGGAAGCACATACCATTATAAGTTCGCGCGGGGGGTGCTTGCACTAAAAAAGGAAGGTGGGAGAGATATGTTATACACTTTGGCTAGAGTTTGTCAAGCGCCTCTTTGGCTTGAGTGCCATATTTGGCTGAGTCCTTTATTTTGCGAAACATCTTTTTAGCATCGCGGTCGTTGCCTTGCTTCAAATAAATCTGCGCCAGGTTCCATATTGCATCATCCTGGTAACTGGAGTTTTTGTCGTCGGCCAGTTCTTCAAAAGTTTTTTCAGCATTGGTCAAGTCGTTGTTTTTGAGATAACTAACGGCTTTTTGATACTTCACCGCATCGCTGCTAGGAGCTGCTTTGCTGCGGTAGCTGTAGGAGTCCAATTCATCATCTGACTCGGTTAATACAGAATCGGCCATTGCCATGTTGCTTTCCTTACTGTTATTGGCAATACCTGTATTCTCTACGGTATTATTTAGTCCCTTTTTCGCTTCTTCTACCGTTGGTTTTTTGGTTGCTTCGGCGGTTCTTGTTTCATTGCCCGATAAGTTGAGCTTTTTGCCCGCGGCTTCATTTGCCTTATAAGCATCCTTGGTTTGCACAGTTTCAGCAGCTTCAGCTTCGGGTTTTTCATCGGCTAGGGCATCGTTCATGGCCAATAATTCATTCGGCGTGGTTTTGCTGCTGTCATTTTCAGCCACAGCCGAGTCGGCAAAAGCAAGGCTGCTTTCTTTTGTATTTTGCTCTGTTTCAGGCGTTTTTACCACTTTTTCTTTTTCTGCAATCACCATTCCCTGTGGTTGACCGGGGGCGTTGGGCAGTCGGAAAATGAAATACCAAATGGCCACTGCCGAGCAAGCGATGAGAGCCGCTGATGCTGCTATAGCCCAGATTCTGTTGTTGTTTGCTTTGGAGGTAGTTGCGCCCGCGGTTTCGGGTATGGCCACCACATCAGAAGCGCCCGATTTTAACTGTATTTGCCGGTTGAGTGCGTCAACGGTTTTTTGCAGTTTTTCCGGATTGTCAACTTGCTTCAAACCTTCAATAGCGTCAGCAATGAGCGGAGAAGCCATTATTTGGTCTTCTACTTCCTGCTTTTTTTCGCCCAATAAATTACCCCTTACATACTTTACCATCTGGTCAAGTGTAATCCAAATAGGGTTTTTATGTGCTTGGTTATCAGGCATTTTTGCTCATTATTAACTTCAGGTTGCGCTTGCCGTTTTGCAGGTAGCTTTTCACCTGTTTGTAATCAAATCCGGTGAGTTGTTCTATTTCCTTATACGATTTTTCTTCTATATAAAACATTCTAATGCATTCGCGTTGCTCGCTTTTGAGCTGTGCCAGGGCTTGTTCAAGTTGCTCAATATTCAGTTCTAAAATTTCCTTGTCGCTCAGATGTTCGCCATTGCTGTTTTCCACAAAAGCATCGTTTGTTTCTTTCAGTTTTATTTCGTCGTTGTATGAGCTTACCGGTTTTGCCTTGCGCAGCATCATAAGGCAGTGGTTTTTGAGATATGTATGCAGCCAACCCTGAAAAAATTGCACCTCATGTTTCAGCAAATCACTTAACAGTTTTTCAAAAACCTGCATCACTGCATCTTTGGCTTCTTCTTCGTTTTTGAGGTATTTGATGCAAACGGCCAGGCAAATATGGGTGTAGCGTTGGTAGAGCATACCAACCCATTTAGAGTCTTTAGTCTCTTTAAACCGGGCTATGAGCTCCTCGTCGGTAAGTTCCTTTTTGCTAAAAATCTGAAACAAGGCCATGCAGTTAAAACAAATATAGAAGTGCTAGGTGATGTTAAAAAGAATAAGCCGCTTTTACTATTGATTTATGTTTGAACCACTATGACTACATCACTAAAACGACGACAATTGATGATGGCGGCCCTACTAGGTACGTGGCTGCTTGTTGTGATTTCAATTCACATTATTGCCGACCAAGGCAAAATTTCTTCTTTGGGTTCAACGATTTCTTACCTAAGCACGCACGATGAATTGGCGCATTTTACCCTCATCGGACTACTGGGATTTTTTGTTTCTATGGTTTCCGTATCGCAGTTTCATATAGGGCGTTTTGCCATTCCCAAGCTGGTGGTATTGCTCATGGTGGTGGTAACTATTGAAGAAACTACGCAACTGTGGCGGCCCATGCGCGGCTTTTCGTTCTACGATATGTCAGCCAATTTGTTGGGTATTTTGAGTTTTAATTTTATTGCCTCACGCCTTAAAAGCCGGATATTTGATGCTGTCTGACATGGTTTTAAACGCAAGAAGCATCAAGCGTTGGCTACCGCTTGTATTTGTTGCTTCGGTAATTATTTCGCTGGCCAAAGACCTGCAATGGTATCCAAAATGGATGTACCAGAAGGTGTTTATGGGCGATTTCTCGTTGCACTTTGTAGGATCGGGTGTGCTTGCGGTGTTTATCTATTTTTCAAGCCATAAACAATTGAAACTGGGGGGCTTGCAACTCCCGTTTTACACGGTATTGTTTGCTGCCGGCACCATACTCGAAGAGTGTTCGCAGCTCTTCAGACCGCATAGAGGCTTCTCTTTTGTAGATATGGCCGCCAATATTTTGGGTATCATTGTCTTTACGCGGCTGGCAAAATACCTTTCACAGAAAAATTATGTCACGGCTTAAAACCGGCTTCGCCAATGAGCGGCACAAATCTGAATTGCTCCAATTTCTCTGTTTTGGGTTCGCCGTCGGCAGTTTTCATCACACGGTACATTACCTGCACTTTTTCGCCCACGGGAATAATCATAATGCCACCGGGCTTTAATTGGGCGTAGAGTTGGTGGCTTATTTCCGGTGCCGCAGCGGTTACTATTATTCTATCGAAAGGTGCCATTTGGGGCCAGCCCAAGGAGCCATCGCCCACCAATAAATTGGGCATATAACCCAGCTTTTTGAACATGATTTGGGCACTTTTGCTAAGACTTGCAATGCGCTCAACCGAAAAAAGTTGGGCGCCCAATGCACAAATAACCGCCCCCTGATAGCCCGATCCTGTACCTATTTCAAGCACTTTCATACCCGCCGCTACTTGTAGAAACTGGGTTTGGTAAGCCACGGTAAAGGGTTGCGAAATGGTTTGACCTTCACCAATGGGAAGGGCCTTGTCTTGGTACGCATGGTCGGCCATAGCCGAGTCTAAAAACCAATGCCGGGGTATGCTGTTGATAGCTTGCAAGACGGCTTTGTCGGTAATGCCTTTTTTGTGGATGGTCTCCACCAGCTTGTTTCTCAGCCCTTTGTGTTTGAAACTGTCAACAAAAGATCTCAATATGCTTATTTTCCGTGTTGCTGTAAAAGTTGTTCCAGTTGTTCGCGCTCGTTGGTTTCAAGTGCCGAAAACGGGAGGTAAATAAACTCACTTTTTGAGAAATAAATCAACATTTCGTTGGCAAACCTGCGCACAGCTACCACGCGTTCCCACTCAAATACATCGCGGTTGCCATCTTGGTATATAGCTGTAATCTGTTGGTTGTCAAATGTATAGTGGCGGCTCGTCATCAGCGCACGTGCTTTGTCGGAGGTGGCGTAGATGTATTGATAAATTAGCATCCACAGCGGATTCACAACCCCATAAACCAATAGAAACTTCACAATCATTTGCGAGTCGCTCATAGCAAAATGGAGCACAACCGCTGCAGCAAAGGGCAGCAAATACATTAGAAATGAGGTTTTGAACCTGATGCGGGCTATGAGTTTGAAATACGAGCCAGGGTTTAAGGTTATTTCTTGGGTGCTTATCATGAATCCTTCGTTAATCGGGCGGCGAATAAAATATCAGAATTGTGGGCAGGATAATGGATGAGCTCCATCTTTTCCACTTGCAGTTGGTGTTTTTTGCAAAGTTTTGCCACCACTTCTTCATTCTCCGGCTGAAATACTGAGCATGTGATGTACACAAGCTTGCCTCCGGGTTTTAAGTAGCTAAAGGCGTTTGATGCTATTTCTTCCTGCTTTTTTGCATAGTCGCTAATGGTTTCGCTTTTGGTATGCGCCATCATTTCGGGGCTTCGGCTCCAGGTTCCGCTGCCACTACATGGTACATCGAGTATGATTCCATCAAAAAGTTGCGATATGCCCTCATCCACGTGTTTTTTCAGCAAATCAAATGGACGCACTTGGGGCGTAAAGCCATGTGAATGCAAACGGGCTTCGTAGTTTTTTATAATGGCCTTTCGGCTGTCGCTTGCAAAAAGTTGGGCTTGTGGGTTTTGTTGTTTAAACAACAGGCTTTTTCCGCCGGAACCGCAGCAGGCATCCCACCAAATTTCGCCTTCCATTGCTTCAAAATAGGCAGCGGTGTGTTGCGAAGCCAAGTCTTGGATATAGAAATTGGCTTGAAGCTGCGAAGGGAGTAGGTGCAGTTTGGCCCCATTGGCAACCGCTAAACATTGGGCTGCGGGTTCGCTGTAGGCTATGTTATTTTCTGTAAGTCCTTGTTTTATTTTTTCTTCATCGCCCAGCGTCCTAATGAAAACCGAGGTTGCCGTATTGATTTTTACCGCCAACTCTAGCTTGCTTAGCGGGGTAGAAAGTGCCAACTGATACGGGAAAATACACTGCACCAAATCTTGGCTTAACGCCCCGGAAAGATGTTTTATCTTTTCCTCAACCAGCATTTCGTTAAAATCGGTCGGTAATACCAAGCCCAGGATTTCTTGTGCTGCCGACAAGGTTTCTTTGCTGCAAGGGTAGTTGAGCAAATAACCCGTGGTGGCACTTTGCTCAAAGTTTAATTGTCGTGGCAAAGTCCCGGTTCTGAAATAGGCGTATAGTAAATCAGCAATTTCTCGGCGGTCGTTTTTGCCGTACTTTTTGTGTAGCTTAAAGTACTTTTTGAGGAAAAGATTCAGGGGTTCGCCACTTGCATAAGCATCAAATATCTGCTCTGCCTGATAGAGTCTGCGTTTTAAGTTTCTCATTGTGCTTCAACCAACTCTTGCTTTTTGAGCCTAAGTATTCTTATGTTGTTGTTGAAGTAGTTTTTGCACTTGAAACTTTGCTTTAAATGTATATCGGCGCAGGGTAAATCCAATTGCAATTCGTTGTTGAATCGCTGGAAATTGGTGCCGTACAGTTCTAAATAAATGCCATAATAAATGGTTTCAAAATAACCTGCCATAGCATATTTGCTGGGCTCTGTGTGGTACTTGTGGCGGTATTTGGTAATGAAACTTATGAGTAGTTCGTTGCTGTAATCGATGTATAGCGTGGATATGAAATGCATAGACAACCTTTCCCATGCGAGCGGATCCATGCTTTGAAAATCGAGCCACGACTCTTTGCCAATCACCTTGTGTGGATGCAATGAACGGCGCAATTCGGCAATAATTGAGGTAACAAAAGATTCGCGCGAAGAGCAAATTACCACCACAGAACTATCGGGCAATTTGTTGCGCAAATAGTCTTTTTCGATGTAGTTTTTCGCTACTTCGTCTATGGTTACCAATTCCTGGTATTCTTCCGGTAAAAATGATTTTATCTGCTCGGCTTCTTCTTTTTCAAAACTCACCGAGCGGCAAAATATAACAATGGGATAGTTGGTACCGTATTTATTAATAATAAGTTGGGCTGTTGCCTTATTGAGCTCT
>WGNN01000151.1 GCA_016124515.1 bacterium
ATTTGAGCTGCACACGCTCGCTGTCTAACACGGTTGCATATAATAAAGCGGTAGAATCGTTTTTTGTAAATCCGGGCCTGATGCGCACATAAGCCGAATCGCGTGTGGTGCAGCCGGTGGGTCCGGTCAGGATTTGGGTTATTTTGTAGTATCCTGATGAGTCGATCACCAACTGCCATACTGAATCCGTTGATTTTACCTTATCATTTAATAGAAAAAATCGCTTCGACACTGAGCCGCTATCCAACGAAGTTGCGCTGATATAGGCTGTAGCACAGGCAATAGTATCAGATAGATTAAAGCCTGCTTTTGGTGCTTTAAGTATGTATAAAGGATCAATATAACGCGCAGTGTCCATGCAAAAACCATTGGAATAAACCAGGCTAATTTTGTAATTACCTTCGTTGGAAAAGGAAATATGCGGGTTTTTATTTTTTGATGTTTTCTTAAGCACGCCGTCTTTTACGAAACGCCAATTCCACATTGCCCCCGTTTTCGCATTGGTTGTATCCGATACAGATGCATCAAAAAAATTAATTTGTTTGTGGGCACAAGAAATTATTGAATCAATGCGAATTGCGGCTTTTGGCGGTTTTATTACATCAATTATTGTGTCAATGGTTTTTTCTTGTCCTTTGGTACGCCAAGCAGTAAAAATTAGGTGGTAGCTTCCACCTGTTTTTGGTACAAAGCGTAAGTTACTTGCTGTCGTATCTATAACTATCGTTTTACCACGGTATTTCAAATGCCATTTGAAATGTATGAAATATGGGTGACTTTGATTTTCAACGATTATTGTATCCATATTACAGCCACTTGAATATTTTATTTCAGGATAATATTTCTCTTGAAAGAACCACGAAAAACTATTGCCCCAAAACTTGGGAGATTCCAATAAGGCATTGGTATCGATTCGCAGCTTGTTTCCATCATGTCGTGTTGGCAAATCAACCCTCACCAACTTGGCTTTCGGATTAAAATTGCGGATGGCATAGATATTCCTGTCAGGCGCCCACAACATATCACTGAAATACCTATCAACCACTATTGAATCAGGTTTCGCCTTACTATCCTTCAAATTGAATCGCAGTATAACCCTATATCGTTCAATGTCAGGCGCCGTGTTTTCCGGATGCTTTTCAATTCTTGCTTTATAATAAAATAAAAAACTATCATTATCAGAAAATAAAGCACGCCCTTCAGCAATTAACTCATATTGAGAAAGCAAAAATGGGCTGAAGCGGTCGGGATTTGGATTGTATTGAACCTTATCAAAAAAATGGTCCGAATCGATTGTTTGTGATGCACCTATTGTCCCTCTTTGCAGGTCAAAATGCAACAACGAAACAGAATTCTCCAATTCGGCAGAAACGGTGTCTTTTGAAGTGAGTTGCAACACCTGATGCACCTGTTGGTAAACAATGTATTTACCTGTAGCACTAAAAACCAGATTTCTGTTGTGCAGCACGCCTAGTTTATTCAATCCATCCTGGGGTTTTGCGTCTATAAAATATTCAGTTGAGTTTTTGAGATGCACATCACTCATGTATATGGAATCCTTGCTAAACGAAAACACGCAAATAGAATCTCTATTATGTGCCAACAGCCAATAGTCGTAGTTTTTGCTGCTTTTTTGAAAAATATCTACAGTGGTAGCAGCTGCCTGGCTTGCCGAACTGTATATATCAAAGGTGCCGGTAGCAATGACTTTTCCGTTACCTCCGAACTTCATTTTGCCAGTTGATTCATTATAAATATCGTAGTACAATCCATTACCATTCGATTGATATAAAGGCGCGTAAAACTTATACCTTCTTGTAAAAACTATGGCGTACTCGCTTGAGCTAACCGGAAATATGACCAAATTATTTGCATCCTTTTTGTGCAATACCGTTGAAAAATAATTTCCGGGCACATTATAAAATACACATGAGTCAACTGCTTGGTTAAGATAAGGTCCAATAAATTGGGCTCTACCACTTGCAGACCGCAACAAGATCCCCTTAGGAAAAATGGGAATCAAGCCCTTTGGCTTTAAATTGACCTGATTGAAAGTCATACTGCCATTGGGTTTAAATTGCAATATCCCTTCGTTGGTACAGAAGTCATATCGACTTTGTGCCACTCCGAATTGAAGTTGAAAAATCACCAAGAGTAAAATTACCCCCGAAACTGATTTTTTATTATGTATGTTATGGACAGTCATCGGGGGTGTATTTTAATGGCTAATGACGATGTTTCTGTTAACAAACTTGCGTTGCCCAATGCAAAATGACAAATGATACAGACCATTGGAGAGATGCGACAAATTAATTGTTGTAACTCCCTCTTTCAATCCTCCAGTTTCTACAACTTTACCTTGCATATTAAAAACATTATATACTACTGACCCATTTACATTTGTAATGTCAAAGATAACAATTCCACTAGTTGGATTTGGATAGAGATTAATTCTAGAATCAATAAATTCTTCAACAATCATAGGATGATTGGTACAGTCCGCATCTTCATTGTACAATGGTGTTGTGGTATTCCCATTGTCATGTTTAACAATTAGTCCTGTTGTGGTTAAAGTAGTGGCAGTCGGATGAAAGTAATGAATAATATGCCCACTGCTATTATTGATGTGATAAGTGGCTCCAATACTATGTATGTTTCCACAATTATTATCCCATACTTGACTTGTTTCAACTTCAGATCCGCTGTTTATTATCCAATCGTATTCCATTGTCTCAAATGTATTACTTCTAAGTGTGAACCCACTGCAATCATTGAAATTCTTAACACCAGTTGATGAGTTAGACCCGCTATTATTCTGAAAAACCGTCCTTGCAATCTCGCTGTGCAGTTCATAGCATCCATCAACACTAGCATAAATTACATTTTCGAAATTTGTTTTTAAATTACATCTATATATAACAAATTTAGATGCATCTACCATCTTCATAATATATCCCGGTTTGTTTGTTGTAGTTTTATCGTTCCAATTATAAGACGAAGATGTAACTGACATATTAACCTTGTCAATACTATGAAGCACCCCTTCATTAATTTCCATTGATATCTTATTGTCATTTAAGTTACTATGATTTATTGATAGGCTAAAGCTATGGGTACTGAGATTATCAGCCAAAATCCCGTAAGTAAAATCAGAAATAGTAGAATTGCTTGCACCGCTTTCAAAAAGAGGACAGTTGGACTCTGTTGATACAGTCTGCGGTATATCTTTTCCACTTGATGAAGTTCCATTTCTTGCAAGTGCTTTGGTTAGACCAAAACTAGCATTATTTGAGTAGATGCCAACACCTCGGTCATTATCAACATTTCCATAATTACATGAAAGACTACAACTTTCAATTATAATGTGACTTACATTATTTAGATAAATTGCATAGTGATTTGCGAATTCATTCACACCGTAAATTTCATTCAATTCAATTGTTGTTTTATAAATGCGACAAGCATTTTCGTAATTACCTGGATCAACGTTACTGTACTTATCATAATTTGAAATCGAGATGCCAATTTTACTATTTGACACGGTACTTTCAGAAATGTTAATTATCCCTCCATGTTCTGATGCTAAGGCCGCACCATTCACGTCTCGTATCACTGATCCGTTTGTAATTTCAACATATCCTGGATCTCCTGCACTACCAATGTTAAGCGTTCGTCCAGTTGAACTATATGTAGAATACTGGTCTGGAAGTGTAATGTATGGATATGGTGATCCTTCAACTGCAATACCATCCCAATCATTACAGGTACTATGAACTCTAAGAGTACTATTGTTAATAATTAACTTTCCTCCTGACTCAACAGTTACAGCCCCATCATTCACAAAATCAATTGTAACATTGGTAATTTCCAATGTGTATCCTTCCCTAACAACAAGGGCTTGTATACCGTAGGCACCACCATAGCTTGGTGGTGATCCAATCCATTGTGTTGGGTTACTGGCTCCCGGTCCAATGTCAAAAGTGGCACCTGATGCACACGATTGAGCATTTGCAATTTTGCTGGCAAAAAGAATGCCCACTACTAGCATTGACGCTAAACGTAGTTTTTGAAGTAATTTTGTCTTCACAATTATTTGTTTTAAGCAGCCCCGCCCGTATCCAAAGTTTCTCAGGACCGAAGATATAGTGGGGCTGTGGTTTAGATAGACAAATCTAAGGGACCCTTTTTAATAAATTAGGTGCAGTTACGCGCCAAAAGTAAGATACTCAAAAACTTCGATTCTTAACCCAAACCTTTCAATTTACAACCCAATAGCCACTTTCAAAAAGTAAAAGTGCCACTAAAGTAAGATGAGCATTTTTGGAAATTTTCCAACCCCATCCCATTGGCTGTACTTCGTTTCATCAAAACATGCGCTCACCAAATACCCACAATGAGCAGCTTGGCAAGTCATTGTAAACAAGAGAACTGCCTTGGTAGGCTTGGGTTGTGGCGCTCGGTAACAAAAGTCACATTCAATTCTGACTGAGGTCATCATTCAGTTGCGGCAATCAATAGAAATTTGATTGTCTAAAACCAAAACAATGCCCGAATTTTTGCTTCAACTCAAAGACTTTATCAGTCAGCCATGGCTCTGGTATGTTGCAGGTCCTATGATAGCCTTTATCATGTTTCTTTTGCTGTGGATGGGCCGTGAATTTGGCATATCGGCCAACTTCAGGGTAATGTGCGCCGCAGATGGCGCCGACAATCTTGCCGATTTCTTCAAATTTGATTGGTCATCGCAAGGTTGGAATTTGCTGGTGGCGCTCGGTTCCGTTTTTGGCGGATATCTGGCGGCTACTTACTTTACACCCAATCAGGTGGCGCACGTATCAGAAGCCACGGTAGAGAGCCTCAAAAACCTGAATATGAATTTTGATACGGGGCAAGTGCCGCTGGTGCCCGACTTCTACAGTTGGGAAGCGCTGTTTACCCTAAAAGGACTTTTGGTGATAGTAGTGGGCGGTTTTTTGGTGGGCTTTGGCGCCCGCTATGCCGGCGGCTGCACCTCAGGCCACGCCATCAGCGGCATGTCGGCCTTGCAACTCGGCTCGCTGTATGCGCTCATCGGTTTTTTTACAGGCGGTCTTATCATGACCTATTTTATTATCCCTCTCATATTCTAAAAATGCTGCAACCATGAAAATGTCTCGTTTTATCATTATAGGTATTTTATTAGGAATAACCCTATATAAATCTGAAGCCGTAAGCTGGTTTAGAATTTATGAAATGTTCCACTTCCAAAGCTTTCACATGTATGGCATTATATGCTCGGCAATAGCAGTGGGCGTAGTTATGGTGCAACTCATCAAGCGCTTCCACATGAAGTCGGTTGAAGGGGTTGAGATAAAATTCAATCCCAAAGACAGCCATTGGCCACGCTACATTATTGGCGGTACCATATTTGGCTTGGGCTGGGCCCTTGCAGGCATTTGCCCCGGTCCTATGTTTATTTTGCTGGGAAGCGGCTACACCGTTTTGGTGGTTTTTTTGCTCGCTGCCATGACCGGAACCTTTGTCTATGGCTATTTCAGAGACAAGCTGCCGCACTAAGAAAAGCAATTGCCCGAAGGCAAATCTGTCAATTAGCGCATTTTTTAACACCTTTGCCCTCAATTTAAATATACCTTATGAAAACCTGGTTTAACGTACCCGAGAATTCAGATTTTAGTATATACAACTTGCCGTTTGGTATTTTTTCAACCGCCGGCCACCACAGGCGCGCCGGTGTGGCCATAGGCGACCATATTATTGATTTGGAAGCAGTGGCGCAAGCAGGTGCCTTCCACTCGCTTGCCATCGACAACAGCGTATTTAGCGACGATACCCTCAACCGCTATATTGCCCTTGGCAAAGCCACCACCATTACCATCCGTTGTTTGCTGCAAGAGTGGCTGTGCACCGAAGGTTCTGTACTGCAAAAAAACAAGCAAGTATTTGTAGCGCAGGCCGATGCTACCATGCACATGCCCGTAGCCGTAGGCGATTATACCGATTTTTATGCCAGTATAGACCACGCCACCAACGTAGGCAAAATGTTTAGAGGCCCCGAAAACGCGCTGATGCCCAACTGGAAACACTTGCCTGTTGGCTACCACGGCAGGGCTTCATCAATAGTGCTCAGCGGCACCAACCTCAAAAGGCCCAAAGGTCAGGTAAAACCCGCCGACGCCACCGCTCCAGTATTCCAAGCCTCCGCAAGGGTTGACTTTGAATTGGAAATGGCCTTTGTAATTGGCAAGGAAAACGGCCTGGGCAATTCGGTTTCAACCGAAGAAGCCAATGAATATATTTTTGGTTTTGTGATGTTCAACGACTGGAGCGCCCGCGACATTCAAGCCTGGGAATACGTGCCACTCGGACCATTTTTGGCAAAAAACTTTGGCTCCAACATTTCGCCGTGGATAGTAACCACCGAAGCGCTTGCGCCTTTTAGAGTGGCCGGGCCAAAGCAAGAACCTGCCGTATTGCCTTACCTGCAAATAGAAGGAGACCAAAACTTTGATGTAAACCTGAATGTGTATATAAAACCTGAAAATGGCGAAGAAAACCTGGTAAGTGAATCCAATTTCAAGTATATGTACTGGAGTGCCAACCAAATGGTGGCGCACCACACGGTGAATGGTTGCAACCTGCGCGTGGGCGATATGATGGCTTCAGGAACCATAAGCGGCCCGCAGAAACATCAATTTGGCTCAATGCTTGAACTCACATGGGGCGGCAAAGAACCCCTGACACTGGCCAATGGCGAACAACGCAAATTTATTGACGACAACGACACCGTAATAATGCGTGGTTTTGCTGAAAAAGACGGCAAGCGCGTTGGTTTTGGCGAAGTAAGCTGCAAAATATTACCCGCTGATTAGCGAATCAAGCCTTTTAGATAATTACAATTCAATCCACCTTTCAGAAGTGATAGGTGGATTTTTTTCGTATTTATATCAGCGGCCCAGCCCCTTCTGCATCTTCGGTATTACATTTTTAATTATTAACTGAAGTTTCGGGGTTCTAAACACCCCTGATATTCAGGTTTTTACACAATTCACCTACATTTAAAACATCACCTATCAGCGTCAATTACAACAAGATATACGGACTGGATAGGATTTTGACTTGAATTATTATTTTCCAAAGTCAAATTTTGAGCTTAACGTCTGAAAGTTGTGCTTCATGCTCCTTTCTTGTACTTTTTGCTTGACCAAAAAGTACCAAAAGTCAATCTCGCCAAGGCGAGACTGAACAAAAAAAACTCTCTCGTCAAGACGAGATCATACAGCTTTTTGTTCCGGGCGGAATTTCAATTATTTCTCCACTAAAAAGAAAAAGAGCCGTCCTAATTGTATTTAAAACAAGTCCCCATATTGACGAAATCAGCGTATTTTGAGCATGTATGAATACGCAAGCTATCAAATTTGGCTATTTTGCTTATCAGAATTTAAAAATGAATATTATAGTTCACCCCGAAACTTTAGTTATTAATTAGCCCGTTAAAAACAATTGACAATACAATTACCACTGATAAATGGTAATAAGAATTTTGGTATAGCTATTTAAATAATAATCTCCCAACTCACTAAAATTGAAAAAATAATTTTGACTTTTTGAAAAAGGTTTGTTTATGTAGCTATGTAAGCGCATACCCACTTCAAGGGTAATACTATAGTCCTGAGTGGGCGATACGGCAGCACGCAAACCCAAACCAGAAAATAATGATGTATAACGTGATGACACTTCTGTAGTTTTATAGTTATCCGCACTTTTGGCTCCTCCCAAATCGAATTTGTAAATGTTGAGTGATAAATTACCCACATTCAATGCTGCACTGCCTACCAAACCGACACTTACCATCGATTTTATGGACAAATACCTCGCCAATTCACCACCTATAATTACGTTCCGCAATTTGGTTTCATAGTTTTGAAACCTGACATTGGCAGACCCCAAACCCAACGCAAGGCCCATTCCTCCATTATTTGGGTAATTAAAAATATGCAGCCACAAGGAGGGCAAACCATTTGACAGACCCGGAAATTTGTAAGGGCTGTTTTGCGTAATGGCATTATTAAAAGCAGTCATGTCGCGGTGGCTGTAGCCCATACCTGCATAAATACCACTTCGGGGCTGTGCCTGCGACAGTACTGAAAGAGCACCTACTAATAACCCCGTAAATATTATTTTCACACTTCTCCTTTTTCGCCCTCTACTCCACGCTAAAACCTGCCTCGCCAAGCAATCTCACGCGTGCTTTTACCAAATCGCCGGCTTGCAGATATACCGCGCCGGTAGCGGCACCTGCCATCAGGTACGAACCCGCAGGAAACTCCTGACCATACTTGGCAGCAAGACGCGAGGCATGACAAACCGAAAGCCAAGGATTGCCGAGTATGGCAGCAGAAGTATCGCTCTCTACCACCTTGTGGTTCACAATCAACTCTATGGTCAAGTGCGACAAATCGGGTACAGCATCGTGCCACTCGCCCACCACAAAAGCCGCGCTTGAGCAATTATCGGCAATTACATCTTCAAGCGAAAACTTAAAATCCTTGTAGCGCGAATCGATTATTTCAAGTGCCGGAGCCACCGCTTCAATATACTCATGCGCTTCGTCAAGGCTCAGCTCTCTGTCAATGTCTTTTTTGGTTAAAAAACACAGTTCGGGCTCCACTCTTGGATGACAAAAGTCTGATAGCGAAAGTGTTCCGCCGTTTTCAATAAGCATGCGGTTGGTAAGCCGCCCCCAAATCAAGTCATTTACCCCCATTTGCTTCATTTTGGCTTCGCTGGTAAAACCCAGTTTTATGCCTACAAACTGTTCGCCACGCTCATAGCGACAAGCCAAAAGCTCTTCCTGTATGGCGTAAGCGGTGTTTTCGTCAAATGTATGGGTCAGGCTCAGCTGTGCAACAGGTTGTGCATCAAGAGCTGCTTTGTCTAAAATGCGGGCTAGTGTATCGTTTGTCATCTTACAAAAATAAATACCACAGTAGCAAACAGTCTTAATATAGACCTATTTTTGAACCGAACATACACAGAATTGTAGTGCGCCTGAACCTACTCTGCTTATTGCTTACCTTACCCTTCTATGCCTCGGCATCAAATATTGATGACCTCAAATCAACACTTGCCACCACCACTTCTGATACGGCAAAAATTGGTTTGATTGTATCATATAAAACCGAAATTGGTGGCAACGACAGCATTTTGAAGCTTTTGGGCAAGGCAAAGGCACTCACAAAAGATAATAATAACTACCGCCTGTACGATGTGTGGCGTAAGCGTGCCATTATACTTTGGGACAACAAAACCGACAGTGCAGAAATGTTGCTGAAGGCGGCCATAAAAGAAGCCGACATACAAAACAAACCACTCAAGGTGGGCGAATTGTACTACCTGATGTGCCGGCTCAAGTCACGTGGATTTGAGTTTAAAAAAGCCCGAAAATATGGCTTGGAAGCGGCCAATTATTTCAAAAAAAGAAGTGCGAAAATGCTCTTGAAAACCTGCAATATTGTGAGCAGGGCTTTTTATTATGATGGAAATATAGACAGCGCCAAAATCTATTTTCAAAAAGCGCTTGTATTGGCCTACAAGCTCAACGACTCCATGTACCTAAGTCAGCAGTTGATGAATATGGGGGTAATACACGATGTAAACGGAGCCTCTGACAGTGCCCTGTTTTATTATGAAAAAGCAGTAGCTGTGGCCGATAGAATAGAAGACAAATACATATCCGCACAAACCCACCTCAACTTGGGTACTTTTTATCAGGAACGCAATAGTCTAACCAACGCTATTGAAGAATTTCAGGTGGCTACCGCCTTGTTTGAATCAACCAACGATTATGAAAACCTGGCCAACAACTACGAAAACATAGCCGCCACTTATTTGTCGATGCACAACCTGCCTTCTAGTTGGGAGTACCTGAAAAAAGCGCAGAAATTGATAAAAACCCACCATTTAGCCTTTATAGAACCCACCCACTACAAAAGCTTGTGCTCCTATTACAGCCAAGACGACAACACGGATTCGGTAATAAAATATTCGCTGCTTGCCGCCGAAGAATTTATGACGGTAAACCGAATATGCGACGCCAGCACTTATTATTACAATTATATTGAAAACCTTGAGTTGCAGCACAAGCAACAATTGCCAACCGATATATTGGCCAAACTTGATACACTTGATCAAAACTGTGATGAATTAACAAAAAACAC
>WGNN01000123.1 GCA_016124515.1 bacterium
AGTATTGACCACCGAAAACTCTATGTTGCGGATTTTGGCAACCATGAGCCTGATTCGTGCGGAGTCGGTTTGGTTTTTGGTAAAGTAAGAGGAGACCCTTTTTTTCAGGTTTTTTGCCTTGCCAATATACAGCAGTTCACCCTCGCCATTGTAGTAGCGGTAAACTCCCGGGTTTTCAGGAATGCTTTTTACTTGTTGCTCAACTTGTGCGGTAGGATAAGCCAATGATGCGAAATTTTGGTGGAGCGAAGATAGTGGGAAGGCGCGCATTTCATGCCTGATCTTGCGCCTGAATATGCATCAATAAACCGCTGGAAATGTTGGCAACTTATACCGTATGCCCATTGGAAATCTTCTGAATTATCACGGCAAGGCGAAAACTTCAAGCTATCGGGGAATGTGGAAGTGCTCAGGTAAGGCAGAAGGAACGGGTTATTTAGACAGTATAATAAGCCAAGGTTTTACTGTATTTTTGGTTGAATGGTTCCATCTGAATGCAAAATACTCCCGAAGGCTATGAGCTGTAAAATGTTCAAATGTTACTGCTTGCTTGGATTGTTCACTTTGATTAATGCGTCAGGTGTATTTGGCAAAGAAAAAAATCCCTACCAAGTAAGCGTAAACGCACATTACTATTTTTTTACTTATTATGAATACGACAAGTATTTGATGGATTGGTTTGGAGAAATGCACAACCGCATTGGCTTGGAACTTGAATTGGGAAAACACCTGACTTTTGGTTTTGACCGCTACTTTATGAAGCTAAAATGGCAGTGGTTACCAAAACGAAATGACGCTTTTAACCTTTATACGCTACATTACCGCTTTAAAATACCGGGCTTGGATAAGTTTGAATTTCGATTCAATTCGGGCATTTGCAAAACATCCGTTATTCCATCAAATAATGATGAACCGCTAACCTATTTTGGCTTTGGTGCGGATGTAAATTGGTATGTGACCAAACGTTGGACTTTGAGTGTTCAATTTTTGCCGCTTTGGAATCAATTTGAAGCACTGTCTTTTGGTTTTGTGGGGGTTAAACGCAAGCTATTTATGCGCATTGACCCAGACAGGTAGTTATACAATCATTCTGCTGAATGAAGCAAATCAATTAACCCGAATAAATAAAAAACGCCCCTGAATTCCATAATTCAGGGGCGTTTTATATGGGTGAAAACAATAATATTAATCTTTCAAATGCGCATCGAGCCATCTGAAATACTCGCGGTGCCACAAAATACCGTTTTGCGGACTTAGCACCCAGTGGCCTTCGTCAGGAAAATAAAGGAAACGCGCTTCCAAACCTCGCAAAATGGCGCTGTTGAAAGCTTGCATGCCTTCTGTTACAGGCACTCTAAAGTCTTTTTGTCCGTGAATAACCAATATGGGGGCATCCCAGTTTTGAATGAAATTGGCTGGGTTGAATGCATCGTAAGCTCCGCGAACTTTTCCATCCCAAGGCGCTCCTTTCAGGTCATAATCGGCAAAAAACATTTCGTCGGTAGTAGCATACCAGCTGTTGAGGTTGTACAAACCGCAGTGGGCAATAAAACATTTGAAACGGCCTGCATTGTGTCCGGCCAGCCAATACACTGAGTAACCGCCGTAGCTTGCTCCCACACATCCCATGCGTTTGCTGTCAACATACTTAAGTTTTGATGCGTAGGTGATGGCCATTACGTAGTCTTTCATGGCTTGTCCGCCCCAGTCGCCACTTATTTCGTGGTTGTAATCTTGTCCAAAAGTAGGTACGCCATGTCGGTTGGGCGCCACTATAATGTAGTCATTGGCCGCCATCAATTCAAAATTCCATCGGAAGCTATAAAACTGACTGATAGCCGATTGCGGTCCGCCTTGGCAATATAGCAGGGTTGGATATTGTTTGGTAGAATCAAAGTTGGGTGGAAGTATGATCCAGGTAAGCATTTGCTCACCGGTTGATGTTTTAATCCAGTGTTTGCGAACGGATGATTTGTCGAGCTTGTCCAATATTTCGCGGTTCCAATTAAGAAAACGTTCGTAATTGCCTTTTTTCAAATTGATTTTGAAAATGGTATTGGGCTCTTGCATGGTAGAGCGCTGGGCAAATGCATCGCCGCTCGCAAGGGTATAGCCGCCAAAATTGCATCGGCCTTTGGTTATTTGTCGCAGTTTGTTCTTTTTTAGCTCCAGGCTAAACAAGTGAAAAGTGGCATTGATACCGCTTATAAAATACAATTCATCGTCTTTTTCGCTCCAAGTCACATGGTCGGCGCTCATGTCGTAGTCTTTCAGCACATCTTGCGTTATCATCGGAATTATTTCGTGCACCACAATGGTGTTTTTGTCCGACTCATAACCCGGTGTTGCCATGCGGCTCCAGGCAATTTTGGTTCCATCGTGCGAGAAAACAGGAGCTTTGTCATAACCGGGATTTTCGGCACTAATGTTTCGGGCTTCGCGCATGCCGCGTGCCAAATCAACCAAATAAATGTCGGAATTCGTGCTTTTTGAATAAGCCTTGCCGCTGAGTTTTTTACAGGTGTAAGCAATCATATTACCATCGGGGCTAATGGCAAACTCTTCGCTGCCCCCAAATGGCATCATAGGCGAATCGTATTTCTCGCCCATCATCAGGTCAAAGCTTGGGCCTTGTGGGTTCAGGTCGTTGTATTCCTGGTAAAAAATGTGGTTGTAGCGGTAGTCGTCCCACTCGTCCCAGTGGCGGTACATCAGGTCGTCTATCACTTTTCCGGTGGCCAAAGGCAGGTCGGGGTAGTTTTCGGCAGTAGTGGTTCCCAGCTTCACGCTTGCCGAGAAAACAATGCGGTTCATTTCCTTGGCGTAGTGAAAACCACTGATTCCACCTTCCTGATTGGTTACTTGTCGGTAGTTGCTTGGGTTGGTGGGGTCTATTTCCATCATTTGTGGTTCGCCGGCATTTACGCTAATGCATGCCAGGTATTTGCCATCGGGCCGCCACTCGGGGTGCCACGAGCTCGATTGCATTTCGGCGGTTAGCTTGGTCACATCGCCACCTTTGGTTGACATGAGATAAATATCGGTGCGGCCGGTATTTTCCTGCCATTTGTAGTCAGAAATGGTAAAGGCAATGTATTTACCATCGGGACTCGCCACCGGAGCGCCTATTCGGTCAAGCTCCCACAGCAGTTCGGGGGTTAATCTTTTTTGTGCAAATGCGCTGTTGAGTAAAAGCACAAATAGCATCAGGTAATTGATTTTTTTCATGTTATTTTCTTAGTTGGGTAATCTTTTCCAGGTGTTCGTCTTTGGCCAGTTTGTGCCCGGTGGTGGTTACCGATTGGGCATTGGTATAGCCGTCAAACGAAACGAAAAACCAATATTGCTTCAACTCCAGTTTGTCAAAATACACGTCACCACTTTGGTCGGTGGTGGCACTTTTTACTGAGTTGGTTTGGTTTTGAAAATCGCTGAGCGAGGTGTATAAGTCAACCTGCGCTCCCATTACTTGCGAGCCATCAACATGTATTACCGAAAGCCGCAAGGTGGCGGTTGCCGTGCTGTTGTTGCTATTGTTGTTTTTGCCTGTTGTGCCGGGGTCGTCTTTGGAGCAGGCACCCAAGAGCATGATGGCAAAAATTGAAGTTGTTAACAAGTATTTGGTCATAAAGCGTGCTATTAAAGATTTGCGAAAATAAACCAATGTGGCCATGCATTGAAAGAATAGGACAATTAGACAGTAGCTTTACCGTGTGTTAACCTGAGAAATGAAAATTTGCAGCATGGAAGGCATCCTATTCTACAGTCCTGAACTTATTTCGGCAAACGCTACAGCGGCCACGCACCGAATTGATTTGAACCAACAAACACAAGGAATTTTGGGCTATAGAAAAGCCGGAACCCTTTTTGGCGGACACTACCACGAGGGCAAATCATCCAGTAAAAACCCTGAGAAACTTACCTTGGTATATGGCATTATGAGAATGTGGGCCGAAAATATAAAGAGCGGGGAGAAGGAAACCTTCTTGCTTCGCGCCCCCATATCTGTTGAAATAGCCGCGGGAATATTCCATAAACTGGAGGCGGTAAGCGATGTGGTTTTTGTGGAAATGAACTCACTTGAAGACCACGCTGCGGATACGAAGTATGAGATGTAGTTTAAAGGAGGCGAAGTTTAAGGTTTAAAGGGGGTCTATTAAACATTGAAAACTGCAAATTGAAAATTCAGGGCAAGGGTGTTTAAAAGATGTCCAAAGTCCAATGTCTGAAGTCCACCTTCTATATAATTGGTCAATTAAAAATTGGGAGGAAGGGAGTTTAAAGAGGGGAAGTTTAAGGCCTGCCCGAACCCAATAAGGGGCGGGTTTAAAGTATTGTTTGACAATATTTAACCCCTACTTACCCTAATGTTTCTCTACAAAAGCAGTATGGAAGCTCGGACGTCACTCCGTGGCGTTCCGGATAAATTTCAGAGCACTCTGTGCGGAGTGTTTGCCACTAATCGTCGTTGCTTCGTACATGGTCTAAAGATTACTGATTAATGGAAAATTGAAAACTGCAAATTGAAAATTAGGAGCCAAGATTCTTCTTCAGAGAGCATTGCATTGTTTTAGAAGAGATTTAGCTCCTTCCCCTTGGGGAAGGCCGGGATGGGGCGACATGGGAAAATGAGTTTAAAGGGACAGGTTTAAAGTTTAAAGGAGGGGCATTAAACATTGAAAACTGCAAATTGAAAATTCAGTGCAAGGGTGTTCAAAGGTTGTGGATGTCCAATGTCTAATGTCCAAAGTCCAATGTCCAATGTCCAATGTCCAAGGCCATTTTACCCGCAATTTAGCTCCTTCCCCTTGAGGAAGGCTGCCTGCCCGAACCTGTAAGGGGCGGGGGATGGGGCGGCATGGGATAATGAGTTTAAAGAAGGGAAGTTTAAGGTTTAAAGGATGACCCCTTAATAATTGAACACATCTTTACATTGCATTAACACTCTACGGGTACTAAGCGCCCTTTTGATTTCGATAGGTCCATTGATAAATGCTGAATATACTAGCCAATTGAAAGCTTCTGTGAAAAATATGTTAATACATGGATTAACTCATCTTAATGTCAACTATTTCGTTTTTCGGCCCGTATATCTTAGTTAATTTTGAAACATCTTAAAAAATACTCGCACTGAGTAACAAAATGGATAAGTACAGAACTCTCACCCTCAAGGAAAAAGCCCTTTCCATAAATCTCGACAGTAAAATTTACGGTTCATTCAGCGAAATTGGCGCAGGTCAGGAAGTGGCAGCCAACTTTTTTCAAGCCGGCGGTGCATCAGGCACTATTGCCCACAGTACTTCGGCTTACGATATGAAAATCAGTGACTCGCTCTACGGCGAAGCACGCCGCTATGTGTGCGAAGACCGCTTGGTAACCATGCTGCATACGGAGTTTAAACAGCTCAATGAAAAACTGCCGCACCGTGCCGACGACTCCAAATTCTTTTCGTTTGCCGACACCGTAGAAACCATAAACTACCACAAATCAAATCAAGGCCACGGTTGGATGGGAATCCGTTTCCAACTAAGGCCGCACGGCCCTGTAAATGATGTGGTGTTGCACGTAAAAATGCACGACAATGTGGCGCTGTTGCAGCAAAAAGCCTTGGGCCGCCTGGGTGTAAACCTTATTTACGCCGCTTTCCATTACTACCAAAACCCCGAAAAATTCTTGCTTTCGCTGGTGGATGGTATTGACGGTGGCCGCCTTGAAATAGACATGCTCCGCTTTGAAGGTTCTGATTTTGAATATATTGACAACCGCCTGATGGCCTTGCAATTGGTGAAAATGGGCTTTACCGAAGCCACCATTTTTGAACCCGATGGCAATGTGCACCAACCCGCCGATGTGCTCTACAAAAAGAACGTACTCGTGTTGCGCGGTCGATTCAGACCGGTTACATGGGTCAATTTGGATATGTTCCACAAAGGGCTCGATATGTTTAAAGCCGACGAAGATGTGGATCCGGAAAATGTGGTTTGCCTTTTTGAACTCACTTTGAAGGACTTGAAAGCCGGTGGAAATATAGATCCGAAAGACTTCCTGGACAGGATTGATACGCTGCGTACACTCGGCCACAGGGTGCTTATTTCAAACTACGTGAAATACTACAAATTGGTGCAATACCTGTCGGGCATTACCAAAGGCAAAAAAGTAGGGGTGGTGCTTGGCCACAAAAACATTGAGACCGTTTTCGATGAATCATTTTACAACAACCTGACTGGCGGTATTTTAGAAGCCTTCGGTCTGGGATTTGGCAACAAGGTGAAAATGATGGTGTATCCTGAATTGGATCCCGCTACCCAGGAACTGCGTTTTGGCACCGAACTCAATGTATCGCACAACCTGCGCGGATTGTTTCAATACCTTATTGACAACCAAAAACTGGTGGACATTCGCAACGCCAATAAAGAAATTATGTACATCTTTTCCGACGATGTGCTGCACATGATAAAAACCGGCAAAAAAGGCTGGGAAAAAATGGTGCCCGACTCTGTGGCCGCCGTTATTAAAGAACACCAACTTTTTAACTACGTTGACTCTGAAGTGGCCGTTTAAGCGGGCCTGCTTCAGAAATAAGAAAATGGATTAGGCTTGTGAGGATACATTTCCTTATAAGCCTTTTTGACTTCTATTAATAGGGTTTTGCGCAGTTCGGCTATGTTTATCTTGTTTTGCGCCGATATAAAAAGCACTTGTTTGGCAAAGCCTTTTACATAGCTTTTCTTCAAATCGCTCAGGGTTTCTTCAAAGCTCTTTTCCGAAAATTCATCCAGCTTATCCTTTAGCAAATCAATTTTGTTGAACACCAAAATGGTGGTTTTATCAGTGGCTTGCAGTTCCTTCAAGGTCTTGTTTACCACCTCAATTTGTTGCTCAAACAACTCGTGCGAAATATCAACTACATGCAATAGAATATCCGCCTCACGCACCTCGTCAAGCGTAGATTTGAATGACTCAACCAAGTGGTGCGGTAGTTTTCTTATAAACCCCACTGTGTCAGACAACAAGAAAGGCACTGTGTCTATTACCACTTTGCGCACGGTGGTATCAAGTGTAGCAAAAAGCTTGTTTTCAGCCAGTATTTCAGAGTCGCTCAGCAGGTTCATCAAGGTTGATTTTCCCACATTGGTATAGCCCACAAGAGCTACTCTTATCTTTTCGCCGCGTGCTTTGCGTCGCGTTTCATTTTGTTGGTCAATTTTGGCCAGCTTTTTCTTTAGCAGGGCAATGTTGTCGCGCACTATCCGCCGGTCGGTTTCAATTTCGCGCTCACCCGGTCCACGCATACCAATTCCTCCCTTTTGTCGCGAAAGGTGGGTCCACATACGCGTCAGGCGGGGCAGGGTGTATTCCAGTTGTGCCAATTCTACCTGCGCTTTGGCTTGCGAGGTTTGTGCACGCGCCGCAAAAATGTCGAGTATCAGGTTGCTGCGATCCAGAATTTTCACCTTCTCTTCAAAGAAACGCTCCAGGTTTTTTACCTGCGATGGACTCAGTTCTTCGTCAAAAATGATGATGTCCACCTCGTATTCTATTACATAAGTAAGTATTTCATCGAGCTTGCCTTTGCCCACAAATGTTTTTGGATGCGGTACTTGTAGCTTTTGGGTAAATCTTTTAAGTGTTTCAGCGCCCGCTGTTTGTGCCAAAAATTCGAGTTCATCAAGGTATTCTTTGGCAAGGTATTCAGTTTGTTCAGGAGTAATTATTCCTACTAGTATGGCTTTTTCCAGGGTCTTGTTTCGCTTTATTGGTTACAATTGACCTGCAAAATAACAACTTGGCAGGCTATTTTTGTCAGGTGATTGAGAAAGAAGGACTTGTTTTTAAATCAACCGGCAGTTGGTACACGGTACTCAACGAGCAGGGCGATTTTGTTGATTGCCGCTTAAAAGGCAAAATAAGGTTGAAAGGTATTAAGTCAACCAACCCGGTGGCCGTGGGCGATGTGGTGTACTATGAAGATACCAACCACAGCATCATAAGAATAAAAGACCGCAAAAACTACCTGATCCGCCGGTCAAACAACTTGTCAAAATATTCGCACATCATAGCCGCCAATATTGATGTGGCCATGCTCATAGTTTCGTTTAAAAACCCGCGCACTTCGCTTGGCTTTATCGATAGGTTTTTGCTCACCTGCGAAGCCTATGGGGTTGATGTGCTGCTGGTAATGAACAAATGCGACCAACTTACTGACGAAGAGCTGGATGTGGCGGCACAAATGTTGGCTATTTATGATGAAATTGGCTATCAATCACTTATGATTTCGGCGCTGGAGCAAAACCATTGGCCCGAGTTGCTCCAACTCTTGCAAGGCAAAACCACGCTGCTAAGTGGCCACTCAGGTGTAGGCAAAAGCACCATTATCAATAAATTGATTCCCGGACTTGAGCTTAAAACCGGCGATATATCGGAAGTGAACTACAAAGGGAAACACACCACCACCTTTGCCGAAATGTTTAGACTCAACAGCGAAAGCTTCATTATTGATACGCCGGGCATTAAAGATTTTGGCTTGGTAAACATGGACAAACACGAAGTGAGCCACTATTTCAGAGAAATGGCACCACTGCTGCAGGATTGCAAATTCAGCAATTGCCTGCACGAAAACGAGCCGGGTTGCGCCATACGAGCCGCTGTAGAGCAAGGCGAAATTGATGGCAATCGCTACCACAACTATTTGAACATAATTAGTGGCGACGAGGAAGTGAATAACCCCGATTACCTGTGGCGCAAAACGCTTTAAATTATTATGAAATCAAAATAAAATTATAATTTGTAATGCGTTGTGTAATACAAAGAGTATCTGAAGCCAAAGTAGAGGTGGGGCCACGAACCACAGGTGCCATAGGGCATGGGCTGCTTGTATTGGTGGGTTTTGAATCCGAAGACGAAGAAGCTGATGAGCAATGGATGATTAACAAACTGCTCAACATGCGGATTTTTGCTGATGAAGAAGGGGTAATGAATAAATCGATTCAAGAGGTGGAGGGCGAGTTTTTGGTGGTGAGTCAGTTTACACTGCACGCAAGTACCAAAAAAGGCCACCGACCTTCATACATCAAAGCCGACCGACCTGAAAGTGCCGCATCAAAGTACCATCGTTTTGTAATAGAACTTGCCAAAGCGCAAAAGAAATTGGTAGAAACTGGGGAGTTTGGAGCCTTGATGAAAGTGAGCCTTGTAAATGACGGCCCGGTGACTATTATAATTGATTCGCGAAAGAGAGAGTAGCTTGGCTAACCCCCTACAACTTAATAACGCTACCCACGCCACCGCCTTTTTTAATAATAACAGGGTCGCCTTGGTAATATACATTTCCTGAATCGTTTATGGTCACATACAAGGTCTCTACGGGCGGAATGTACAAGTCACTCTTGGCATAATTTTTTACATCTGCAATAGTTATTTTGGCATCACGTGCGTCCACATCTTTTGTGCCGTAGTGGTTGATTAACAGATTTTTAGGAGCGCCTGCTATAGAAAAAGCTTCAGTGCTGTTGTTGTTTATACTCAGCGATTCAAAGGTGCCGTCAATCTTGCCCGAAACCCTGTCGTTTAGTTCCAGTTCCAATTTGTTTTGTGCGTAGTTGGCATCAAAAGCCAATTGGCTTGAGTCGTGCAGCGATAAGTAATCAATTTGCGGAGCCAACACCGTCACGCTAAAATAGCTGTAGTGAAAAATGCAATCGCTGTAGTCAAGGTTGAGCGAATCGCCTGTTTGGTGGGTTTTGAGCCGCGACAGCAGGTTATGCGGACCATTTACCCGGTAGGAGCTAAAGTCGCCGTTTACAATGTTTACCTTGGCTTTGGTGTAGATGAAAAAACGGCTCGGGCTTTTGTAATACGCCGAATCGTATCTGAAAACCGTATCAGCCAAAGGCAGTTTTCCATTGGGGCAAGGGTTTTTTACATGCTTGTGACATGATGCAAGCAGGGCCAGCAAAGCTGTGGCGGATAATAAGGCTACCAATCGACTCATGTGACAAAAATAGGGGATGGGCCGCAAGATTAAGTAGCCGTTATGCCCGTGTTATTATTTGATTGGAATAAGTTGTGAGCGGGCACCTGCTACAAAGCCCTCTCCGTTTTCTACATTATCAGGCATTTGTATGGGCGGAAGCATGCTCAATATCGATTCAAATGTAGATTCACTTTCATCTTTACTTGCCAGTTTCATGGCGTATTCCAAAGTTTGGTGGTCCATTTCCAATAGCTGAAAGAAATATGGTTTGGAATAGCCATTATGGAAAAACAACGGCAAATAGGGTTGTTGTGAATAAAATGAACTGTCGGCGAAGGCATCAATCGTCATTATATGTGTGCTTTCTATGGTTTGGTACCTGATTTTGCGTAATGTAAGGCTATACAGCCCTAATGAAATTAGGCTTGTATCACGTATAGATTCATTGGTAACCATACCAGA
>WGNN01000027.1 GCA_016124515.1 bacterium
AACATATCAAACATGTGCTTCTGTATTTTGGGCTGGCAAATATAGGGTGGTCAAAAACCAAATACCGTTAAAAAAACTGTAGATGGCTTTTTATTGCTAGTATTGCGCGCTGTATTATGAGCACCCCACAATTGATTACGCTGGCAGTTTTAGTGCTGCTTATTCTGGGTTTGTTTCGCGAGTGGACCAAACCTGCCATTCTATTTGGTATTGCCGGTGCGGCCCTGTTGCTCACCGAAGTTATTGATGCCAAAGACCTGCTCAGCGGATTTGCCAATGAGCAAATTGCCGTAATTATCCTGCTACTCATTGTGAGCGCCGTTATTGAAAAAGCCCGGCTCATGGAGCATTGGCTCAACCAACTTTTCAGCAAAGCCAATACGCAGTCAAAATTCATCAGACGGCTGGTGCCATTTGCCGCCTTCATTTCCGGTTTTTTAAACAATACGCCCATTGTAGCGGCTTTTATTCCTTATGTTTTTTCATGGGGTAAGAAAAACGGTGTGCCGCCTTCCAAAGTGCTCATTCCACTTTCTTATGCTGCTATCATTGGCGGCACGTTAACCCTTATTGGTACTTCTACCAACCTTATAGTCAATGGTTTGGCGCAGGAATACGGATACGAAGGCTTCAATATATTTGAGTTTACCTGGGTGGGTTTGCCCATTGTGCTGCTCGGTACCTTATATATGGTGGTGTTTTCAAACAAATTGCTGCCGGCCTACGGCGATGCCATTGATTCGGTAAACAGAAATACCAAGGAATATTTGGTAGAAACACAGGTGAAACCGAATTCCGTGCTAATTGACAAAACGGTGGCCGATGCGGATTTGCGGAGTTTAAAAGGTTTGTTTTTGGTGGAAATTATCCGTGGAAACCGAAAAATTGGTCCGGTAAAACCTACGCAAAACATCAGAGAAGGCGACCACCTCATTTTTGCCGGCGATACGCAAAGTTTGCCCGAATTGCTCAATACCAACTTGGGTTTGGAGTTGCCCAAATTGCGCGATATTCCAAAACAGGAACTCATTGAGTTGGTTGAGGCGGTGGTATCATACAACTCGCAGTTGGCGGGGCGCAAGGTGCGCGATACCGATTTCAGGGGCCGCTACGATGCTGCCATTGTTGGTATTCACCGAAATGGAGAGCACCTGACCGGAAAAATAGGGGATATGGTGCTCGAAAACGGTGACCTGCTCGTACTTATGGCAGGAAAAGACTTTAGGAAACGACTCAACGACAAGGCATTTTACCTCATTTCGCGGGTAAAGGAAATTCCCAATATAGACCGCAAAAAAGGTTGGCTTATCACCATAAGTGCACTTTTGGTTATTCTATTGTCGGCTTTTAAAGTGCTCAGCCTGTTCAAGTTGCTGCTGCTCTATATAGCCATTAGCGTGGTGCTCAAGTGGATAAAACCCAATGAGTTGCAACGCAGTCTTGACCTCAACCTGGCTTTTATTGCTGCACTGTCGTTGGCTATTGGCCTGGCTATGGAAAAAAGCGGAACGGCACAGCTCATTGCCAATTCGCTCAACAGCGTTTTGGGCGGTTTTGGCGCGGTGGGTATTTTGGTTGGTATTTATTTGCTTACCAATGTATTAACCGAGTTTGTGACCAATGTGGCGGCGGCTACCCTGGCTTTGCCCATTGCCATTTCCTTGGCTACTACAGCGGGCTTGCCGGTGCAGCCATACATATTATGTGTGGCCTATGCCGCTTCGTTCAGTTTTTTAAGTCCCATTGGCTATCAAACCAACCTGATGGTTTACGGGCCCGGCAGCTACAAGTTTGGTGATTATTTTAAGTTTGGATTACCACTAACATTGATTTGTTTTGTGGTGACTATAGCAGGGCTGTCTCTGCGCTTTAATTTATTTTAAATGAGCGAAGAACTCATGTACACCATGGCGCTTACACGGGTAAAAGGTGTGGGTGCCGAAGGTGCCCGTACCTTAATATCGGCAATGGGAAGTGCCACCAAGGTATTTCAGGCATCACTAAACGAATTGCTTGCACTGCCTGGGCTTGGGCCTAAAACGGTCAAAAACATCAAAGCCTACAATGAATTCGATGCGTTTCAAAAGGAGCTTGAATTTATTGAGAAACACCAAATACAAGCCTATACTTTTGCCGACAAAGGCTATCCCGCCCGCCTCAAGGATTTGAGTGATGCACCGGCGGTTGTATTCTACAAAGGTTCCGTTTCGCTCAACCATCCACGAATTATTGGTGTGGTAGGCACGCGCCGCGCTACTGAGTATGGCAAACAAATGGTGTACAACCTTATGAGCGAATTGGCTCACTACAACATAGTTACCGTAAGTGGACTTGCCTATGGAATTGACATTGAATGCCACAAAAAATCACTTGAAAATAACATTCCTACCATTGGGGTTATGGCGCACGGAATGGATGTAATTTACCCAACCGCACACACCAATATTGCCAGGCAAATGGTGAAAATGGGCGGATTAATGACCGAACACGTGAGCGGCACGGAGTTGCGCAGGGAGTATTTTCCGCGCCGAAACCGCTTGGTGGCCGGTCTCATTGACGCGCTGGTGGTGGTTGAATCGCCGGATAAAGGCGGCTCGCTTATTACAGCCGAAATTGCCCATTCATACAACCGCGATGTATTTGCCTATCCGGGCAAAACCACCGATGAACGCTCAAAAGGCTGCAATATGCTCATTAAGCGCCAAAAAGGAATTCTCATAGAAAGTGCCGAAGACATAGCCTGGAACCTGGGTTGGCCATCGCCGCTTACGCAAAACAGCCAAAATGAAAAGCTTGCCCAACTACATGGGGTCGAAAAACGTATCTACCTTTATTTAAGAGATTCGCCAAACCAAAAATGCCACCTCGACAAAATGTGTATCGATCTGGAAATGAGTCAAACCGAACTGGCCTTGTTGCTGCTCAATTTGGAGTTTGGTGGATTTGTTAAAACCCTTCCCGGAAACCATTATAAAGCCATTTAACCTTGCAAATCATGAAGAAAAACATCTTGTTGCCCCTTGCCTGCATCATGCTGGCCGCTGTTTTACTTGGGTCTTTTACCTACGCCAACAAAGACAAAAACAAAGCACCTAAACCCAAAAATATTGTCCTCATTACCGGCACCGGCATGAGCCTCAACCAATGGGAAGCAGCCCGTATAGCCAACGGCGGTTCACTCGCCATCGACAATTTTACCCATATCGGACTTTGCTCGGTAGAGAGTGCCGACCAAACCGTAGCGGATGCGGGTGCTGCGGCTACCACTGTGGCTTGCGGTGTAAAAACCTTGAACGGATACGCCGGACTCAATGCAAAGGGCGAAATGGTAAAAAGCCTTTTTTACCTGGCACAAGACCGAAAAATGAAAACTGCCATCCTAACCAATGGAAGTGTTACCGGTCCTGTTCCTGCGGCCTTTTATGCCAATTCAAAAAATCTTGACGACAATTACCGAACTGCATACGAGCTTTCAAGAGCCAATATAAACCTGGCTATTGGAGGTGGATATGCGTTTTTTGCCAACCGCCCCGACGGACAGGACCTGATTACTGATCTTCAGAAAATTGGATATTCCTATTACAAAGACCTGAAAAACCCCAAAAAAATGGGCGGCGAACACGATTTGGTTTTGGTGGCCAACAACCTCCTGCCCAATGTAGAGTCAAAGGACAGGAAGGATTTTTGGGAAGATGCCCTTGCCATTGCCAACTACCACTTGCCATTGAATGTAAATGGCGGCTATTTTATGGTAATGGAAGGTGCGCAAACCGACAATGCAGCAAGACTCCACGACCTTAACCTGATGACCAAAGAGCTGCTCGATTTTGACAAGGCAATTGGTTTGGTGCTTGAGCAAGCGCGTTTGCAAGGCGATATTTTGGTGGTATTTGCCCCGCTAAACGATGCGGGCGGACTCACCATAGTTGATGGCAAACCTGCTGAAAACAAGGCTATTGTTAAGTGGACCAACGATGCCAACAACAGAACCACCATGCCGGTATTTGCTTACGGACCGGGAGCTGAAAATTTCAGCGGTTATTTTTCGAGCACCGATATTTTTAAACGCATCAGCAATTTATTTCCCAATGAGTAAGCGGGTTTTTCTCGGTAGCGACAATTCGCCATTGCGCTTGGTAATGGTGGTGATTGCTTTTGCCCTGCTCGGCTACTATATTGTTAAAAATGAAGCCTATATCATGCTCATTCCGGCGGCAATGGGCGGGGCGGTTTTTGTAAAGTATTTTGCCACCCTCCGCAAAAAAGAAGTGGATGAAACAAAATAGTGCAAACAAATTTTGACAGATTGTAAGTAAGCATATATTTGCAGCCCGAAAAACGAAAGTGTTTTTCAAAGTCTTGGCGCGGTAGCTCAGTTGGTTAGAGCGTCGGATTCATAACCCGGAGGTCACGAGTTCAACTCTCGTCCGCGCTACTTGCCAAACCCTGTTCCAACGGAGCGGGGTTTTTTTATGCTTCGCAATTAGGTTCACCTGTATAAAACGAATATTTTCAATACCGTGAAAACAATTGTATAAGTGCTGTAAAGTGGATGCTTGTGCTAAACGGCAGAATCAAAAAAATTCAATCTGCTGACTGAATCAAGATTTAAAATACATGTAAAGGGAATTTGAACAAAGAAATAAAAAAAGGCCGGGCGGAGATGAAAATCCATCCCGGAAGGAATTAGGCCGCCATTTTATCGCTGACTTCCACCGTTTGTATCACAAGGATACGCATCACCCATATCGAGTATGAGATGTAGAGGCCTGCCATTGATAACCTGAGTCGGACCAGCAACTTTGTAGTGTTGATTTTCTCTACAATTTTTCCCGGCCTGAATCTTTATTCAAAATGTGAATGAGCTTCGTTGTTGAACCCAAAAGTACACCTTACTGACTAAAAAGCGAGCGTTTTTTTGTGCTTATTCTGCAATTAATCCGCAAAAACTTATGGCTCACACAATTAAAAATACGGAGCGAAAATGTAGGTATATACACTCAATAACACCGCACCCAGCAAGTTGAGTCGAAGCCCCGTTTTCATCATCTGTTTTGAAGGCACTTGCCCGGTGGCAAACACTATGGCATTGGGTGGTGTGGCCACCGGCAGCATAAAGGCAAACGAAGCTGAAAAAGTGGCCGGAATGAGCAAATATAAGGGCTCTACTCCCGTGGCTTTGGCTACCAAAATGAGCAGGGGAAGCACCAATTGCGCGGTGGCGGTATTGCTCGTAATCTCAGTTAAAAAGGTCATAAACAGGCTCACACTCAATATTACCAACCAAAGCGGCAGCGATTCAAGTGGTTTCATTTGGTGCATCAGCACGGTGTCGAGTCCCGATATTTCAAAACCTTTGGCCAAACAAAAACCACCACCAAAAATGAACAGTATGTCGAAAGGTAGCTTTTTGGCATCGCTCCACTCGAGCAGGTTGCTGCCTTTTTCGTTTTTTGAAGGTATAAAAAACAACAACAAAACCACCGCCATTCCTATGACACTGTCGCGAATGTAATCGGGTTGGGCAAAAAGCTGTGTCCACCCACTGAAATGAAAACTGCCAATTTCCAGACTGTTTGCCGTAATCCAAAGCAGGGCCAATGCGGTGAACAAAACCAAAATGACCCGCTCTTCGTACGATGGTTTCCCCAGTGATTTTATTTTTTGCTTAAAGTCGGTAGCCACCGCACTTGCAGGCTGTTTTTTTATCAATTTAATGAGCATCAAATACATAATAAAGCAAAAAACCGCGGCTATGGGCAGTGCAAATTTTATCCAGTTGAAAAAGCTCAAGGCGGGCCTATCGGGAAAAGCCTCTTCGTAATAGGTTTTCAGCAACAGATTGGGTGCTGTACCAATAGGAGTTACCGTGCCGCCAATTGACGAAGCGTAGCAAATACCCAACAGCAAAGCCACGCCAAAGGCACTTTCATGGTCTTTTTGTTTCAGCTCGGCTATAATGGCCAATGCAGGTGCCAGCAGCACTATGGTTGTGGCGGTATTATTAATCCACATGCTCAGCACAAAGGCCGCGGTAATAAAACCCAGTATAATGCGCTGCGGTTTAAAACCAATGAAATCGATAATTTTATAGGCTATTCTTTGGTGCAAGTGCCAGCGTTCCATAGCAAAGGCTAATAGAAATCCCTCAATAAACAAGAATATAATGTGGTTGGCATAGAGCGGTGTAATGGTTTTGGCATCGGCAATTCCGGCCAGCGGAAAAATAGCAATTGGCAATAAGCTTGTAGCTCCCATTGGAATTGGTTCGCCTATCCACAAAGCAGCCATGAGCGCGGTGGTGGCCAAAACCCAAGCCATTTGCGGCGTGCCCTCATTGAATTTTACCAGCACAAAAACCACCAATGCCGCGGCTATGCTTAGCAGTATTTTCACGCTGCGACCACCCAAGGCTATAGGTTCACTATTTTAAAAAGCATTTCTTTCAGCAGTTCGGCGGGGCCCACATTTTGGCTGTTTATTCCTTTTGATTTCAATTCGTATTCCTTCACAATGTTCATGGCATCGCGCAGTTTGTAGCCATAGTGGTCTATGCCCACCTTCAGTTTTTTATAACCCCACTCGGTTATTCCCAGCTCGGCAAATAGCTCTGCTTTGTTTTTGCGCGAAACAGAAACCACATAAGACTGCGAAAAATATTTGTACAAAATAGAAATAATACCAATGATATCGCCCGGTTTCATTATAGTTTCAAAGTATTTTACTATGCGGGTAAGCGTGGTTTTGTTGCGTGAGGCAAGGGCGTCCTGCACTTCAAAAATGTCGAAGTCTTTGCCAAAACCAATATTCTCCTGAATCATTTTGGCGGTAATGTTATTCAGGTCTTTCTTGATATTGATTTTGTTGATTTCGTTCACCAACTTCTGCACTTCCGTACCTTGAAACTCCACCAACAGATCCACCGCATTGGCATCTATGCTCAGGTTGTAATTGGTCTTAAGAAAATCGGGCAGCCACTTTTTCAGTTGCCAGTCTTTCATAGGATTCGAAGCTACAATGGCCGCTTTTTCCTTAAATTTTTTATAGACCTTGGTGGTTTTGTTCATGGCTTTCACCTTGTGGGCAAAAACCAAAACGGTGGTGTTTACAGGTTTTTCAAGGTAGCCCAGCACGGGGTCAAGGCTGCGCATAGCTTGTGCTTCCTTCACTATTACCACCTGCCGAGCGCCCATCATAGGAAACTGCTGTGCCTGTGCAATTACCTGATCGGCATTTACATCCTTGCCATAAACCACTGTAAAGTTGAAGGCCTTATCCATCTCTGTAAGTGCATGGTCTTCAATGTATTTGCAAATTGAATCTATAAAATAAGGCTCTTCTCCATGCAGCAAATAAACCGGCCTGAACTTGCCGTCCTGCATCTCCTTCATCGCCTTGTCGTAGGTTAATTCCATGGTACTTTTTCGCGGCTTCAAGATTAATAAACTTAATTGAAAACTGAGCGGCATGTGTGGCTATTGTGGCCTTAAATCTTGTGGTCCTTTGCTACTTTTGCCCGGCTAAATACCAATGCTTGCAACTGAATTTACCGCCTTTTGAACCCGAGTTGAGTAGAATAGACGACAAGACAAAAATCAAATGTCTTGTGCGCAAAAAGTGGTTGGTACTTACTCCCGAAGAATGGGTGAGGCAACATTTTCTCAACTATCTCTTCACGCAGCAGCAAGTATCGCGCAACCGCACCGCGGTGGAGTTTGGGCTTGAATACAACGGCCTCAAAAAACGCATTGACATCCTTGTTTTTGATACGAACGGAAACCCCAATATAATGGTGGAATGCAAAGCCCCGCATATTGTGCTTAATGCGCAGGTAATAAGGCAAATAGCTACCTACAATTCCAAATTTATGGTGCCCGAACTATGCGTTACCAACGGGATGAAGCATTTTTGGTTTGGCTTGCAAAATGGTGTTTACCAACAGCTAAAAAAGCACTAAAACCATTTTGCGGGAACTATTATGCCCCAAATGCGGGCTTTTATGAACTTGGGTTTGGCTAAGCGGATTTCTTGCTGCATGTTTGAGTAAAGTTATTATTATGAGAGCGTTTTTGGTGTTTATATCCTGCATGTTTATGGCTCTTCAAGGAATGTCGCAGCCGCTGTCAAAAAGTAGTTACAATACACTTTATTATAGGTATTACAAGCTCTCCATTGCGCAGGCACAGCGTTTATACAAACACAATTCTGTAAGTATTGACTCATTTATGACCCAAATGGTGTTGCAGGTGCCCAACGACAGTTTTAGCCTAATAACGCCTGAGGAGCCCGGAAATTATCTTTTGGCATGGATACAAAACGGGCAATTTTATTATAGAAGCTACAACAAACCTTTTTTGCGCTACAAATACAGCGGGGTAATAGGGCAGGGGCAGTTGCGTTTTTATACCTTCAGTGGTCAATTGGTCAAAGATGCCGAGGTAACAATAAACTCAAAAAAGAACAAATGGGACAATATAGCTTTTGACGAAGGATGCGGCTGCTATCCGGTGGACAATGAAGTAAGTAATAGATTGATGAAAGTAAGCAAGGATGGCAATTTTGATTATTACCGTGTTTCTAATGCAGGGCTCAGTATTCCTTCCATCGACAGGAGCAATCCCTACGCAGGCACTACTATTTTTCCGGGTTATATGGTCACCAATAAGCCTAAATACAAACATTTTGATACACTGCATGTAAAGGCTTTTGTAACCAACACCGAAGGGCATCCGCTGCGAAAAAAACTGGTGGTTCAGATGCATGCCAATTATAAAACCGTCACTTTGGCCACCATAAAACCTACCACGCCGGGGGCTTATGTGTATGATATTGTGCTCTCTGATAGCCTGCGGCTCGATCAGGATATAGAAATAACCCTGCGCGATAGCAGAACAAATCAATTTATAAAAAATACCAAAGTGCATCTTGAAGATTATGAGCTCAAAAAAGCCAGTTATGCTTCAAGAATGTTGCGCAACTACTTTAGAAACGGTGAACCGGTGGAAGTGGTGGTCGATGCTTTTGATGCCAACCACTTACCAATGCTCGATACGCGAGTGAAACTGAAATTGAAGTGGAACAACAGTTCGGTATTATATCCGCCGCAATACAAAAGTTATGATTCGGTGCTCAACACGCTCTTTGAATACAACGAAATGATAGACCCCAGTGGCACGAGCATCATCACCATTCCACAAGAAGTGTTTTTACCCACCAAAGGAACTTATACTGTTGAAGTAGAGCAGATAAACAGTACAGGTGAATTTAAAAACAGCAGCCATTACTTTACTTTCGATGCCACGGCGAGTTATTATAATTACGGTCAATATGCCAATTCGGTTTTTGTGAAGCACTACGTGGAAGGCCAATCTGTGGAGGATGAGCAACTTGAGTTGGTGTCGTATTATGAAAATACTGAGCTAAGCCGCGAAATGGTGCAGTTGCCGCTTGCTCGTAAAATACTTCCGGCCGAACAACGCCTGGTATTTGTGAAAAACGATTCAATAGTGGTGGATATGCGGGTGGAAGACAACGCTTATAACTATTTGGAATTGAGTGGTAGCCGCAGCCACGATTCCATTAAAATTGAGATGAAAAATCCCTTTGGGCTTGATGTTTATTACAGAATTTATAGAAATAAAAATATAGTGGCAAAGGGCATGGATTCGGTGCTGCATTTTGATGAGAAAGACAACACCATGTTTCCATATTATGTGCTCTACGGCTACCAATGGGCAGGTGTTGAGCATTTTTATGAGGCGCAATTTGTGGTAAAGGAAAAAGAATTGAGCGTAAAACTGCAAATGCCGAAAGCCGTTTTTCCGGGTGAAACCGTTAATGCAAGTGTGCAGGTAACCAATTACCTGGATGAGCCTGTGAAAAAAGTGAATTTAACGGCCTACAGCGTCAGCACTGAGTTTCCTGAAATACCGCTGCCCGATTTGCCTTACTTTGGCAGGCGCTTCCCAACCATGTCGTATAAAACCAGTTTCAGTGTGGCGCAAGTGGTTTTCAGCGGCAACAGAATGGTAATAAATAAGTTAGTGGATCAGCTTCACATTTCGGATTCGGCCTATTATTTGAAATTTATTTTTCCCGGAAAGGAAACAAGGGTTTATCGTGAAAAGAATGCGTATAAATTGCCTGAATTTGTTCCCATACTCGTTTCAGAAGGAATGGCATTGGGCGTGGCCGCTATGTGGCTCGATGAGCAGCTTATTTATTATAGTGAAAATGAAAGCAGCCGCGAATTGGTATTCAAAAGCACAGAAGGTAAGCACCAATTGAAAATACAAACGGGCTTATATACCATTGTGGTAAAAGATTTGATACTCAACAACTACGAGCGCTGCTACCTGAGTATTGATCCTGCTTTGAATGCTGATAGCAAAGTAGAGATAGTGGCGACAAACGAGCCCCATGTTTTTACTCAAAAAACCATTGACAACATCAACCAACAAAGTCTATATATAGATGATTCGCGCTTTTACAACGACTCGATTTGGATAGAAAACAATGGCACAAGAAAATTGCTGTGGGCCAAAAGTGGGCCTGTAAATTACCAACGGCATTGGTATGAGGAGTTGGGTAAAAACCTGTTGTCGATTTCAGGCATAAAAGCAGGAAAAACGGTGTTGAGAATCAACCACGATACCTTTTATTTCAATTTTGAACCCGGAAATTATTATACTATTGAGTACGGTATTTTGGCAGCTTATGCACTTCCTGCTTATCCGCTCAATCAGGAAATTATTTCTACGGCCGCACCCAATATTTTGAATTCAATTCGTGCACGGCCCATGTATTTTGCCAATGAAATTAAGCAGGAGATAAAACGGAAAGAGGTGCACTACAAAACCAAAATTGAAGAAAAAAAATGGTACGAAAGTGTAAAGTATTATAGCTACGCAAGAAGTCCTAAAGCACATTATGGGCACATACAGTTGTTTAATCCATACCAAATGAATTTGCACAACCTGTGGTTGGTAAACACAGAGCATGAGCGGTTTAGTTATGCAAACTATGGCAGCACCGAGTATGGAACCATACGACTTAAAAACGGGAATTATACCTTGGTGGCTATTCAAGGTAAGGGCAGGGTTTTTATTAAAAAGGATATAAAAATTGAGAAAGGTGGTTTTGTTTTTATCAATATAAAGCCCGGGTATTTCAAAAAAGCGGAATATGCCGACATTGAGCCTTACCAACAGGTAATTCACCGCATTGCCCGCCCTGAAATTAGAGCGGTACAGCTCTTTCCTGATTTATTTACCGGCGATTGGAAATTTTTGGCAGACACCGGTTATTTGGGAAGTGTACTGGGCGTGGTACGTGACGAGTCAACCTTGAGCGATATGAGCGGTGTTACTGTTTTTCTTGAAAAAAACGGTTATTTGGTCAATGCGGTGGTAACCAACTATTGGGGTGAATTTATTTTTAGAAATGTGCCTGAAGGTGAGTATATGCTTAAGCTTCAGGAAGATAATTACCGTTTTACCACCATTGAACACGTTATTATTAAAAATGGCAAAACTGCTGTGGCAAACCTTACAATGAAGCGCTTGACAGCAAGCCGCTACACAACTGAAGCCCCCGTAATGAGTGCCGAAGTATATGAAAAGAAAAATGTGGTTTATGGATCAGGGCAGGTGAATGTGAAAGTTATAGATGAAAACGGCGATGGTCTTTTAGGCGCCAATGTAGCCATATATGCCAATGATAAAATTGTAAAAGGTACATCGGCAGACCCACAAGGCGCAGCGATTTTAAACGACCTGCCCGAAGGTGATTATATTCTGAAAGTGTTTTATGTGGGAATGGAAACGAAGGTATTAACCTTGTCATTGCGTAATCATAAAACCTACCAATTGGAAATAATTATGGAGCCAACGTATAATTCATTATACGAGGTGGTGATTGAATCTAAATTAGAACCCATAATTAAAGACGCTTATGGCGGTACTGCTAGTCATAATGTTGAGGAAATAGGCAGATTACCGGTGCGAGGCGCTACGGGTATAATAGCCAATACAATGAGCGTACAGTCTATTGATGGTGGCGCGCCCGTAATTCGAGGCGGGCGCTCAGATCAGGTTATTACCTATATTGATGGTATGCCCGTGCGTGGCAGGCCCGCCAACTCATCTAGGTTTACAGGAGTTGACAACGAGACCGAGCTCGCCGGCACGCAAGACGATAGGTTGCAAAACGACGGCATTCTAAAGGAAAATTTATCCTTATTTGAAGGGAAAAATGCACCCAACCGTTTGAGAACCAATTTTAAGGATTATGGATATTGGGTACCTAATTTATTGACCGATTATGACGGAATGGCTTATTACACCATTACTTTTCCCGACAATATTACACAGTGGCAAAACATAATACCGGCTATGGACTACCACCGGAATACGGGAATGGCACTAAAAACAACCAAGGCATTTTTGCCCTACAGTGCGCAATTGGGTTTGCCTCGGTTTTTGGTGAAAGGTGATGAAGTGAAGCTGAGTGGGAAGGTGATTAATTATACCGACGATACGCTTGCGGGTAGTGTGAAATTTACTGCGAACGATACCCTCTTGGTGGAAAAAACCAATTTGGATATAGCGCGTCAGCAGAGTTTTGATGCGATTTTTAAACCCCAACGTGCTGATTCGGTGGCGCTGACCATGACCCTGAACCGCAACGAACAACTGCTTGACGGGGAGCAAAGAAGCTTGGCAGTGTTCCCCGATTTCATTGAGAAAAGCGAGGTTCATACCATTGATTTACACAGCGATACTTCGTTTGTAATTAATCAAAAAGCCAAGGAAAAATTTGGTGTAATAATATACAACGACAACCGTGATTTTATAATGGATCAAATTGATATGTTGAAACGATACCATTATGGCTGCGTGGAGCAAACGGCATCAAAACTCATGGCCCTGTTGTTGGAAAAACAACTTTGTCAGATTACCGGCAAAACTTTTTACGACGACCACATGACCAAGCGCATGTTGGCTCGATTGGCCAAATTCCAAAAGCCGAACGGTAGTTGGGGTTGGTGGCGCAATGATGAGACGGATCCTTGGATGACAATTTATGTGGCCAAGGTGCTTACCAAAGCACAGGCAATGGGCTATAATAGTTTCGCATTTACCCGCGCTATGAACTACCTGAAACGAAATACCGACGAAATGAGCAATAGATCGTATCTTGAATCAACCGTATTGCTAATGGAAAGCGGTTATAAAACCGATGATGAAAGACTTGGTAAATTGGACTACAGCAAGTTGGACGACATTTGCAAAATATTATTTCTGAAAACACGCGTGCTCAATGGCGAAAAAGACAGCATTGCCTTTGAGCTGATGAAACTAATGAAAAAGAACCGCTGCGGGCAAGTGTATTGGGGCAATTCGGATTATGTGTTTTACAACGACAAATCATTTATTACACTTACGGCCTTGCAAGTATTGACCAAAACCGGCGAAAAACCGCGCCTGGTAAAAGCCATTGAACGCGGCTTGATGCAGGATGCTTGCGTAAGTACCGGCTATATGAATACCTTGTGCCGGGCATCATTTATAGCTTATATGCTTGAAAACATGGGGGTGAAGTCGGGAGAAACCGTAACGAACAGCTTATTGGTAAATGGTAAGAAAGTTATAGAATATCCGAAAAAAATCGAATCGACCGACTCATCAATAGCCATACAATACACAGGCTACAGCGAAAGCAGGGTGTTTGTGTATAGAAAATACAAAGTGCGCGAGGCTGCATCAGATAGTGGCAATTACCAGATAAATACGGTGTTTTTGCAAAATAGTGAAGAAGTAAGTTCACTGAAAAGGGGAAGTGATGTGCGCATGGAAGTGAGTATAAAAAACCGATTGAGCGCCCACTACGCCATGATAGAAATTCCTATACCGGCGGGCTGCAGCTACGGCAACAAAGAGATAGCCAAATTTGGCTACGAAGTGTACCGCGAGTACCGCCGCGACCGGGTTGTTATCTATTGCAAAAACCTGCCTGCCGGTGTCCACCGTTTCCAAATAGCACTTGAACCGCGTTTTGAAGGCACTTTTACCGTTTTGCCCACCCAATTGGAAGAAATGTATTTTCCTGAAAAAAGCGGTAATAATGCAGTGAAAAAAGTGACTATTGAAGAGTAAGAGTACCTTATAAGAATGCGCTGATATCCAATGGCTGATGCTCGAATTGTCGGCGCTTTTTCTAATCCGTCAACAAAGGATAACCGTTATTGCGGACTCGATCAGCTAATTGTTGGAAGGAAGTATTTAAACATTACATTACCCATAAAAAACGGAGTTGTTTTGGCAACTCCGTCTTTCTAAAACATAACAATATTTTTCTTTAAAACCCAAAAATAAGCCCAAGCATAAAGTTGCGGCCCGCCTGTGGGTAATAGTAATTGCTTGAATATACGGTTGACGAACCCTGGTAAGCAGACAAAAATGTATAACCCGACGACTCATACAACTCATTCAGGAAGTTGTAAGCCATAGCCTGCACACGCAAACTTTTGAAATATTTATTAGGTTTCAGGTTGTAGTTCAGGATCAGGTCATTAATCAAATAGGCATTGATTTTTCGCTCTTCGCTTTGGGTATTGTCAAGGTATTGTTTGCCCACATATTTGGTTTGCAAGCTCAGTTGCAGGTTTTTCATGAGTTTGAAATCGAAGTTGGAAAAACCGATAACCGATGGCGACAAACCAATGGTGGTATTTTTATAGTTTACTGTTTCCTGTTTCAGCCATTTGTCGTTGGCATCATATACATCAATATACGAAGTCCAGTTGGCCAATTTATTCTGGCTCAGGGTTATATTTCCATTCCAGTTGATAAAACGGTTTATTTTGGCACTTATTTCCAACTCAATTCCGCGGCGGTAGCTTTTGCCAACGTTTTTGCGCAAATAAGCGCCTACATTATTTATTTCGCCACTTTGCACCAATTGGTTGATAAAATACATGTAATACAAATTGAAGTTAACCGTGAGTTTTTCGCCTTCTTTGGTAAAACCTGCTTCAAAATCGTGTACAGTTTCGGGTTTGGGCCATTGGTTGGGTTGGGTGTTTACATAGTCATCTCTAATGGGTTCCCGGCTCGATTTTCCGTAGTAGGCATAGGTTTTTAAATGCTCCCTTGCCTGGTAACTGAGCATGGCTTTTGGGTTTAGAAAAAGGAAATCAACGGCGTGGTTTAGCGGTTTTAGTTGGTTGCTTATGCCCTCAAATTCATAATGAACCGAGCGGGCCTGCATTTCCGCCTGAAAAGTAAGCAGGTTTTTTTCATAATTGAATTTCAGGTAGTTGTTAAAGTTTCGCTTAATGGCATTGCTGTTGTAGTATTTGTCGCCTATTTCAGAATTTGCTGCATAGCGCGCCCAGATAACCTTACCATAGTGTTGGCCAAAATATTGGTTGTAGTCGCCGCCGAATGTGGTTTTAAGGCGGGCACCTTTGGCAGTTTGGTACTTATGCTCCAGCGAATAAATTCCCCCTACAAAATTGTTGTACAACCACCGCTGCCTTACAATATCTGATGTTTTGATGCTAACTCCGCCGAGATTTACATTATTAATTCCATAAAAATTGAGTGAGTCGTTGGGTTTATATTCTTCATAATATCCGCGCCCCAGCGTGTAGTGTATGGCAGCATTGGCTTTAAAATTGCCCATATAGCGGCTGTAGTGCATTTGGTAATTGTCCTGCTGGTAATTGTCGGTTTGGTTTTGGTAGGTATAGTAGTTTTTGGTTCGGTCGTGCAGCAAATCATCATCGGTAATGCCATACCACGATTGGTAGGTTTTTTCTTTACCCGAAAAAGCCGTAATTCTAAACGATTGTTTTTCAGTTAAATAATGCGCCGCAAAATAATATGATTTCAGGTCTGACGAGGCGCGGTCCACGTATCCGTCCGACGATATTTTTGAAAGTCGTCCGCTAAACCCCCAATTATTTTGCAAAAGTCCGGTTGAAAATTCGGCGGTGGTTTTCATGGAGTTGAATGAGCCGGCCGATAAACTTACCTGTGCCGATGGTTCAAGTGCCATTTTGGTGGTTTCAATATTCACGCTTGAGCCAAAAGCTTGTCCGCCGTTGGTTGAGGTGCCCACCCCGCGCTGCACCTGAATGGTGTTGATAGAACTGGTAATATCGGGCATATTTACCCACCAAACCCCATGACTTTCTTGGTCGTTTATAGGAATGCCGTTTACCGTTACATTAATACGGGTCAGGTCCATTCCACGAATCCTGAATTGTGTGTAGCCAATACCATTCCCGGCATCGCTTGTGGTAACCAAACTGGGCGTGGTTTGCAGCAGCACGGGCAAATCTTTACCCGTATTGATCTTCTGCAAAGCTTCTTTTTTAAGTGTTACCGCCGTTTTTACCTTGTCTTCATCCAGCCGGGTAGAGGTAGTTATCACCGCTTCGGCGAGTTCATACACCAAGCTGTCGAGGTAAAAATAGGGTTTGTTGCCGCCCGCCCTTATGGTAAATTGGTCGGGAGCAAAATTGAGCGCTTCAATGCTCAGATGGTGCAGCGTTTCGCCGCTTTCAAAGCAAAACTCACCTTTTTCGTTGGTGAAAATTTCTTTGCCGGTTTCCTGCACCAGCACGTGGGCATTGGCAATGGGTAGGTGTCCTTTCAGGCTGAACACGTAGCCGCAAAATGAGTTTTGAGCAAACACCTGTACGCTGCTCAGTAGGCTGATTAAAACGGTGATTTTGAGTGCTTTCATCTTAATTTTATTTTGATTAATAAAACCAAGAGGATACCGCAAATGCGGTTGTAGAGAAGACTCATCCCTTCGTCGGTATTGTCCGCATCAGGTTCAGAGGGTATCTCTCAGTCTTGCTACCACTTGGCAGCAAAACACCCCTTGAGTGGCCGCGAAAGTAGTGTTTTTTGAGAAGGTGCAAATTTTGTTTTGCATTTCAATTAGCGCTTGATTGGCCTGTCATGTATTCATATTAAGTACTTGGCTTTTTTACTAAGTTTCGGGCTCTAAACACCCTTGATTTTCAGTTTTTTACGCAATTTCCCTGCACTTAAAACAACGCCTATCAGCTTCAATTACAACAAGATATACTAGCTGGATATGATTCAGACTTGAATTTTTATTTTCCAAAGTCAAAT
>WGNN01000103.1 GCA_016124515.1 bacterium
ACATTGAATATGATACGGGTTATGATACAACCAAAAGGAATTTTTCACTTCTTTTTGAACTGTTAATTAAACGAAGGTTTGTGAAACACCTATGATGATTGGATATGTCAGAGTATCAAAGGCGGATGGTACACAAGCTCTTGATTTACAGAAGGATACCTTAATTCAAGCTGGTGTCGATTTTCAACACATCTATGAAGATTTTGTGTCTGGAAAACAGACACAACGACCCGGTTTGGATGCTTGCTTGAAGGCTTTGCGTGAGGGAGATGTTTTAGTAGTCTGGAAACTGGATCGATTGGGACGAGACCTCAAACATCTTGTCAATACGGTTCACGATTTATCTGAGCACGGGATTGGATTCAAAGTGTTGACGGGACAAGGCGCAAATATTGACACCACGACACCGAGTGGTAAGTTGATCTTTGGCATTTTCGCCTCGTTGGCTGAATTTGAACGCGAGTTGATTCGTGAACGAACCCGTGCTGGACTCGATGCCGCTCGCACACGCGGACGTAGAGGCGGACGCAGATTTGCTCTGACAAAAGCTCAAGTTCGCCTTGCTCAGGCAACTATCGGTAAATCCGAAACAACCGTTACTGAATTATGCAAAGAATTGGGCATCACTCGACCTACGTTATATCGCTATGTTGCTCCGGATGGATCGCTTCGAGAATATGGCAAACGTGTTCTCAAATCTTAAATCCTATGGCGGGTTATGTACCTTTGTTGGGTTTTAACCATGATTTCTTCTCGGATTTCTTTGCTCACTCGACGACCCATTCGATACCCCTTTTCGACCTATTTCATCTCAGTCTCTTGTCTTATTTTATGGGGTACCCATCATGTTTCATCAAGCTTGAAATGTTGAACGTCAAAACTAAAACCAATCATTTTGTACTCAAATCAAAGTTGTATTTGCACGCACTACAAGCAGTTTTTGATGCTCTTCGCAAGCTACAACCTGTTCGATTGTCTGCGTAATGTCAGTTAATGAGATTCAATAATAGTTTCACCTTTTTCTCATTGGCTTCGCGGGCGTACCAACAACTGTGATATGAGCAGGTATATCAGAGATTACTGTTGCGCCAGCGCCAACTATAGTCCAATCGCCGATTTTACAACCCGGAATTACTGTTGCACCTGTACCTATAAATACTCCTTCGCCAATGCTAACACCACCTGCAAGATTAACGCCGGGCCCCATATGTGAATAATCACCAATTTCACAGTCATGATCTATTGTCGCACCAGTATTGATAATACAGTGAGAACCAACCTTAGCATGAACATTAATAACGGCACCAGCAACTATCGTTGTACCAGTTCCTAACAAAACTGTAGGAGATACTATTGAGCTTGGATGACGTGCTTCAATCCAACACAGATCTTCAATAGCAGAAAGCTCCTGTTTAATTTTATATCGTACGTGATTATCGCCTATTCCAATTAAGATTCCATCAAAGTCTAGATTTTTCCAACTCGAAATTGACCCTAACACTGGAATTCCAAGTACAGATTCTCCTATCAATCTTTCGTCATCATCAAGAAAACCAAGTAGTGTATGACCTTGTTGCTGAACAATCTCCGCAACAACTTTTGCATGACCACCAGCGCCAATGATTAAGACACGATTTCTCATATCAACTATTTGCCAATATATTTTGTCGTTTTTTTGTTTCCACTTTATTTGTGGCTTTCATATTTTGGTATGTTAGTGACAGTTATCGCCGTTATAAAAACATCAAATATTTCAACATTGAATGATCATTAACTATCTATTTCGATCTAATAATTGATGATATTCATTAAGTTGTGCCTTCCAGATATCTTCAGGGCAGAAATCCCTTAAAACGCGTTCACGACCAGCTTGACCATGTTGCTGACGTAATTCGGGATTATCAAGATAAGATTGAATCGCTTCAGCAAGGGCGCTGGCATCATTTATCGGAACTAATATACCGGTTTTTCTATCAATTACAGCATCGACACAACCTGAGGCTAATGTTGATATAACAGGTAAGCCCATTGCCGCCGCTTCTAATAAAACATTAGGAAATCCTTCTCTATGGCTTGGTAATACGACAATATCCATAGCCGAATATAACTGCGGCATACTTTTCTTTTCGACGAATTCAGCTAGGTGAATTCGTGTATCTTTAATCATTCTTGACTTTGTTTCCTCAGAAACTGCATTTTGAGATTCAAAGCGTCCGACAAACAGCAGATGTACATCTGGATATTCGTCTCTAAGACTCTGCCAGGCTTCAATGAGCTCATCGACTCCCTTGTCATGAACAATTCGTCCAACAAAACCGATTACGAGGCTATCTATCGGTAATCCATATTGAGAACGAATGTCATTTTTTGCATTGCTCACATCACCGGGATTGAAAAGTCGGGTAGCATCTACACCGTTACCACTCCCCTTATGAAGCATTGTTATCTTATCTGGCTTACACATTTTTTCCTTAACTATGACATTAAGGTTGGATTGACTGTTGCAAAAAACTCGATGAGCGAGTCCACATGAGATCTGTTCTGTAAGTTTTAGTAGTCTACGGCGATTACCAGTTGATGCTTCAAAAGGTAAGCCACGAACATGATAGATTCGAGCCGGTACCCTAGCTAACCGGGCGGCAATCATGCCTAACAAACCACCTTTGGGTGTGTGCGCATGGACAATATCAGGTTTTATATGACGTAGTACTCTCCAGATGCGCCAGACCGCGACCAAATCTTTTAGAGGTGTTATTTTGCGTTGCATCTCAATACTACTGGCTGTTACCTTCTGATCGAATGCAAATTCATCTAATAATGAGCCGGGCGACGAAATCACATGAATCTGGAAACCATTTTCTTGCATATAAGCAATTTGACCTTCAAAAAATCTCAAAGATAGAGGTACTGTAACGATATGAACTAAGGTATATTCGCGTTCTTCATTCATGATTTAAAACTTTATTTCGAAACAGGCTATAGATTTAGTATGCCTATTAATTTTCATGAGTTTGACCATTTTATGAATCACAAGCAAATTCCACTGACCATCGCAATCGCATAGAAACGCTCATGACTCAGGCTAACCTTCATTATCTGAATCTGCTTAGCTTGGGCTATTTCTTCTGCACGGCCATATAAATAAAGTATCGGAGCACCATTCGATTGTGTGCGTACTTCTATATCTGTTGACGGAATTCCCCTAGCACTCATATGCGCTAATCCAGTGCCAAGAGCCTTGCTAGTTGCCTCTTTTGCCGAATAGCGAACTGCCAGACGCTGAATAGAATGACCATATTCTTCTAACTCATATAGAGTAAATATCTGTTTCGTGAAATTCGTATCAAATTTCTGTAAAAGTCGCTTAAACCGACTAATCGAAACCAGATCAACGCCTATAACTATATCAGTAACTCCGGCAATTTGTTTCATGTGATTATCCTTGCAGGCTACAGTCTTTGTCACATTGAGCTAGACCGATTTCTGCATATTAGAATCATTAGCATTCGGAGTATTGGTAAACAACTTCTTTGCTGGAACTCCCATAACTGTCGTATAAGGTGGAACATTCTGCACAACAACGCTTCCGGCACCGATACGTGCATAAGCACCAACTTCTATAGAAGGTATGACACTGGCATGGGTTCCCATAAAGACCCCTTCATGTAATATAACGCCACCGGTCACATCGGTGTGACCATTTAAGGTGCATCCATCACCCACAACGGCATCATGACCTACCGTTGCATAGACGTTCAATGTTACAAAATTGCCCAGAGCTACATGGGATGTAATAGTAGCGCCTGGAACCATGATAATGCCGATACCCAGTTTATTTTGTCGCTCAAGCGTTTTAGTATCACAAATCATATTGATAAATTGACCATTATTTGCTTGGATCTGGCGGCAGATTTTTAATTTTGCTTCTGGATCAGCGATTGCGCAGATGAGTCGATCGGATGCTTGATAATCAAAATCAAGCGGCTTACCGATAACAGCGCCTTCAATATCATAGCTGTCTAAGGCATTGGGATTATCATCTAAAAATCCACCGAAAGACCATTCTTCCTGAGAGATTTGAATCGATGCTGGATAGCTTCTTAGCCATGCTAAGATCTCACGGCCAAAGCCGCCGGCACCTATGATTAGAATACGATAGGTTGAAGGATTCATCGCGCGGTATATCCCCCATCAATCACCAGCGTTGTTCCTGTTATCCAACGACCTGTATCTGCTAATAAGAATGCTATGGCATTAGCTACATCATCAGGGTTTCCAAGTCCAAGTGGATAAGACTCAGAAATCTGATTGAATTGTGATTCTGATATAGAATTGCGGAACTTATCGACCATATCAGTTTGTACAATTCCGGGTGCTACACAATTCACACGAATTCCCTGACGTGCCAACTCTAATGAGAATGAGCGCACGACTGAGATAATAGCGCCCTTGCTTGCTGTATAAACGGTATTTCCGGGCATTCCAACTAATCCACCAATTGAACTTAATAATACAATACTACTCGGCGACGCATGCACATGTTTTTGACGAAATCCCCGAACAATACTATAAGCCGAGTTGAAATTAATTTGCATTATTTCCTGCACAGCTTGATTATCAAAATTGCGAATGACATTCGACCGCTGAATTCCTGCACAATGAACAAGTCCATGTAAGCTTCCATGCTGATCTGTGATACCCTTGATCCAGTCTGGAATCAAATCGACTTGTGCGAGATCAAAAGACGCAATTACATGGTCAGTTCCGGACATCAAAGAAAGTGTTTCATTAAGGGCATCTTCACGACGAGCCACAAGAATGACCTTAGCACCCAGATTGCTTAAGAGAATACAGGTCACGCGACCTATTCCACCGGATGCACCGGTAACCAAAATCCTGTGTTCGCTGAGATCCATGGGATTGATCATAGGTCAGCGGGCATTTTCTTTGGAACATTAGAAACAATGCTCAATTCGCTGATGACCATCGGGCCACAAGTGATCGCGGCAGTCGCCCACGACCATCCGACCCCAAAGCCACTTAAGATTAAATTTTGTGGTTTTTGTCGAAGTGTATCAGCAAGCATTTCTGTCATCGTTAGCGGAATAGATGCCCCGCTTGTATTGCCAAAATCCTTGATACAAATCGGGAATTTCTCTTCAGGGATGTCCATCTTTTTAGCAAGGTGACGCAAGATATAGCGATTAGCTTGATGCATGACAAAGGCATCAACTGTATCCATGTCCCAGCCTATAGTGTCTAAAGCTGACGCTACAGTGTTAGGCACAGTTCGCAAGGTGAATGTGAATACTTTTGTCCCATCCATGAAGACGTCGTTATCGCTACGGATATTGCTTTTTTCGCGCACGGTTCGTTCTTGTGTCCGGGTGCTTGTTGGCATGCGGAAACCACCGGCTGGAACAATCAGATTACTCTCGCCGCTACCATCTGTTCCCAGATCAAACACCATATCCGACGCTTGATCGTCGCGTTCTAGCGCCGTGACACTACCAGCATCCCCGATTAAGAGTGCCGATGCGCGATCTTCGGGAGAGACAATGCGGCTAATGGTATCACCGACAGCCAATAAACCCCGCTTAAAGGCTCCGGATTGCATTAATTGGCTCGCCATCCACAGACCATATACATAGCCTGAGCAACCCAGATTGACATCAAAGGCAACACAGTGTGGCGAAAGGCCTAAGCGACCATGCAAGGAACAGGCCGTAGCTGGCAGGAGATAATCAGGTGTTTGCGAGACAAAAACGAGTAAGTCAATGCTCTCATGCTCCCATGAGAGATCTTTTAAGAGCTTATGGGTAGCAACTTCACATAAATCCGATGTACAAATCTCTGCTGAGGCAACATGACGTGATTCAATACCCGTCGTTTCGTTGATTCTCCGGACAATCTGTTCACCAAATATATCGATGCTATCTTCGTTTATAACTACCGCTTCTGGTACAGCATTGGCGATTCCAGCAATACGTATACCGGAGACTCTTGCAACGGCCATTTTATTCTCCGTATTAGTTCTGGATTATAGTGGTTTATTCAACAACATCTTGTTGTACCAAGCCAATTAAATCATTAACTGTCAGGCACTTTTCAATCTCATCACCGGAAATAATGAGATTAAACTCATCATCTATCAATGCAATGAATCCTAGTGCCGTCAATGAATCCCATATCTCAAGATCTTCGAGACGTTCTTCTCCGCTCAGTGTGCCGGGGTCTTCCTCAAATAAATCATCCAATAGGAGCAGAAATTTTTGCTTTGACATAGTTCCGTTCCCCTAATCTTCCCTACCTTTTGTCCAATTACTTAAAGTCTTCGCTTATCAATCAAAGGAAAGCTGATGAGTCCTAAGCGTTAGCGTGCATTTCATAGATAAGTGCAATAATATGATCCAATTGATCCACCGTAAGCGCAGTTCCAGAAGGCAGACACAGGCCTTGATTGAATAATGATTCGGCTACGACTCCACCAAACACGTCATATTGATCAAATACAGGTTGCAGATGCATGGGCTTCCATAGGGGACGCGACTCAATATTATGATCTTCTAGCTTCAACCGGACTTGCTCACGATCCAAGCCGAATTCATCCGGATTAATCAGGACGACTGATAGCCAGCGCGTATGCCGACCATATGACATTTCATTAACAAATGTCAATCCCGCTAACTCTCCCAGATGCGCCCGATAATAATCATAAATTTCGCGTTTGCGTTGTACGCGCTCTTCAATGACATTCAGTTGGCCAATCCCTATTGCCCCTACAATATTGCTCATGCGGTAATTATAACCGATCTCGATATGTTCGTAGTGCGCGACTGGCTCCCGTGCTTGCGTGGATAACTTACGAGCATGATCTACCAGTCTTTGATCATCGGATACCAGCATGCCACCACCGGAGGTCGTAATAATTTTGTTGCCGTTAAAGGAAAAAATGCCTATTTTGCCAATCGTACCGGGATGTCGCCCACAATAACTGCTCCCCAACACTTCGGCGGCATCTTCAATGACAGCCACACCATAGCGATCACAAATCGCCATAATCGCATTCATATCTGCTGATTGACCGTATAAATGAACGGGGATGACGGCTTTTGGTAATTTGCCCATTTTAGAACGTGACTTCAGAGCGTCTTCCAGCAAATTCGGATCCATATTCCATGAATTGACTTCACTATCAATGAAAACCGGTTTTGCGCCGACATATAAAATGGGATTAACGCTGGCGGCAAAGGTCAGACTGGAGACAAAGACCTCATCACCGGGATGAACATCGCTTACCATCAATGCGAGATGAAGTGCGGCTGTTCCTGATGATACTGCAACTGCATATTTTGCGCCGGTATAGGCACAGAAATTTTCTTCAAATGTTTTAAGTTGTGGCCCGACTGGCGCAATCCAATTATCTGCAAAAGCTTGTTGTACAATTTGGATTTCTTCACCGGACATATGTGGGGGAGAAAGGTAAATGCGTTCAGACATGACGTATCTCTAGCCTTTATATAGTCGACATGGTAATCATATCATGACACAATATCTTGCGCAACATTACGTTATGAACGAGTTAATTTGTAGTATGCATAATTGCATTGATTTGTTGTATTTTTTAGAGGAAGCAAAGCTCAAAACCTGATAGAAATTGTATTCAGGCACTTAGATAAAAAATCGATACATCACATCGCCAGCGTGAGCAGTGGTTCCATCGGGAATCGATTCTTGAGTTAAAATATCGGTTAGCTCTCCCAATAATTTATTGACCCGTTTAATCGGTTCAGGATAGACTATATCGGCTTTGTATCCATAAAAGGAAACGAGCTTTTCATCGCTGGCATATTTCCGCTTAAAGCGAATAAGCCCCTCATGTTCGATCTCACTTAAACCAAAATCAATATAGTTCAGTCCCTTTTGCTTGGCATAGCGGATCGACTCAAAAATAATTCTATCCGTCGGGCGGGTAGAAAGCTCATCCAGCGCTGATGCACTATATTTGTAATAGAGTGTATCTTGCCATTGCAGATAGATGATACTACCCACAACTTTTTCATCATGGATTGCTGTGGCTATACAACCTTTACCGGGCTTGATAAATTGTTCCCAGAGGATTTCAAAAAATTTATAAGGTTGAGGTAGTAGACGGTGTTTGTATTTACGTATGCCAAGATGTAAGTCAAAAAAGGCTTGTAACGCTTCTTTATCATTACGAAATTCCACGCTGAGGCCCGATCGTTCCGATTTTCTGATGGCTCGCCGTGCTGATGAGCGAATATCACGCCAGACATCCTCTTCCTTACGTTGCACGTCGATTCGATGCCATACTGCCTGATTGATGAGTTGAAATTGATCATCCTCCGCAAGTAATTGGCTATGCAAACAACGCATTTTAATAGGCAGATGATAATTCAGTAGCGGTTTACTAATGCACTGCCAGTCTTCATCAGTCCGTGCGATCGGGTCGCAGAAGTCTGTGAAGGGTAAGCTGATAATCCGTTTACCGCGAAAATCATCAATAAGAAAGTAGACAATCCCTGCTATCGGTTCTGCGGAATCATTGAGCAGAATATTTGCTTGTGGTTTCCACTCATAGGTGTTTGCTAAGGCGGAAATCCATTCTGTACTATGGAATACCGTTGTCTGGGTATTTGCAACCAGTTGGGACCATAATGTTGATTCGAGGGGATTGATCGTTTCTAGTATCATTAAATGTATCCCAGAATGGTGCAGAAATGTTTCGTAATTATAGCAGAAAAACTTCTGATAAATCAGTTGTATTCTACTTGACAATGAATCAAAACATCATTAGGAAAACGTTTCAGCCAACTACCTATACACGAAATCTCCTAAAAGTGCGCAAGATCATAATATCTCTCCAAAAGCATAGGCTCATGCGTAAACCTACTGAATACATTGATTCTCCAATAATTGTATAAAACAAATGACAATTTATTACGAAATGTTATTTACACGATTTAAATATTACGTTATAATTCAGTAAACGAGCGATTTGACTAAACTACTTATTTCTGTAGCTACTCTAATTATGTGTAGGTTTCAATTTTTTTGAGCTTCTAATCATTAATCCTAATGTTTAGCCTGATTTATTACAAAGATTGCTTTTAAAAACTTTTATGCAAGAGTTGCCTAAAGATCATTGATTTAGCGAACACGCGGGAGCAGACATGTTGAGAGACAAACTGAGAATTGCAGTCATCGGAGCGGGGCACTGGGGTCCTAATCTTGCTCGCAATTTTGAAGAAATGAGCCAGACACAATTAGTCGCTGTTGTTGACAGAAAGCCAGAAAGAACACAAAAAATCGCTGAGCGTTATCCGAATGTGTTGATATTCGATTCTTACGATAAGCTATTTGATCTCAATCTCGACGGCGTCGTTATTGCTACCCCGCCAGCAACCCATTATCGTATTGCCAAAGAGTGCATGGAACACGGCTTACATGTCCTTGTTGAAAAACCGCTTACACTTGATTCTGCCGATAGCGAAAAGCTGATTCAAATCGCAGAAGCCAGAAAGCTTGTCTTGATGGTAGGGCATATTTACGAATACAACGCGGCCATTCATTACATCAAAAATCTAATTGATAGTGGCGAATTAGGTGACATTTATTACATCGATGCCGTGCGCGCAAGCCTTGGATTATTCCAACCAGACATCAATGTGCTCTGGGACTTAGCACCTCATGACTTCTCGATTATTTTGCATCTCTTGGGACAATTCCCATCGGCGATTTCAGCTAATGGTGGCTCATACGTGCTCAATTATCTGGGCGTACATGACCTCGTTTATTTGCACCTTGAGTTCCCGAATGGAACCGTTTCTAACATTCGTGTGAGCTGGCTGGATCCTGATAAAACACGTCGTTTTACCATCGTCGGTAGTAAGAAAATGCTGGTATACGATGATGTTGGACTAGAAAAAATCAAGGTGTTCGACAAAGGCGTCGATATTCACCCTGATACCGATAATTATGGTAACTTTCAGGCACAGTATCGCTATGGAGATGCAGTAACGCCTCATATTAACTGGACAGAACCCTTGCGCATGGAATGTGAGCATTTTGCTGAATGTATCGCTGAAGGCAAAACTGCCGTTTCCGATGGTCATAATGGCCTTCGTGTTGTCAAGCTATTAGAAGCCGCTGATCATTCTCTACACAATGGTGGCAACGCCGTCAAAGTTGAGTACAATCCGCTATTCTTGAGGCAGGAAATGATATAGATACTCATTTGGGATTACACAACTTTTGTATAATCCTAATCTTCGAGCCGACTGGACTTACTTGTTACAGACAGATCAACGACTGCTTCCAGTTTGCTTAAGTGTTTCAATCAATAGGGTGATGACATCTGATATTGTTTCCAAGGAGCAGGAAATACAGGTTGATTCACCTTCATGTATTTATTATCACAAGATGAATTTTGCAAATTAGCGCAGGTTTAATATAAAGTTTTACGAAGAAAGGTTGTTCAGGGTGGCAAAAAAGTTTGCTAGTTTATCCCTAGATTTAGACAATAAATGGTCATATATGAAGACACATGGGGATACTGGATGGGACGCATTCCCAAGCTATCTCGATATTGTTGTTCCCCGTGTTCTACAGATCTTAGAAGAACAAAAACTAAAAATCACTTTTTTTATTGTGGGACAGGATGCAATTCTTGAAAAAAATCACAAAGCTTTGCATTCTATCGCAGATGCCGGACATGAAATAGGGAACCACTCCTTTCATCACGAACCCTGGCTTCATTTATACTCTGAAGAAGACATTATCAAAGATCTATCAGCCGCAGAAGAAGCGATTACATCGGTGACGCAACAAAAACCAATTGGTTTCCGTGGCCCGGGATTTAGCCTGTCAAAGAATGTTCTTAAAGTTCTGCAACAACGTGGATACAAATACGATTGCTCGACTTTTCCAACCTTTTTAGGTCCTTTAGCACGCGCCTATTATTTCATGACGACCAAATTGACCGAGGAAGAGAAGGTCCAACGTAAGAATCTCTTTGGCACATTTGACGAGGGCTTCCGTCCACTCAAACCCTATATGTGGACAGTCAACGGAGAGACTTTAACTGAAATTCCCGTAACGACGATGCCTATCTTCAAAGTCCCGATTCACGTCAGTTATATCTTATACGCGGCTAAATTTTCACCTATTCTAGCAATTTTGTATCTGCGAATCGCTTTACTATTATGCCGCTTGACCGGTGTTCAACCGTCTATCCTACTCCATCCATTGGATTTTCTGGCACTGGATGACGCACCGGAATTAGAATTTTTCCCGGCGATGCATATGCCACTGGAAAAGAAACTGAAAGTCGTCAATCGCATTTTTGCTCTGCTAAAAGCTCAATACGATGTCGTTCCGATGAGCAAACATGCTGAAAGCCTGAGTGCCAATTTGCCGTCCATTGTTCCAGAATTTAAAGCTCTTGAACAAGCTTAAATCGTGCCTATAGATATGTTGGGATCCAATGAATAGACAATTTTTAAATTTTGGTCTTCGGATTGTTGTTAGCCTCTTCCTTCTAGGCTTGTTGATAAGCCGCATAGACGTTCAGGGTCTACTTTATCACCTCAAAAACATAGACGCCGGATTTCTGACAGCATCGATTATTTGCTTCTTGCTTTATATCGGTTCATCAGCTTTACGTTGGCAGATATTCATTACTGATACAGGTATTCAGGTTAACTTTTATCAGACACTCAAAACTTTGTTAATCGGATTTGCAATTGCTCTTTTTCTACCGTCGGCTGTTGGAATTGATGTTGGCCGTACTTATAATATGGCCCGCTCAAATAAACAAAAAGTTGCAATTCTTTCTACGGTTTTAATGGATCGCCTGATGGGTTTTGTAGCAGTTATAGGCATGGCGATGATTGCTATTTTAATCATTGGCTATCGCTATTTAAACGAAAGCATCCTTATTGCGATGGTCGGAGTATCATTGGCATTAGGATTAGGATGGATGTTTTTCTTTAATAAACAATTCATACGGCGGTTTCGGAATATACTAAATTTGCCAATTATTAATCGATTTGCGGATAGTATAAGCGAACTATATTTTACAATCTATTACATGCAAAGAAAACCACGCCTATTTTCAATTGCTCTGATTGTCTCTCTTATCACTGCTGTACTAGAAATCCTGTCGATTATTATGCTTTCCTATGCTATTGGGGATAAAGTCGATCCACTTTTCTTCTTTATCTTTATGCCGATTATCTGGATAATCTTGATTATTCCTATCTCAATTGGAGGTTTAGGGGTGCGTGAGACGGTATTTGTGTTTTTCTTTACACAGGTCGGTATGGATACTACCCATGCAGTTACGGTGTCTTTACTTTATTATATGATGTATGTTTTTATAGGGATTATTGGGGGAGCGATTCCTATTATTCATGGTATATATTCTAAAGGAATACAAATAGCAAGGCCCAAAACAAAATCTATTTCGGAAATTGCTCAAGAGATATTGTAAGTTGTTACCAATATAAATGCCTAACTCTGTGATATTCTTTGAAGTTCAGCGCCACGAGGACATAGAATGCAATTCTCTTCTATAAAAGAGAAAGTACGTCGTTACACAGGGATCATACTCGATTCGCTCCTTATACAAGCAGGGGCTTTATGTGGCTTCTATGGTCTGATTGTTTCAATTTACCTGATCCTGCATGTTGTCATCGGAGAACGTTGGTTTATTATCAGCGCCCTCAATAATGGCGCACATCTCATTACTATGTTTTGCGTTCCAGCTTTTCTGGTGACGCTCATTGTAAAGCGTTATCGTTTTCCATGGACACTCTATCTAATTCCGGGAACACTTGCTTTTTTAATATGGCATGGCGGCGAATTTTTACCAAAGGCTAACATCGCCGCTGATCCTGATGCAATCGAATTTACTGTCATGACCTATAACATTGCTGAATCCTATACAGCATTATCAGCAGTGGCTAATGATACATTTAACGCAGACATTGTTGGCTTACAGGAAGTTCCAAGACGTATGACAGGATTGAATTCGTTCTCTGAGCGCGGTGGAAATGCAATTTATACGCCTTATCCTGTTGCCAGTGAAATACCAGAAGCGATTTATCGTGTCGGCAATTCCAACGCTATATCAGCAGTCAAAATTGAGATCAAGATCGAAGGGCATCTAGTTAGTGTTTACAGCTTGCATAATTTTCGGCCCACACTGACTCTGCGACCATTTTCCTATGTTACATCACCACGTAGCGATGATACGAAAGCTCTGGTCGAGGCTGTTGCAAATGATCCCAATCCTGTAATTGTCTTTTGTGACTGCAATTTTTCTGATCAAACAGACGATTACAAACTTATGGCCAGTCAACCCAAAGATGCATGGAAAGAAATGGGATTGGGACTAGGTTTGACAGCAAATGCTCCAGCCGGTGGTCCCGGATTTCCGTTTTTACTCTTACGCTCGGATTACATCTGGCACTCCGATGAGTTTGAAACGCTTTCTATCGAAGTCTTGCCAACCGAATTATCAGATCATTATCCAGTCAGGGCGCGCTTAAGACTCCGCTCATGACCATAGAGAGACATAATCACATGAACGCAGTAATGGAAAAAACAGGCAACAATATCGGGATCATCGGTGGCGGCATCATGGGCGTGACGCTGGCTTATCGACTCTCGCAAAAAGGTTTTAAGATCACCATCTATGAGCAGAGTAATTCAGTAGGTGGTTTGGTCAGACATTTTGACTATGAAGGCGCGCATATCGATCGCTTTTATCACACCATCTTAAGTAGTGATCTGTCGATGCAAAACCTTATTAAAGAAACAGGCATTGAAGATAAACTGCATTTTACAGAAACTAAACAAGCCTTTTATGATAACGGAAAACTCTACCCATTTAATACACCTGTTGAATTAATGACCTATCCGCCATTACGCTTCTTTGAACGTTTTCGACTGGGTCTTCAAATTTTATATTCCCAGCTTGAAAGCGACTGGCATGAAATGGATAAGATACCTGTTCAAGATTGGTTGATAAAAGTCAGTGGCAAAGCCGTTTATGAGAAGGTCTGGAAACCGCTTCTACGCGCCAAGTTCGACACGATGACTGGCTCTGTTCCCGCAACTTATATCTGGTCGCGCTTACGTCGAATGTTGAAAACTCGTGAAGGCGTGACATCTAGAGAGATGATGTGTTACTTAGAGACCGGATATTCAACCTTAGTTGATGCTATGGCTGAGGTTTGTTATCAGCATGGCGTAGAAATCGAGCTAAATACCGGTATCGAAAAAATCTTGACCGACGAGGGTCATGTTACGGGCATTGTCAAAAAGGGTGGTCAAATCGCCTCACATGATATCTTAATCAGCACCTTGCCTTCTCCGATCCTTGCATCGATATTACCTGAGGGATACGAAACATTCTATGAGCTATTAAATCAACAGCAATATCTAGGTGTTTTGTGCCCCTTGCTGATTCTGAAGCAGAAGCTGACGCCTTACTACGTGCTTAACATTACTGATGAAAGCATCCCATTTACAGCTGTTGTCGAAACCACCAATCTGATTGATCCCAAATATGTCAACAATTATCATCTGGTCTATCTGCCCAAATACATCGAACCAAATAGCCCTCTAGCAACCTTACCTGATGATGAGATCAAGACCATGTGGATGGCTAACTTCAAAAAGATGTTCCCGGATTTCGACGAATCTTTGATTCAAGATTTCATCGTTCAACGTGCACGTTATGTCGAGCCAATCCGCCCGATTAATACATCTGATCAAATACCAGACATCCAGACACCTATCGACGGCTTATATATGGGCAACACGGTAATGATCTATCCTGATCTAGGCAACGGTGAAGCAGTTACAAGTTTCGCAGATAAGATGGTTGCTCAAATTCTAGAAACGCACAAATCAATCGTGGTTTAAACTTGATTAAGCTCCTGATTATATGATATGTAGTTTAAAGATAAGATTGAAGGATTTTCAAGAATATTATTGGAGTATTTTAGATGCGAAATTTGTTGCGATCCCCTGAACGTATACTTGTAATGCTTGGATCATTCATGATCCTGTCTGCTCTGGGGGTGAGTTTTCTCGCACATTATTCGCACCTTCATTTACCCTATCAGATCTTTATTGCTGTAATTGGATTTTTATTTATTATATTAGGAACTATAGGCTTAAAATCACAATTTGCAAACATCCTTATCAGTGTGCTCAGTATCTTATTTACAATCGGTGGTATAGAAGGGGTATTACTCGTGCGGCGGTATGTGACACCTAATCCTCCAAATCTCGGAGATATGTTGATAGACGATCCTATACTAGGGCAAAGAATTCAACCTCTACGTGGAGATATTGACGTGAATGGTTGGCGCAATCTTTCTGTGCCAACTAAAGCTGATATTGTGGTATTAGGGGATTCGCAAACATATGGTGTGAATGCAGATGTAGATGAGACTTGGCCAGCGCAATTGGCGCAGATACTAGACAAAGATGTATATAATATGAGCCTGAATGGTTATGGGCCTCCCCAATATGAGGCACTTATTGAAGAGGCTTTGACTCACTCACCAGATATAATCTTGATAGGGCTTTATTTTGGTAATGATATTGCGGATAGTTATCAATATACTTATGACCTTGAATATTTTGAGTCCCGACGTTTACCTACTCTGACATTATTAGATCGTAAAGAATTTTCCAGTGTGATTGATACTGTAGGTATAAATACAATAGCAAGTCTATATACAGACTTGCCAGAGTCCTCACCTGATTTTCAATACATTCTTGGATTATTTCAACATGAGACAAGCATAGGGCAATTAATCTTTGGTCTACAGAATCCTATAGCAATCCAGGCACAAGATTCACAGGTTATTGATGAAACAATAAAGTTAACAGAGCAATATCCCCGTTTGCTTGATTATTATTATAACAATAATATATTTACTATATTCACACCTGCTTATCGCCTTGCTGTGCAGGATTTTAATTTTGCCTTTATCCGAGAAGGTCAACGCTTGACCTTAGAAATTATTGCAAATATTCAAGACAAGCTAAAAAGCACCACAACAGATCTCTACTTTATCCTTATTCCAACAAAGGAATTTGTCTTTAGAAAGGCAGTCTCTAATCGTACAAATTCAAATCTTACCTACCAAGCGCTAATACAGGCAGAAACAAGGATGCGTGAGGTAATTATCAATTTTTTGGACCAGAGAAATATTGCTTACATTGATACAGCATCCTGTCTTGAAATGGCAATTGTTGAAGATAAAGAAATTTACCCTCGGAACTTTGATGGTCACCCAATCCCATCTGGCTACAGAAGTATCGCTGAATGCGTTGCGGAATACTTTGGTATTCATCCCTGATATATGTGTACTAGGGCATTTCCAAGTAATCAAAGAAACGTCTTCTTAAATACCAATAACAGGATATTTTCTTATGAGTGATGTTCGAAATCCCATTAAATTAGTCTCTGTTAACTGTTGCGTTTGTGACAGAGATGATGCAGTAAAGATTGGACACGGATATGATTTCGAATATTTTTCATGTCCAGATGAGTTTAATGTTAATCATTGCAAGGAATGTGGTAATGTTTATTTGAATCCACGGCCTGATATTTCAGAATTTAAGAGAATTTATCCGTCTAATTATCATTCACTTGATTTTTCAGAAAAGAGTTATGGACTTGTTCATAAAATCCGTTCTCGATTAGAAGCGAATCGTCTACTTAGGTATTGTAAGGGTATTCCGGATGATGGCAAAATCTTAGATGTCGGTTGTGGAGATGGATTTCACCTCAAGCTCTTGAAGGAGTTCGGCAAACCAACTTGGACACTTGAAGGAGTTGATTTGGATAGCCGTGTCGTCGAAATAGCATCGAAAAACGGATTTATTATCCATCATGGTACAATTGAGAATCTTGATCTTGAGCAAGAACAATACGATTTAGTTTATACCATTCAAACAATTGAACATGTTGCTCAACCTGATGAAGTTTTCAGAGCAATTTTTCGTATTCTAAAACCTGGGGGCAGACTAGTTATCGTAACCGACAACACTGATTCTCTTGATTTCACGTATTTTAAAGAACGTTATTGGGGAGGGTATCATTTCCCCAGACATTGGAACTTATTCAATCGGACATCATTGACTAGATTAGCACATAAAACAGGCTTTGAAGTAAGCGCTCTGACAACTATCGTGAGTCCAGTTAACTGGGTTTATTCTATTCACAATCTGTTAGTTGATAAAAAAGCACCACAATTGCTAATTGATCAATTCACGTTAAAGTCGTCGATCTCTCTTACAATATTTACATTACTTGACATAGTTTTACAAAAATTTGGCAGAGGAGCCCTATTGAATGCATATTTTACCAAACCACATTAAAAGCTACTCAAATGAAAATAGATATGAATTCAAGAACAATCGGTTAGCCATTCTATACTGTGCATCTGGTCTAGGGTCAGTTTTTTAGAGTAAGAGTTACTCAAGCGGCAAAGCGACTGGGACTGAGAAACCCCAAGCTAGAATGTAGTCGCTGACGGTTGTAAAAGACCTCAATATAATCGAAGAGTGCGGCGCGTGCATCCGCGTGACTGGCATAAACCTGTCCCTGAAGGGCTTCTAGTTTCAAAGTGGCGAAGAAACTCTCAGCAACTGCATTGTCATAACAATTGCCCGTGCCACTCATGCTGCGCTGCATTTTGGCGCTAGCGGCAGTCTTGTCAATGCCGGGATAAAAGTGGGTCTTTCGCAATTTTGATGAATTGGATGTAACAAGATAGCATATTCAGGATTTCAATTCACTGTTTAGAAAGTCCTGAAAAATGCTATCTGAAGAATGTCTGCCAGATCCTAAAATCCTGCGTGTTGAAGCCGTAAAGTTTAATGCTGAGCAAACGACTATTATACTCACCCTACATTGCACAATGGACAGTGCGAATTGTCCGACGTGTCAACAAAGTTCATCCAAAGTCCATAGCCATTACATGCGTACCTTAGCCGATTTACCATGTTTCGGTTGGCAGACGCGCCTGCACTTGAGAGTACGTCGTTTCTTTTGTCCCAACCAGAATTGTAAACAAAGCATTTTCTCCGAACGCTTAGATACGATTACCAATCCGTGGTCACGCCGGACAGCTCGATTAGAGCAAGTTCAGCGCCAAGTAGGATGGGCACTCGGTGGGATTGCCAGTGAGCGACTTGCCCAAATTCTTCAATTACCCCTCAGTCTTGATACCTTTCTACGTTTAATTCGAGATAGTCCCCCGATAGTGGCTCAAACACCGCGTGTACTAGGTGTCGACGATTGGGCAATGCGTAAAGGTCATCATTATGGGACACTGTTGGTCAATCTGGAAACGCACACACCGGTGGATTTACTTCCAGATCGCACGGCACAAACATTTCAGAAATGGCTTGAGCAACATTCAGGAATAGAAATCATTTGTCGGGATCGTGCCGGTGCCTATGCGGAAGGTGCCCGCCTCGGTGCTCCCAAAGCTATACAGGTCGCAGATCGGTGGCATATCTTGAAGAATCTGGGTGATGCCTTGGTCAAGATATTGGAAAAGCATCGACGTCAACTCAAACAAGTTCCGATATTGCCTTTGCCTAATGAACCGCTCACCGCCATTATCACAATCGATATGATTGAACGGCAAAGCGCGCTGAGTCCAAGCAAACAAATCCAGCATGATTTGCGTCGTCAAGAGCGATACGAACGGTACAAAGCAACCAGACAACTGTTTAGCTGGGGATGGTCGCTAAGTGCGGTTGCCGCTTATCTAGGACTTGATCGCAAAACAGTGCGTAAATATGCTCATGCTGATACCTTTCCCGAACAAAGACTACGGTCACACCAGACCTCATTACTGGATCCATATAAGACTTACCTTTTGCAACGCTGGAATGCTGGTTGCCGCAATGGTGCACAACTGTTGTGCGAAATTCGTGATCAGGGGTACAGTGGTGGTAACTCGATCGTCAGGCAGTTTGTAGCTCAAATTCGCAAAGCACTACAGTTACCGCCCAAAAGCAGAATGGTTGAACCTGTCCAACTCTTGAATGACACTATTGATCGTCCACTGACTCCCCGTCATGCCGCCTGGCTCGTTTTGCAAGTGCCTGACCAAATGACAAATGAAAATCAAACCCAGATCAATCAAATGCGTACATTTGATCAGGATATTGATACAGCCATTTCCCTAACTCAGGAGTTTGCTGAAATGGTGCGAACAAAAGCCGTTAGATCTTTGGACAACTGGTTGGACCGTGCCGCATCGAGTGGCCTTACATCATTACGAAGCTTTGTGAATGGTATTCGTCGTGATTACGATGCAGTTCGGGCAGGAATTGAATCTGAATGGAGCAGTGGACAGGTCGAGGGACAAGTTAACCGGCTGAAGTTCATTAAGCGACAGATGTATGGACGCGCCAAATTCGATTTACTCAGACAACGTGTACTATATGAAGATTGAAAGGACTTGCTTGTCCATCATCAAATTTGCAAAAGAGCCTCAGTAAATGGGGAATTTCGATTTCAACAATGTCCACTTCGTAGCCGAGATTGAATGCCACATCCATCTGCGAATAGACCAACAATTCGGCGATGCGCTGGATACCCCATTGGTTCGGCGCGATTGTTGACAGACCCAGACGCTTATAGATTTCTGCTTGATGCGGATCGTAAAGTCGGACGACTACACGCGGAACATGAAAGACATGCCGCGCAACCTGCGCGATAACCACATTGGCTTCGTCACTATTGGTAACTGCCGCCAGTCCATCTGTTCGTTCGATTTCAGCGCTTAGTAAGACATCCCGATCAAAACCAATACCTTCAATAGTTTTTCCAGTA
>WGNN01000110.1 GCA_016124515.1 bacterium
TCTTCATAAGTGGTTACTGTGATTTTGTAGGTGTTTTGCTGCTCGTTGGTGAGTTCATAGCTAATGTAGCCCCCATATTGGTGTATGGCCCAAGCGCCGCCAAAGCAAAACAGCATAAAGCTGATAAGTAGTAATTTTTTCATGATGTGGGTTTTTAGATGAGCCTCTAAAGTACCCATTATTTGCTAAATAGCAGAATAACTGTAATTTAATTTCATAAACGGCGCAAACAGGCTTTGATAAGGGCGGGGCCTTCGTATATAAAACCGGTCCACAATTGGGCTAATTGTGCGCCATGATCCAATCGGTATTTTGCTTCCTCAGCCGTATATATGCCTCCACTCGAAATCACCGAAAATTCTTGGGTTTTCAGTTGCTTAATGGTCTGTAGCACTTCGCGAGAACGCTCCTTGAGAGGTGCGCCGCTCAGTCCGCCGTTTCCAATGGCTTCAAGCGAGCGTGCTGGGGTTTTCAGTCCGGTTCTGTCAATAGTTGTGTTATGGGCTATTATTCCTGCTATGCCACTTTGTTCTACTATTTCTACCACCTCGGCAATTTGCTCATTTGTAAGGTCGGGGGCTATTTTTAAGAAAATGGGCTTTTCTGCCTGATAGCTTTTGTTTTTTGCCGCAAGCTTGCTCAAAATTTCGCTAAGTGCTTCTTTTTCCTGAAGGGCGCGCAAACCCGGTGTGTTGGGCGAACTCACATTTACCACAAAATAATCTACGTAGTCGTAGAGTTTTTCAAAACAAATGAGGTAGTCATTTACCGCTTCTTCATTTGGTGTCACTTTGTTTTTGCCAATGTTGCCGCCAATAATCAGGCTTGGAAGTCGTCCTTTTTTCAATCGTTCCACCGCGGCATCTACGCCTTCGTTGTTAAATCCCATTCGGTTTATTAGCGCATGGTCTTTTTTTAGCCTGAACAAACGGGGTTTTGGGTTGCCATCCTGTGGTTTTGGAGTTACGGTGCCTATTTCTACAAAGCCGAAGCCCAACAGATGCAAAATATTGAAATAGCGGGCGTTTTTATCAAAACCGGCGGCTAAGCCTATGGGGTTGTGAAAGTTGAGACCGGCTACTTTTACGGGTTTGTGATAGGGGGCTTTGTTGAGCCTATACTTGAGATAGGTGGCTACTCCGGGTAGTTTTACCACAAAGCTCAACAGGTTCATAGTAAAATAATGTGCCCTTTCGGCAGGCATCAAAAACAGAAGGCTTCTTACCAATTGAAACATGCCGCAAAAGTAGTGTGGCCGGGCATTTGGAAGCCTGCTTATGACAAGGCTATTCTCATACCAATGGCCACTAAACCCAATACGTGCATAAACAAACGCAGTGCGGCGGTTTTGCGCTGCTGCTGCATGGCAGATTGCAGGTAGGGCGGGCAAGTTGGATCGGTAGGTTTCAGTTGTTGTAAAAAACCTTCCTTGCCATATTTTTGGGTAAGTGCTTCTGCCTCTTCGGGTTTTTTGTTTTCGGTAAGTATGAGTATGCGAATGGCGTGTTGCAAACGTCCCAGCCTGATATTAATAAAAACCTCGAGCAACACAATGTATAGAAAGTAGGCTACAAAAGACCAAACGGGCATTTATTCAACTATTATGGTTTTGGTTATTTGTGTGTTTGCCAATGTGGCTTTTACAATATAGCTGCCTGCAGGCCAATTGTTTATGGCAATTTGTCCTTGTTTGCCTGCTCCGCTTCCATTGTACACGAGTCGTCCGTCGCTTGCATAAATCATTAGTTGCATAGGCTTTTGATTGAAACGGTAGTTGAGCACTTCACTTGCGGGGTTTGGATATAATGTAAGGTCATTTTCAGGAGGGCCGGGTACGGCGGCCACTTTGTCGAGTGTGGTGCTGAACGAGCCGCAACCATGGGTGCCAAGAACCAACAGGTTGTCGCTGCTTCGGTAGTCTATATCGCGCACCGAGCAGTTGCCAATGGTGTTGTCGGCTTCGCGGTTCCATACGGTTGCTTCGCCGGGCAGGCCGGTGGTGCTGTACAAACCTGAGGTGGTACCTACCAAATAATACGGTCTGTTGTTGGCATCGCGGATGATTTTTACCACGTTGCATCCGGGGCCCGCGCCTGTTCCATCGGGGTTTTCTTCCAGGTTGCCACTCACATCGCGCCAGTTTTGTCCGCCATCGTTGGTGTAGTAAAGGCTTTTGCGGTTGTAGTTGCTAAAACAAATCAGCACGGCATTGGCGTTGTTGGGGTCTATGGCTATAGAACTCACATAGCCGTTGCCACCAAGCGGTTTGCCTTGTGCCGTAAGGTCCGTTACCGCATAGTTTTCCGATTCAATATCATCAATCACATACACTTGGCCGCCCGATGTGCCAAAATAAACCACATTGGCAGGGTTTACTGAGCAATCGAGTGCTGTGATGATACTGCCCGAAGCTCTTGCCTTGGTAAGGCGTGTCCAGTTCCAGTCGGTGGTATTGTCGGTTTCGTTTAGCGGCAGCGTACTTATATCGCTGTTTTTCCAAATGAAATAACCACCTGCCAGGTATATTTTTTCAGGTGCATTGGGGTTGGCAATAAAAGGGTTGATAAAAAGGTAGCTTGAAGCACCTGTAGGATCGGCGCGGTTGCCACCCAGGCGCTTGCCGTCTTTGTCAAATTTGATTTCGTAAATGGTGCCCAGTTGCTTGGAAGCAAGCACATAGGTGTATTCGTCTTTGTCAAAAACATGTGCGTACGACCCATCGCAACAAGCCATCCGCTCCCAGTAGGTGTCGGTAGCGGCGTGGGCAGCTACGTATTGCGTTTCGTTGTCTTGAAATCCACCCAACATGATATCGCTCAATGCGTGTGTTTGCACCGGATTTTGGTTGATGCAAATGGTATAAAATTGCGCACCAAAGTAGCCGTTGTTCAAACTTGTCCAGGTTACATCTTGGCTTTGATCCCAAATATTTTCAGTAACCTGAAGGCCGCCGTCATTGGTAGAGTAGGCCCTATTTAAATTGTCGGGATGAAAAATAAGGTTGTGCTGATCGGGGTGGTGGTTGGGATAGGTAAGGCCGTTGTAAATGGCATCTACGCGGTCTTTGGTTTTGCGGTAGCCGCCCGCCCAGCTTATTTTGTTGTTGGTGGCAAAACCGTCGGTAGAAACAAAAAGGTTGGTGCCGCCTATGATTATTGAATCTTCATTTCTTGGGTTCACACGGCAAATAAGGTCGTAGCCTCCTTGCGATAAGAAGTCGCCCCATATATAGCCATCGGTTTGTCGCAGGGCCGGAATTTGGTTGCTGCGGTTTTCCCATTTGCCCATGCTGTCGGCTCCGTTGCCACCCAGGTATTCATATCTGAAAAAGCTGTTGCGCTCACTTTGGCCGGCATGCGATTCGCCGTATTTACCTTCATTTGGTGTGTTTCCTAAAAAGAAAACTACATTTTCATTTCCCTTAAAAATCTCTATCACCGTGCGGTTGTGTACCGATGGATAATCTTTTGTTTTGATATTGGTCCAGTGCAGGCCATCTTCTGAGCGATACAGGCCGCCGGCATTGTTGGGCGAATTGGAACTGAGTGTTGCATACAGAACGCCCTTTGACGAAATGGCAATATCAGAACCTGAAACCTGGTTGGTTTCTGCCTCGCCACCCATGAGCATGCGCCAGTTTTTGCCGCCATCGTTGCTGCGAAGAATGGCGCCCAGCGAGGCAAGGTAGAGCACATCGCTGTCGTTGCGTGTGTGGTCTATTACCATGCGCCAGCTGTAGTTTAGTTGGCGGTATTCTTGTGGTTTATTTTCAATTTGCAGCCCTGTCCAGGTCTTTCCCCCGTCGGTCGATTTGTATATGCCATCGCCGGGATAGCGGGTCAGGTTGCCAATAATTTCGCCTGTGCACAGGTACCAGATATGGTGTTTGCCACTGCGCGTATCTTGAATTATATCGGTCACCGAAATGCGCATACCGGGTGTTTGGGCCCGGTTCCAGCTTTTTCCACCGTCTTCGCTTCTGTAAACTCCGCCGGTCACACTTCCGGCAAGCAGCACATCGTGGTTGTCAACATCTATGGCAATGGCCCTTGTGCGTCCGCCAATATTGTATGGACCGCGTTGCTGCCAATCATCAGTTCTTTTGTTGGCAAAACCGCTGGGTGCAACGGGCAGGGTGGCCGCAAAAGCAGCTTCGCGGGCGTAAATGTTTTCGGGCAATGCGCCTGTAGCAGGATCGGCCATCCGCTGCAATTCCCAGTTTTGTCGGGCATAAGGATCTTCTTTGGTGCCAATTTCGTTGGCTGCCGAAGTCAATGAAGGCTCTGTATTTTTTAATTGGAAATAGCTAAATATTCCTGCGCTGGCCAGGACCAATAAAACTGCCGGTATCAATATTCGTTTCATGTGTGCTTTTTGCAGGTTGAAAAATAAGGTAAAACTGTTGAATTGTAAGTGGAGTTAGGCAGGCTCGGTTATTTGAACCTCGTAAACCCGCACCACTCTGTCATCGCCCGCAGCTACAATATGGTGGGTATTGAGCCACGCAATACGGTTGACCGAATGGCTGCTCGCTTCAGGTATTTTGCTGCGGTCCAGCACTTTGCGAAGCAACAGAGTGTCGGCTTCCCAAAATTTGATGCTCTTATCGCGGCTGGCCGTAGCGAGTAGGTTTCCCGCTGGGGCAGGGGCTATTTGGTTGATGGCAAACAGATGTGCCGGCACGCGGTTGAGTTCGTTAAAACCATATTTTTCCATATTCCAAAGGCACAAAAGCGCATCCTTGCCGCCACTTATCAGTTGGTTTTTTTGGTTGAAAGCCAAGGCAAAAACGGCATCGCTGTGGGCGCTCGGCAAGTGGTTTACCAGTTCAAGTTTTTTGTTTACAACATAAATACCGCCATCGGAGCTTGATGCAAACAGTTTGTCATCGTCATGCGGATGCGGCAACAATTCTCTTATGTTGCTATGTCCCAGGCGGGTTCTTGAAATTTCAGCAAGGTGTGGCAGCGACACAGCGACTACATGGCCATCAGCCAGACCTGCAACGGCGGTGTCAGCTGACAGCAGTGCGATTGAAAATATGGTTTTCCCCAGGTTTTTTTCGCTTATGAGCTGCTTGGTTTTTGGGTTGATGCCATACAAAAAACCGCTGTTGGTAGCCACAAGCAGGGTTTCGTCAGCCAACAGTTTAATGGCATATACAGAGCCGTCGGTGCGTGCAAGTACTTGGGCTTTATCGGGTTGGTTCAGGTTCCAGTGCAGCAACATACCATCGCCACCGCCGGTATAAAATTCATTTTGGTTGATGACCGCTATGCTGTAAACGGCATCGTGATGCGCGGCGAGATAGTGTTTTAGCCTTACTTCAATATTCAATGGTGTGGCTTAATTTTACCTTTTAAAAATTGATAAACAAAAGTAATTGGCCTTAGTTGAGATAAGAAAATTGAACGCCACCAACTATTTGGGCATCTGGAAAATTGAAGAGCCTGAAAGCTTTTTTCATGAAAACCTGTGGCTTGACCAAGATGAACTCGACTTTTTGAACCAAATAAAAAACGAAGGGCGCCGGGCACAATGGTTGTCGAGCCGCCTGCTCATTAGAAAAATTATAAACCCCAAAGGTCAGATTCTAATGGAGTGGGACGATTTTGGCAAACCCGTTATCATCAACTACGATTTTGAAGTCTCTATATCTCATTGCCGCGACATGGTGGCTGTGATAGTGGGCGACAGAAAATCGGGTATAGACATCGAAAAAAAATCGGAGAAAATAAAGCGCATTGCCAAGAAGTTTGTGCGCGATGATGAATGGAGCTTTGTGAAAGAAGGCCTTGAAATTGAGTATTTTTTGGCCATTTGGGCTGCCAAGGAAACGCTCTTTAAATACAAGGGCGGTGGTGGAATTGATTTTAAAGAACACATGCAGGTATTACCATTTGATATGGCTCCCCAAGGCAGTTTTCACATGAACTACCTGAAAAATGCCAACGAAAAAGTTGAATTGCGTTTTGAGTGGGTTGATGAGCACATGCTTACCTATTGCGTGTAGTTCGCAACCCTCACATAAAAACCATTATTGGTTTTACTCCGTGGAAAATGTGCCCAACAGAGGGTGTCCTATTTAGGAGAAGAAAATATTCGGTTGGTTTGTCTTTTGGTTTCATTAAACGAAGCAATAATTAGTTTGGGCAAGTTTACCTAACTTAGCCTCGTAAGTAAGGTACCTGAGGAATGATCAAGTTGGCCCTAGCCGATGACCACCAACTAGTGTTGGATGGTCTCAAGTCAATTATTAGCGATGTGGAAGACTTTGAACTGGTGGCAGAGGGAAATAATGGCCGCGACATTTGTTTGATAGCCGACAACTTTGATGTGGATGTATTGCTCATAGACATTGATATGCCTTTGATGAATGGCATGCAGGCCACCGAAGTAATCAAGAAAAAACACCCCAACATGAAAGTGCTGATACTTACCATGCACAACGAGAAGGGAATCATACAAAAAGTGCTTGAAGTGGGTGCCGATGGCTATTTGTTGAAAAACACCAACCAAGACGAGCTGATAAGTGCCATTCGCAAGGTACAGTCGGGCGAGCGCTATTTTTCCGCTGATGTAACCCTGAGCCTTGCTTCGCCTGCCGATGGCGTAAAGGTGCGGTTTCAAAATGTGGAAATAGACACCTCACTTACCGAACGTGAAATTGAAATTTTGAGGCTGATAGCACAGGGCTTGTCAAATAAGGAAATAGGGGATAAGCTTTATATAAGTCACCGCACGGTTGATACCCACCGCACCAACCTGATGCGCAAGCTTGATGCAAAAAATATTGCAGCGCTCATTCGCTATGCCATACGTGCGGGATTAATAGAATAAGCAAACCACCGTTTGATGCTGCTTAGTTGGGTATTTTCTTGTACTGTTTAAATTTAATTACAGCGGGTTTGCGCAGGTAGTCGTTGCTGGGTCCACCACCGTCGGCTTTCAGGCGAAGGCCTCTTATTCTCAGTTTTTTGGCTTGTAGAATGTTGTTTTTAATAACCAATGGCATTTCGTCTTTGTCGTACCTGCGGAGTATGGTTTCTTCGCCGGTGTAAATGGTCCATTCGCAAGAGAAAACATCTTCGGGAGCTACATCAATACCATTGAGGCATGAATAAATCTTGCCTGCACTATTCATACAAAGCAAGTCTTTTTGGGTAAGCTCATCTTTGTCTTTGCACGGACATTCTTCTTCGTCTTGCGCAGGTTTAAGCGACAGCGCCAAAAATGAACCGAAAATAAATGCAGCTAATAAAAATCCACTTCTCTTCATGGTTGTTGTTAATATGGTTCGAATATCCAAAAGTATTCTCATAACAAAATAACCTCGTGATGAAATAAAGATATTTAACGACAAAATATGCATTGGGCCCTTTTAATGCGGCCAAATAATTCTTCCTTTTTGGCAAATAAGGTTGTATTATCGTGCAAATTCTTGTCCTATGGTCAAAGTCCTATTCTCACTCGCTATCGCTTCCACTGTCTTTTTTTCGGCTTGCAGCAAAAAAGACAATAATGATTATCCCGTAAAGTATTCAGACAAGGAGTTGGCACTGCAAGGTGGCGAAGAAAAGTATTGGCTGCTGAGCAAAGAACTCTACAACGGCGAAGATATTACCGCGAGCTTTCAGCCTTGTGAAATGGACAATGTTTTTAAGTTTGATATATACAAAAACTACAGCGTGGATGCTGGACCAACCACTTGTGAAAACAACCCTGAACCCGATGTAGTGCGCGGTTCTTATGAGCTTGACGAAACCAAAAACACCCTGAAAATATCTACCAAGGATTCCGTTTTTACCGCTACGTTGCTTGATTTGGAAACATCGAAGTTGAGGTGGCAGGTTGAGGTGGGGGGTGAAACTATTGAGCAAACTTTTGTACCCAAATAGTGTCTGCGCAAAAAGACCCATAATTTCGTTATGCTCGTTTTGAAATGGGTCGTTTACCAAAGTAAACTCCCGGCTTTCAAAACTTCGCAAGCCTCCTTCTTGCCCCTTTCTCATCAGACACTGCGATTCCAACTTGAATTCAAATAATGTCTGCGCGAAAAGGCCCATAATTTCGTTACGCTCGTTTTGAAATGGGTCGTTTGGTCAAGACAAGCAACTCATCAGACGCTGAGTTTTATTGAACACATTCAGTAGGAAATGGGAAAATCTACACATTTTTAATGTGGAGGTAAATTAATGGCAGACATACTTGATGAAAGGGGTATAGTTTCAATTCTTAGCAGCAATGGGCAATTTCTCAACAAATCATAATAAGCCGTTGCAATGGGTCGCTAAATGAGAAGCTATTGTATTATTGAAAAAACAACTTACACCAATTATTATGAGAAATGCAAAACTTTACCAAACCCTTGCCGCTGTAGCCTTGCTCACGGCGCCCCTATTACTCATGTCCAATTTCAACGGGCCACCGCAGGCAGTTTCCGGCTCGCCGCTCGAAAACGGTATGAACTGCACCTTTTGCCATACCGGCGCACCCAATTCAGGTGGTGGAAGCATTGCAATAAGCGGCGTGGATGCCTATGTGCCGGGCCAAACCTACACCATTGAAGTGCAGATAACCGACCAAAACAGTGGAATGTTTGGTTTTCAACTCACCGCCCTTACCGACAACAACAAACAGGCGGGAACACTGAAAGCAGGCACGCATACCAAATTGTACAAATGGTCGTCAAACACCTATATAGAACATAACGCACCTGTAAAAGACGGCAAATTTTCGTTTGAGTGGACGGCCCCTGCCACCGACGAGGGTACGGTGACTTTTTACGCATCGGGCAATGCAGCCAATGGCGACAACTCAAGTTTTGGCGATCACATTTACGTAACCAAGCAAAGTGCCATGTCGGCCACTGCGGTTGAAGACATAGCCGGTTCGGTTTTTTCGCTTTACCCCAACCCTTCAAACGGACGTGTGACCATTGCCATGAATGAAGGAAAACAATTGACCAACGTGCAGGTGGTAGATATGCAGGGCAAAATTGTGCATCAGGCCAACAGCTTGAACCAACCCAGCCTAACCATAGAAAATCTTGAAACCGGCGTGTATATTCTTAAAGTGCAGGTAAACAACGACTGGTTTACTCGCAGGTTGGCCATTCAATAGCATTGCTTTCAAATAGAACCAACTACCAACTACCAAATAAAAAAGGCTTCTCAAACTTGAGAAGCCTTTTTTTATGTGTTTAAAGCCTAAGGCTATTTGTATCGTTCGCCAATATTGGGGTTGCCCAGTGCTTTCAGCATTTTATAGTGAGCAGCCACGGCACCTCCGAATGTTCTGAAACTGTGGTAAGGTATGCCAAACTCTTCGGCAGTTTGTTTTACAATGGGAGCTATTTTGTGGTAGTGCACATGCGCTATTGAAGGAAACAAGTGGTGCTCAACCTGAAAATTGAGGCCGCCTACAAACCAAGAGAAAATGCGGTTGGCTTGTGCAAAATCGGCAGTGGTGCGCAGTTGGTGTATCAACCACGAGTCTTCAACTACAGTGTTGGTTTCGGGTACGAGCAAAAACTCATTTTCTTCCAACACGTGGGCCGGCTGGAAGATGATGGCCAAAATGAAACCCGCCACAAAGTGCATGATGAAAAAGCCAAACAGTACAAACCAAACCGGCATACCTGAGTACATGATAGGCAATGCAATAATGTAGATCAAGTAGATGATTTTGGTAATAACTATGATGGTCATTTCCTTGCCAAGGGTGGTTTTGTGCTTGGTAAGCAAGCCTTCTCTGTCGTAGTTTACAATTTCCTTGTAGTCTTTCCACAATATCCAGCTAAAGGTCATGAGGCCGTAGAAAAACCAGGCGTACAAGTGCTGAAACTTGTAAATGCCGCGGTATTTGGCATGTGGCGAAAAGCGCAGGATTTTGGCCGGTGCTATATCGTCGTCGTGGCCTTCAATATTGGTATAGGTGTGGTGTTTGTAGTTGTGTTGAATTTTCCAGTTGGTAGAACTTCCGCCAATTACATTCAGCGAGTAGCTAAACAGGTCGTTAACCCATTTCTTTTTTGAAAAGGCACCGTGGTTGGCATCGTGCATAATGCAAAGGCCAATGGTTGCTTTGCCAATACCCATTATGATGTACAGGCCGGCGGCAATCCAAAGTGAGTGCGAAAGGGGGGTAAACAGTAAGGCCAATGGGCCAAAGTATAGGGCAAAAACCACGAAGGTTTTTAGGTAAAGGTTGAAATTGGCGTTTCGTGAAATGTTGTTGCTTCTGAAGTAATTGTCCACACGGGTCATCAGGGCACGTGTAAACTCCCGGTTGATGGAGTTGTTAAACTTTAATACTTTTTCTTCGCTCATATAGAAGTGTTTGGTCTAAAAAAAACTATAAGATTTTCTTATTGGGGCGCAAAATAAGGCAAACCAAATTTTTAGTAAAGTAACATTTATCAGTCTTTCAAGTGAAAATATTTGTGTATAAGCCTAAAATTTGTTACGCCACATCATACTTTCAACCGGTTTTACGGTTTTTTGGTTGTATTTGGCGCTCTTTTTCCTGTTGTAAAAATTTTCAATTTCGCCGGCTACTTCAAAGTAAATGAGCTGACCTATAGGCATTCCGGCATAGATACGCACGGGTTGTGAGCACGAGATTTCGAGCGTCCATGTGTTGCAAAATCCCACATCGCCCTTGCCTGCGGTGGCGTGTATATCAATACCCAAACGGCCCACACTGCTTTTGCCTTCCAAAAAAGGTACATGTGCGTGGGTTTCGGTATATTCTTCGGTTACACCCAGATACAATTCGTTGGGGTGCAATACAAAGCCATCTTCGGGAATAATGATTTCTTCTATTTCATTGTGCTGTCGCGCATCGAGAATGCGGTTTTTGTAAGTGGCCAGGTATTTACCCAGGTGCACATCGTAGCTGTTGGTACCCAAACAGTCGCGTCTGAAAGGTTCTATGAGTATGTCGCCTTTCTCAATACAGTCCAAAATGGCCTTGTCTGATAGTATCATTTATGCTCTTTTTTGCAAAAGGCGCAAGTTACTTACTGCCCCTATGTTCACTGAAATTTTTTCGTCCTATTTTGTTAGGCAAATGAGCAAAACAGGTCTTACGCAGCCACGGGAATACACCCAATTTTTCCGCCTGCATGCTGCATTAGGCCATTTGTGTAAGCATCGCTTCGGCTGATGGTAGCGTGGCTATCTTCACGCAGCTTTTTAAACACATGTAAGTAATTTCAGCAACTATAAGGAAGTGCTGTAATAAGGCTTTCGAAGTGTTGTATGCGGGGAGTTTACTTTGGTAAATGACCAAATCCAACACGAGAGTAACAGAGTTGCAGGCCTTTTCTTGCAGACGTTATTAGTGTATTGAAAGAGATTTCAGCGTCTGATAAGAAATGGTCTGAAATAAGGCTTTCGAAGTGTTGTATGTGGGGAGTTTACTTTGGTAAATGACCAAATTCAACACGAGAGTAACGCAATTACAGGCCTTTTCTTGCAGACGTTTAATGTACTTTATTCTCATAGACAGGCCACCGTTGTTGGCTTTACTCCAAAACGGTGGCTTTTTTTTAACATTGGCCCATTGAATACAAAAAGGAAACTACTGCCTTCCGAACAAATTTACTGGCTCCTGCAAGCGGGCGGCTGGTTCTTGTATTGGCTCGTTTCTACCCTGGTCAACATTTATATAAACGGCCTTCCCGACAAAAGAAGGCAGCTGTGGCAAGAAGAAATTGGTGTTACGCTCTTTGTTATTTTTGGTCTTTTGGTAACGCACATATACCGTTGGCATGTCAAATCAAACAAATGGGTAAACCTACCTGTGGGGCGTTTGGTAAGGCAAATAATTGTGTCTATCGTGTTGCTTTCCATTGCTATTGCGGCCACCTATCTGGGTGTATTGTGGAGGCTTGGCATTATCCTCAGCAATGAGTTGAGCTACCTGCTGCTCATCAGAATCTACATCAATACTGCCATCATCATCAGCTTGTGGATTGCCATTTATTTCAGTGTGCAATACTTCAACAATTTCAGGAAAACGCAGGTGCAAAAGCTCAAACAGGATGCGCTTATAAAAGAAGCCACCCTCAATAAACTCCGCTCGCAACTCAATCCGCATTTCATTTTCAATTCATTAAACAGCATCAGGGCCTTGGTGCTTATTGAGCCCGACAAAGCCCGCGACTCCATTACCGCGCTTTCAAATATTTTTAGAAAAACCCTGCAGCTCGACAAAGCCATAGAAGTATCGTTTGGTGAAGAAATGCAAATAGTAGAAGACTACCTGAAGCTTGAAAAAATACGGTTTGAAGAACGCCTGGAATACAGCTGGGAAATTGAGCCTGAAGTTTATGGCATAAAAATTCCGCCGCTTATGCTGCAAACCTTGGTTGAAAATGGCATCAAACACGGGGTTTCTACCCTTACCACGGGCGGTTTTGTGCAGATAAAAGCGGTATCGAATGTGGATGCTACCCGCATTGAAATTCGCAACTCGGGCAACCTGAAACCACGCCAAGGTGGTCGCAAAGGATATGGCCTGCAAAACACCCGCGAACGATTGAACCTGCTCTACGGCAATGGAGCTGAGATAAAACTTGAACAAGAAGCAGCCAATGTGGTGCTGACCACTTTAACCATTCCTAAATAATGTAAAACCATGATTAAGACAATTTTAGTTGACGATGAACGCCTGGCGCGCGAAGAGCTGAAAAAAATGTTGGCCGACTACAAACAAATAAAAGTAGTGGACGAAGCCGCCAATGCCGATGAAGCCCTGGAGAAAATAGACCAACACAAACCCGACCTCGTGTTTCTTGACATTCAGATGCCGGGCAAAACAGGGCTTGATATGCTTGAAGACCTCATAGATGTGCCGCAGGTAATATTTGCCACCGCGTATGATGAGTATGCGCTGAAGGCTTTTGAAGTAAATGCGCTTGATTATTTGGTAAAACCCATAGAACCCGAACGACTGAAATCTGCCGTTGACAAGGCGATAGACAATATTTACCTCAAACGCAACCAAGTGCCCGCCGCTGCCGATGCCCGTTTGGGAGTGCAGCATCAGGTGTTTGTGAAAGATGGCGAAAACTGCTGGTTTGTAAAACTGGCCGATGTGCGGATGTTTGAGTCAGTAGGCAATTACGTGCGCATCCACTTTGGCGAAAACCGACCGCTCATCCACAAATCGCTCAACGGGCTTAGCGACCGCCTCAATGAAGATGATTTTTTCAGGGCCAACCGCCAACAAATCATCAATATTCATTGGATTGAAGAGATTCAACAATGGTTTTCCGGTGGCTTGCTGGTAACCCTTCGCGGTGGCGAAAAGGTAGAACTCTCGCGCCGACAAGCAGCCAAGTTTCGCGATTTGAAAAGTCTGTAGGCCATACGGGCCAAAGGAGTGGGGTGAGTTTTTAAGGTTCAGTAAAACAGTGGGTTATGTTGGGTTTGGCGTGCCGTATAGTCACGAAATTGCAAAGTCGTACTTTTTGAAAAATCACCCAAAAGTGGTAGAAAACGTATGCCCGTGGCCGCGAACTTTGTAGCCTCAATGCAAATCTGCACAATACATTCAGGGATTTATTTGAATGGGGTAGCCTTGTCAACGGCGGCTTGGACTCCCAGGCCGCCACTTTTTTAATTGCATTTCGTTTAAAGAAAACCAACCGCCCGCAAGCTAACTTCGTACCCTTGGTTTAAATGTACTTGCATGCAGAAGCTTATTATTTTCATTTTGATACTTGCCGGGGCCGCTGCTGCCAATGGGCAGGAAGTGAAGCGTTACAATTTCGGAAAACCGGTAACCGTGGTTAGCTATATAAAAGAGGTGATTGTATGGAAAGATGGCGTGAAAGAAAGCGCCGAATCATTTGCGGGCGATAAAATTGAAATCTACCTTTCTGACTCTGTGATAAGGATAACCGAAAAGGAGCAAGTGCTTACCTATCCCATTTCTGAGGTGCGTGTAGATGAGTTTCTCAACGTCACTTTTTTTCAGGAAGACGGTACCATTTTGCATTGGATAAGGCAGCGCCGCATATTTCAGATAGAGCCCGGCGACAATACCGAAGAAATATTGTATTATGTAGAATAAACAAAAGCGCCTTTAAATAGCATTTAAAGGCGCTTTTTGGGTGTTTTAAAAAGAAGAAGATTTTATAGGAAACGCTAGCGGTGGGCCGCGTTCCAGGCCATTATTCCACCTTTCAAGTTGTAAATTTCATTGAAACCCATGCCTGCAAGCTTTTGCATGGCCGAGCTGCTGCGTCCGCCACTGTGGCAATACACGTATATGGGTTTGGTTTTGTCAAGCTTGGCTGCTTCGGCGGCAAATGAGGAGGAATACCAGTCTATCAATACCGCATTTTCCAAGTGGCCGCTGTTGAACTCATCCTTGGTACGCACGTCTAAAACGGTACCGGGCTTTTCGCTTATCATCCGCTCAAAAGTGGAAGCATCTACGCTTTTGGCTATCTTTTCACTTGCTTCTCCGCCTTGTTTGCTTCCCGCATTTCCGCACGAAAAGGCCATGGTAAGTAAGGCCGCAAAAGGCACCAACATTCTTAAACTCTTCATAAATTCAATTTTTGGCAAGTTAAGAAATTGCTTGTTGTACCTGTTGCCACGATCCGCCGTTTACCACTTCAATACCATTTTGCTTGAGGATACTTTCGGCCATTCCACTTCGGTTGCCCGATCTGCAACAGGCTATCACCGGCTTGTTCCAGCTTTTAATTTCTTTGAGTTTGGCCTGCAACACGTGCAAGGGTATGTTTTTAGAACCTTTCACATGCCCGCCGGCAAATTCATCTGTTGTTCTTACATCAAGAATTACGGCTCCTTGCTCAAATAATTCTTTTACTCTTTCGTCGGTTTTTGCACCGCTGAATATTGAAAACCAAGACATATAATATTGTTATTTAGTGGGGCAAAGAAATTGAGCCCCGCCGCAGTGCCAAAGTAACTTGGGTTACATTGTGGTTTTTTCGATTTAAAAAAAAGCAGCTTGAAACGGTGGTAAGTTTCAGTTATTCAGCGTTATACAGCAATGGTGAATGGCGTTCCAAAATTTGTTAATGTTGCCTAACAGGTATTCGCTAGTCAACAAAAACCGATGCGCTGCCAAATACGGCATTCACTTTCAGGTTCAAAACCACCGTAGAATCATTGCTGGTATTGCGGTATGAATTTTGGCCGAAAACGGTTTCGTTGCCCGGCGTACGCACTGAGCCAAAGGCGCTTGACGATTCAATATGCACGTTGAGGTTGCCTGGCAAAATGATTTTTGATGAACCAAAAACCACATTCACTTCTACGGTGCTGTTTTGGGTAGCTACTGCTTGGGTAAAATCAATTACCTGACTGCCAAATACTACGTCGTACTTGGTACTTTGCAGCGACTCAACCTTTATTTGCGAGCTGCTCATAATGTTGGAGTTGCCTTTGTGGCCAAAACCCCCGAGCAACATTTTAACCCCCAGGTAAATAAAAAACAGAGAGAAAATGATGCGCCCTACCGGAAGGTGGATTTTGAACACGGCTTGCGCGATGAAAGAAATACCTATGAGTATGATAGCCGCTCCCCAGAATATTTTTGAAAAAATCAATGATTCCATTTTTTTAGCATTAGGTGCCCAAATGTAAGCTTGCCACCGCACTAAAATATTGATGCAGCGCATTGTTTTTTACTATGGTTCAATTTCTTAGCTAATTATTTGGTGCTGCAAAATGGCTGGCTTGTTTTTTTAGAAATCTACGTTCCACTCGGCAAAAAACCGATCCAGAAACTGCTCCATATAGCTGTGCCTTTCGGCAGCTATTTTCCGCGCGGTTGCGGTGTTCATTCGGTCTTGCAGCAAAAGTAGTTTTTCATAAAAATGGTTGATGGTGTGGCTGGTTTTGGTTTTGTAAGCTTCAAAATCTTGGTGCATTTGCGGAGGCACATCGGGTTGGTACATGGCGTGTCCTTTGTGGCCGCCGTAGGCGAAGGTGCGTGCTATGCCAATGGCTCCAATGGCATCAAGGCGGTCGGCATCCTGCACGCATTGGCCTTCAAGAGTGGTCGGTACGGTGGCCACTCCGGCGCCTTTGTACGATACGGTTTTAATAATTTCCAATACACGCGCAATTTGGTTGGCATCAAGCCCCAAACCTTGCAGCCACTCCTTGGCTTTTTGCGGCTCATCGCCGGCTTGGTTAAATTTCCAATCGTCTAAGTCGTGCAGCAGGGCGGCCATTTTGCATAAGTTCACATCAGCACCTTCGGCCTGCGCCAGTTTTTCAGCCAATTGTGTTACCCGTTTTATATGCCACCAATCGTGTCCGCTTGGCTCGTTGGCAAACTGTTTTTCTACAAAACCCTCGGTTTGTTGCAGCATGGTCTCATTCATAAGGCAATGATAGGCTCAAAAGCGCCTTGCACAGAAATGAGTTTGCAAATGACTGCAAAAGAGTCAATTGCAAAATTCATCTCAGGTTTTCACATCTATAATTTGGCTGAGGGTGTTATTTTCGGACACATATACTAACACAACATGAGCGAAGTAAAGGAACTTTTGAAGCAGCATTTTCCGCAACTTAATGATATTGAATTTGTTGAGGCTTTTGAAAAAGTGGCTGAGATACGCGATATTCCGGCCGGTACCTCTTTGATGGACATTGGGCAATACATCAAAGCAATTCCCCTTTTGGTTGAAGGACTTATTAAAGTATTCAGAGAAGACGAAGAAGGCAATGAGCTTTTCTTATACTATATATATCCGGGTCAGGCTTGCGCCATAAGCTTTGTTTGTTCGGCGCGTGAACGAATCAGTCAGATACGGGCCGAGGCGCTCGACAATTGCAAAGTGCTTTCGGTGCCAATAGAATGTATGGATCCGTGGATGACCAACTACAAGGTGTGGTACTATTACGTGCTTGAAACCTACCGCACCCGTTTTGAAGAGGTGCTTAAAACCGTTGACAGTATTGCATTTCACCGCATGGATGAGCGCTTGATGGAATACCTGCGAAAAAACGTGGAAGCACAGGGCAGCGAGGTGCTGCAGTCAACGCACCAAGATATTGCCTATGAGCTCAATACATCGCGCGAGGTGATTTCAAGGCTGCTCAAAAAGCTGGAGCAAAACGGCAAGATAAAGCTGGGCAGGAACCAGATTTTGGTAAAGGATTTAAATTGAGTTATTAGTTATCAGTTGTCAGTTATCAGTTTTGACCATCCCTAAATAGCATTGACTGCTTCGAGAAGTTATTTGCTTTGAATGAATTCATGGGTTCTGACGTAAACATCCGTCAGCGCTCGGCTCCAGCCGAGTTGCTAAATGCACTCCGGAAATAGTGAATGATGATTGACAGATGAGCGATGGTTTATTGGCGATGATGATGTCGTATTTTATTATAGGGCTCTGCCCCAAGCAGAGTTGTTTCGCCCCTATGGGGCTTTTTTAAAGGTTGCCAACTCGCGAAGTGAGAATGAAATCACCAATCATCAGCACATCAGCAAATCAAAAAGGAATCTTAAATCTCGCGAAGCGAGCCAGAGGATCACATCATTTTCAAATCTTCAAATCTTCAAATCTTCAAATCACCACCACATCAGCAAATCAGCAAATCAGCACATCAGCAAATCATCACCACATTGCCACAAAGTGATGTCGGTCACCATTCTGGCTTTTTGGGGGTGCTACTTTCGTACCTGATTAAAACCAAATGGACGTACTGCAAATCATAGGATACTTTGCTGCCCTATTAATAGGTGTTTCACTCGGATTGATAGGAGGCGGAGGTTCTATACTTACCATGCCCATATTGGTGTATCTGATGGATGTAGAAGCCGGCGAATACGCACCTGCCTATTCTTTATTGATTGTTGGGAGCACGGCGCTGGTAGGTGGCTTGCAAAAATTCCGCGATGGTTTTGTTGACATCAAAACCTTTGTAGTTTTCGGAATTCCATCCATTTTGGCGGTTTATCTCACCCGCACCATATTGGTTCCGGCAATTCCTGAAACCATGCATGTGGGGGCTTTTGACCTAACCAAACGCTTGCTGGTAATGGGTGTTTTTGCCATACTTATGGTAGGTGCATCGGTTTCAATGATCAGGGGACGCAAGGAGTCTGAAACCGCAGCCGATGAACACAGCTACAACTACCCCCTCATCCTACTGGAAGGTTTGGTGGTAGGTATGCTGGCAGGTTTGGTGGGTGCAGGCGGTGGATTTTTAATTATTCCCGCCCTGGTAAAGCTCAGTAAACTCAGTATGAAAAAGGCCATTGGCACTTCGCTCTTCATCATTGCCGCCACCTCGCTTTTTGGTTTTTCGGCCAGCGTCAGCCACTTGCAGCACATCAATTGGTCGCTGCTTGCGGTGGTTTCAGTACTGGCCATTGGCGGTATATTTCTCGGCCATGCCTTGTCCAAAAAAGTATCAGGACAAGGACTCAAAGTAGGTTTTGGCTGGTTTGTGCTGGTAATGGGCGTGTATATTCTCTCAAAAGAATTGATGTTATAACCGATATAAATAGAACAAATGAAACGGCTGTTTTTGAATAGTAAACAAGAAAAAAACAAAAAGACAACTGTATGAAAGTAGAACAGATTTACACCGGCTGCCTGGCCCACGGCGCCTACTACATTGAGTCAAATGGCGAGGCGGCAATTATTGATCCCCTGCGCGAAACCAAACCCTATACCGACCGCGCCGCAGCTTCAGGTGCCAAAATCAAATACATTCTTGAAACCCACTTCCACGCCGATTTTGTATCGGGTCACCTCGATTTGTCAAAGCAAACCGGCGCCGAAATAGTGTATGGCCCTACCGCCGAAGCCAACTTTCCTATATTGCGTGCCAACGACAGGCAGGTGTTGCCCTTGGGCAATGTGACTATTGAGGTGCTGCACACACCCGGCCACACCATGGAATCATCATGCTTTTTGCTGCGCGATGAGCATGGCAATATCAACTCAGTTTTTACCGGCGACACCCTGTTTTTAGGGGACGTGGGCAGGCCCGATCTTGCCGTAAAAAGCGACCTGAGCAAAGAACAACTTGCCGGATTTTTATTTGACTCTATCTGGAACAAAATAATGCCATTGCCCGACCACACCATCGTGTATCCCGGACATGGCGCGGGTTCGGCCTGCGGAAAAAACATGAGCGACGAAACCGTGGGAACACTTGGTCATCAAAAAGAAACCAACTATGCCCTGCAAACCCGCAACAAAACCGAGTTTGTGGCTGCCGTACTCGAAGGACAAACCACACCGCCCCAATACTTTCCCAAAAATGCGGTGATGAACAAAATGGGCTACGACTCATTTGTTGATGTGCTGGAGAAAGGACTCAATGCGCTTGACCCCGACTCGTTTGAAGACGCAGCCAATCGCATGGAAGCCCTCATTATAGATACCCGCCACGAAACCGAGTTTGTGAAAGGCTTTGTGCCCAACTCCATCTTTATTGGCATTGATGGCAATTTTGCGCCTTGGGTGGGCACCCTTATTGTTGACTTGAAACAACCCATTTTGGTAATTGCCGACAGCGGAAGGGAAGAAGAAGTGATAACCCGCCTGTCGCGCGTGGGCTACGACAATGCCATAGGCTTTTTGAAGGGCGGTATTGAAGCCTGGAAACAAGCGGGAAAAGAGGTGGATACCATAGAAGAAACCAATGCGGAAGCCTTTGCAGCGGAAAACAAAAAAGAAAGCAAAAACGTTATAGACGTACGCAAAAAGTCGGAATATGATGCCGGCCACGTGGAAGGCGCCAAAATGGTGACCGTTGACTATATAAATGACTACATGAACGACCTGCACAAAGCCACCGAGTATTACTTGTACTGCAAATCGGGCTACCGCTCAGTTATAGCAGCATCTATACTCAAGTCGCGCGGTTTTGAAAAACTTGTAACCATAGCAGGTGGTTATGAAGCGCTGGTAAATACCGATATAAACATGGAGCGCGAGCTCGCTACAATATAGTTTGCAAATGTTGTGTTTGCACTAGTTCAATTGGTTTTGGTTGGTGAAAGCCGCCGGGTTTCGTACTCGGCGGCTTTCCGTTTTTAAGGGCTCAGAACCACCCGTTTGAAAACCGTTAACATAAAACTTCTAATCCAACGAAATATTGGTTTTGATAATCCAAAGACTGTAATACTTTTGAACACGAATTTCAACAGCAGAAGTGAAGAAAAATTCAACTGGTTTTTGGAAAGGTTTGATAGCTGCAATGCTCTTGGTGGCATTCACATCAACCTTTATGTTCAGAACCGACACCAAGGTGCTTGGCTCTGACGAAAACGAGTGGATTGAAGAGGGCTCAGATGTTGAAAATAACGGGCTGCATTTCAGTCAGTTGTTCATTGCAAATCAGTTTTCAAATTTTATTTCCGCCTGTCAAAGTATGCATGCCACGAGTGTTTTTGCAAAAACACATCCGCTGCAGGCAGGCCATACCAGCATTCCCTTCTATTTGTATTACCACAAGCTTCTCATTGATTTTTAGCGCCATAAACCTGCTCGTTCTCTCCGCACAAATTTTCTCAGGTTTATTATATAAGCTACAAAATTAATTTTCCGACTGTTTTATTTTAAAATTCTTTGTTTGGCAACTTTAAGTGCTTGATTGTACGGCGTTTGTTGTCAGCATGTTATCAGCAAATTATAATGGTAATCAAGTCAATAGTTCATATTTGGGATAATTGCATTGACCGTATTCAAGCAAAGGAATGCGCCTCAAATTCCGAAAATGCAGGCTGGTTTGCTATGGTTTTGTTGAGCGTACATCAGGTGTTTAAAGTTGCACCAATACAGTTTCATCATAATTACTTCACCACAAAGGTTGGCGAAGATTGTTTTAAAAGTGTTCCCGGATATGGCACTCCAAATGTTTTGTACAACATCAAGGCAATTTCCCTCAAGCTCCTTGCAGGTAGTGTCCTTTCATTTCTCATAGCCAAGTATAGTACCCGCTACTTGTACAGCGAGGGAGGGTTAAATCGCTTCTTTAATACGCTCCTTTTCTTCTGCTTTGGGTATGAGACATTGGCCGTATCCGGGAATTTTAAACAAGATACTCTTACGAATAAATATAGCGATACCGCTGCGGCTGCGCTAAGAAGTAGTGCAGCTTGCCGGTATCAACTCATACCACGATAAAGTGTTTTCATTATATAGGATTGGTGTGGTAGGCCTTCTCATAGTGATGAGGATGAGCCGCTTCAATTTGGTGTAAATCCACTTTTGTGTGCTGTTTTTTGGAGATTAGCTGCACACATAGTTTGCTCATGATTTGCCCAAACCTACTTTAGTTAAATCCGTCCAAACACCCGCTGCAAAAGGCTTCCCGGGCTATGGAAGGTCCTACTCCATCAACAAAAAAAAACTGCCGCCTCTGGGGCATGGCTGGCTAAGGCACTATTCGATTAAAAGGGGCTCAATTCACTCATTTTCATCTCATTCATTACCCAAGAGTGACCTCAGTCACCAAATAACGGCTTGCGTACGGCCTAACTTGCTAGTGATTTTCAATCATTAAGTAATTGATTTTTTTGAACTAGTAAAACAAACCGTTATGCATCATCAAATAGTAATAATAGGAGGTGGCACAGGTGGCCTTATGGTGGCTGCCCAGCTGCTCAACCGCGACCGAAAACTGGATGTGGCTATTATTGAACCTTCAGAAAACCATTATTACCAACCTGCATGGACCCTGGTGGGCGCAGGTACTTTTGACTATGACAAAACCCGAAGAGACGAAGCCGATTACATACCAAGCGGCGCCAAATGGATAAAGGACTGGGTAGAAGATATTAATGCCGACGACAATGAACTGAAACTCCGCTCAGGACAGGTGGTTTCTTACGATTACCTCGTGGCATCGCCCGGAATACAAATTGACCTTGATGCCATGCCCGGCCTTAAAGAAGCCATGGGCAAAAATGGTGTGTGCTCAAACTACGTAGATCCCAACTATACCTGGGAGGTGCTTAAAAACTTTAAAGGCGGCAATGCATTGTTTACCCAGCCAACAACGCCTATAAAATGTGGCGGTGCACCGCAAAAAATTGCCTATTTGGCGGCAGATTATTTCAAGCGAAACAAGGTAAATGCACACGTAATATTTGCCACTCCGGGTTCAACTATTTTCGGGGTCAAGGATTTTGCCGATACCCTCATGCAGGTAATTTACCGCTACGGCATGCACCTCAAAACTTTTTATGCGCCCGTGGCTATTGAGCCCGACAAAAAGCTCATACACTTCAGGTGGGCCAAACCCGGCGACAACAATTGCATAGTGACCGAGCAAGATGTGATACACGAAGAAAAGGAAGGCGATTTGGAAATAAAAATGCCCTACGATATGCTGCACATAGCACCACCGCAAAGCGCTCCTGATTTTGTAAAACGCTCCAAATTAGCCATTACCGAAGGCCCAAACAAAGGGTGGATTGACGTTGACATAAACACCCTGCAGCACAACCGCTACAAAAACGTGTTTGCCCTGGGCGATTCTGCCGCTTTGCCAACCGCCAAAACCGGTGCCGCCATTAGAAAACAAGCACCTGTGGTGGCCGAGAACTTGTTGCACACCATCAAGTCAAACAACCTGTCTGACAAAAAATACTACGGATACTCCTCATGTCCGCTGGTAACAGGCTATGGCAAAATGGTGCTCGCCGAATTCAAATACGACAACATCCGCGACTCAGACCCATTCCTGAGCAAATTTGTAAATACCGCCAAGGAAAACTGGAGTATGTGGATCTTGAAAAAATATGGATTGCCTTATTTGTACTGGAACAAAATGCTGAGAGGCAAAATGTAGAAACCACAGAAACAACACCTGCCATTAGCAAAAAAACCACCTGTTTAAGCGGGTGGTTTTTTTGTTTACAAGGAATGGTACTCACTTGGTTGATGCGGTGAATGCGTTGAACAATAAATTTTAATATTTGAACAAGCTTTTAATCAGGTTCAACATTTTTTTTAGCGTGGCCCTTGTTCTTGTACTACTTTGGTTGTGGACTCGCGCTTCAGGCGAACTTAAGTTTTCGATGGTGAAGCACAGAATGTAGTTTAAAGGTTTTTGACGGCAGGTCTTGTTTTTAAGGCCTGTTTTTTTTTAAACGGTAGCCAAGCCCATTAATTCCTACAAATGCTTTGTTTTAGTTTTGCTGCATATTAGTTGCCATGCAAAGAAAAACAGACTATCTGCTTCCCTTGTTGCTTTCGGTGTTTTTGGCACTTGGAATGGTATTGGGAGCGCGTTTTAACCCCCTTGAAAGCGGCGGTGCTTACCACGACCAAGGCAACCAAAAGCTGGAGCAGGTGCTGGGCTATATAGAAAGTGCCTACGTTGACACGCCCAACGAAGAACTGCTGGTTGACAATGCCATACAAACCATGCTCAACGATTTGGACCCCTACAGCAGCTACATTCCTGCCCGCGATTTGGCCAATGCCAACGAACAACTGGAAGGTAATTTTGACGGAATTGGCGTTGAATTCAACATTATAAAAGACACGGTAACCGTGTTGCACATAATACCCGGCGGACCCTCAGAAAAACTTGGCATACTGCCCGGTGATCAAATTGTGCAGGTAGAAGGCGAAACCATAGCCGGTATCAACATCAAAAATGCTGAGGTAATACACAAGTTGAAAGGACAACGCGGCACCAAAGTAAATGTGGGCATCAAACGAAAAGGTTCAAAAAAACTAATAGACTTTACCATTACCCGCGCCGAGATAAAAATTGAAAGTGTGGTAGCTGTTTATATGGCCAATAATAATGTGGGCTATATAAAAGTAACACGTTTTGCCGGTAATACGGCATTGGATTTTACACAAGCTATTTCAGATTTGCAAAACGAGGGAGCAAAAAAACTTATTATAGATTTACGTGGCAATCCGGGCGGCTATTTGGGGGCTGCCACCAAAATGGTAGATGAGTTTTTGCAAAAGGGAGAAATGATAACCTACACCGAAGGCCGTTCGCGCTCACGCGATGAACACCACGCATCGGGCAACGGTATTTTTAAGCAAGGCGACTTGTGTATCCTCATTGATGAAGGTTCTGCATCGGCAAGCGAAATATTTTCAGGAGCCATACAAGACCTTGATCGCGGCCTTATTGTGGGGCGGCGCAGTCATGGCAAAGGGCTTGTGCAAGAGCCTATTGAGCTTAGCGATGGATCGCAGATAAGACTCACGGTGGCGCGCTACTACACGCCATCGGGCAGGTGCATACAGCGGCCCTATGACTTTAAAGTGAAAAACGGAGCCAACGACAGTAGTGCCAATACCTTTACTACCAAAAACGGACGCACCGTGCTCGATGGCGGTGGCATAATACCCGATGTAGTAGTGCCGGTTGATACTTCTTTCCACAACAATTATTATAAAAATATTACCCGCCGCGGACTCTTGTACGAGCTGGCGCTTAATTATTTTAACAACAACCACGACAAACTAAAAGATGCTTATGCCGACTATATGGTTTTTGATGAAAATTTCATTTTGCCCGAAACTATAATAGATAGCCTTTCGGCGAGTCTCAACAAATTGCAAGTGAAGTTTGCGGAGCACGAGGTTGAAAAATCAAAAGAACGGATTTCTTTGGTTTTTAAGGCTATATTGGCGCGCTACCTGTACGGCGAAACCGCCTATTATAAAGTAATAAACCGCACCGACGAAATATATTTGAAAGCCATGAATGTAATGGAAAAAGGCAGTTTGTCTGATTATGGGATTTAGTGGTAAATGAAGATTCGGGGTGAACTGAAATACTGATGAAGAAAAAGGCCAAATTCGATAGCTCCTGTATTGAGAGATGCTTAAAATTCGCTGATTTGGTCAATATGGGGACTTGTTTTTAATGCAATTAGGACGGCTCTTTTTCTTTTTAGTGGAGAAATAATTGAAATTCCGCCCGGAACAAAAAGCTGTATGAGCCTTTACGCAGTAACAAAAGGTTCAAGCCTTGGATAAGCCAAATAATTGATTTGCAACACCACAAATGGCGGCGAGTTTTTTTTGTTCAGGAATTTCGGTTGTTTCGGAGCGTTAAGAAAAGAAAA
>WGNN01000049.1 GCA_016124515.1 bacterium
CTCGACCAACTTTCGCAGGTACCCGGAATTGACTGGATAAGAATGCAATACGCTTACCCATCAAAATTTCCATTCGACATACTGCCGCTGATAAAAGAGCGCGAAAATATTTGCAACTACCTTGACATGCCGCTACAACACATAAGCGACAACCAATTGAAATTGATGCGCCGCGGTATTTCAAAACGCCGCAGCCTTGAAGTACTTGACCGCATTAAAACCGAAGTGCCCGACATAGCCTTGCGCACCACCATGTTGGTGGGTCACCCCGGCGAAACAGATAAGGATTTTCAGGAGTTGTATGATTTTGTGCAGGAATATCAGTTTGACCGATTGGGTGTTTTTACCTATTCGCACGAAGAAAATACCCACTCGCACAGCATGGAAGACAATGTGCCTGAAGAAGTGAAAGAAGAGCGAAGAAATGCCCTTATGGAAGTGCAAATGGACATTTCGACCGAGAAAAATGCCCAAAAAGTTGGCAAAACACTTAAGGTATTAATAGACCGTGTAGAAGGAAATTATTTTGTAGGCCGCACGGAAGCCGACAGCCCCGAGGTGGACAACGAAGTGCTGATAAACGCCAAAGAAAACTACCTGCGCATTGGCGATTTTTGCCAAGTGAAAATAACCGATGCCATGGAATACGACCTTTTTGGCAGCCCGGTAATGGACTAACCTGCTTCACTGCAATTGAAACAGGTTTTGCCGAAACAAAAGCAGAACATTACTTTTCTACATTTGTTCGCTTAAAGCAAAAACCAATGAAAACTACCACGCTTCATTTCAACGATACCAACTTGTTGCGTCCACTGATGCACGATTACATAAACCAAAATGAAGCTACCAAACCCCTGTATCAATTTGCTCCCGAACCTGCGGCCATAGCACAAGCCATAGCACAGAGGAAAAAACACGAACCCAACCGAAGCGTGTTGGTAAACGCACTGAAACGACAATACAAAGAAGCCGGAATAAGCGATAAAACCGTAGAAGCCAACATAGACAAATTGGCTCAATCCAATTGTTTTACCATTACCACCGGCCACCAACTCAACCTATTCGGCAGCTCGCAATACTATATTTACAAAATAATAGAAGTAATAAAATATACCCAAGAAATTAAAGCACAACATCCTGAATACGAGTTTGTTCCCATGTTTTGGCTGGCGAGCGGCGACCACGATTTTGAAGAAATAAAATTTGCCAAAATAAATGGCAAACGCTACGCCTGGGAAAGTCAGGAGAAAGGTCCGGTGGGCCGCTACAACCCACAAGCCGTATTGAAAGTAATTGAAGAACTGAAAGATTTTTGGGAAAGCGAGCCGGTAACAGGCAGTTATCTGCGCAATTTATTTACCGAAGCTTACAGCAAACCCACCCTGAGTCAGGCTACGCGCAACTGGACCCACGAACTGTTTAAAACCTATGGTTTGGTGGTGATTGAAGGCGACGACAACGAACTGAAAAAGGAATTCAGACATATTATAAAAAAGGAGCTTTTTGAGGAAACCACCTTTACGCAAGTAGAAAAAACCAACAACTACCTAAGCGAACACAACTACCACATACAGGTTTATGCACGGCCAATAAACCTGTTTATGATAACCGAGCATGGCAGAGAGCGCATAGTAAAACTCAACGACCGCTTTGCCACAGTTGAGTCTGAAAGCTCGTTTAGCTACACCGAAATTGAAGAACTAATAGAGCAAACGCCTGATGTATTCTCGCCAAACGCACTGATGCGGCCCATGTATCAGGAATCCATTTTGCCCAACCTTTGCTACGTAGGCGGCGCCGGCGAAATAGCCTATTGGTTACAAATAAAATCAGCCTTTGAGGCGCACGGTGTGTTTTATCCGCAGGTAATTTCGAGAAATTCCGGAATTTGGCTAAGCCGAAGACTGGGCAAAAAGCTGGAAAAAATGGGCTTGCAATACCCCGATTTTTTTACAAGAAAGGAAGACCTCATAGCCCAATACGCCGAAAGTCATTTTGCAGCAAAACGCTTTTTTCAACTGAGTGAAACCATTGAAATACTTTGGGAAGAATTTCAAAATGAGTCGGATACGGCTTTTCACGACCTCAAAATTTTGACCGGACAAACTGCCGCCGAAAAAATAAAAGAGTTGAAAAAGCTGCGTCATGATATGAGAAAAGTGGTAAAAGCAAAAAATGACGCCGATTTTGTGATTTTGCATGAAGTATTTGACCGCATTTTTCCCGATGGAAGTTTTCAAGAGCGGGTAGAAACATTCCTACCCAATTATTTGCTTTTGGGCAATACCTATATCGAGACGCTTTTTGAACACATTCAACCCGCCGAACACAAGGTATTGGTATTTGAGTTTTAGATCAGTTAACATAAATTTTAATAATGAAATTTCCTTTTTTAATTGTCATTTTTGTTTTAACAATATTCGCTCAATCCTGCAAAACTGAGAAAAATCGTAATAATGCATCTAACTTAGAAAGCAATAAAACAGTCGATATTAATCAAGATGAAATTTCTGATTTTAAGAAGAAAATCATCTTGTTAACTGGTGTTGATTCAATTTTTGAATATATGGACATTTATGAAGATGAGCTCTTAACAGCAAATGTCTTGCAAACAGCAGATGGTGCTGGCTACTATTTATTCCTTGACTCAATAATAATTAAGAAACGCTTCACTCATATACCTTATCCGACAAATTTAGAATCATTAATGATGAAATTTTCAAAAGTGCACGAATTGCAAAAAAATGATGAAGATTTCCAAACAAATGAAACTTTGCAAAGGCTAACACAATTACCGAAAAAACTTTTGGAAATGCCGGGTCCTGTTGGACCTTCAAACATCGCAATTGAATTTAAGAATTGTTTGACAAAAGACGAGTTAAATAACGACTTCTATCAAGAATGTATGCTATTATATCTATTACTTTTTCGGCTTTAAAACTATCACTATTCAGGTAAAAAATTACTGAATAAAGTACCGACTTCAATATTTTTTATCTCACTAAATAACGCAAATTTTCTTAGTAACAATAAATTGGTTGCCTCTGCCGATGCTCCTTTACATGGAACCTACATTTCCAATTAAACGCAATTCATTTGGGTTACCTTTCCGCCGTTTGGACATCAGCCCACATGAAACAGTTACTCACCACCATTTTTCTGAGCACAACGCTTAGCTGTTTTGCTCCTTCCAACACTTCTGTCATCTGGCAAAATCTTGAAGCGGGACTCGACTACGGTAGTTTCACCGCCCCCTTGCCCTCGGTTTGCGGCGACAGAATTATTGACATTCTTCGCATTGACCCACATTACTTTCAAATAAACCTTTTCAGCGCAAAAGAAGGCGATCCCTTGGCTACCGCCGAAGATTGGGCCGGTTCCAAAAAGCAACTTGCGGTTTTCAATGCCGGCATGTACCAGGGCGATCACAAAACCAATGTGGGATTTATGCAGGATTTCAATTTTATAAATAACTCCAAACTCAATGACGACAATGCCATTTTAGCTTTTAACCCTAAAAACGAACATGTGGCACCGGTGCAGATAATTGATAGGAAATGCCAGGATTGGGAGCAATTGAAAAACGACTATAACAGTTTTAGCCAAAGTATTAGAATGGTTGATTGCCAACAAAAGAACCGTTGGGCGCAGCAAAACCTGAAGTGGAGCACCCTTGCCACCGCAGTTGACAAAAAAGGCCGATTGCTATTTGTTTTTACAAGATCGCCCTTTTCGGTGCACGATTTTATTGCCATGTTGCTCAACAGCGATTTGGATATTTATAATATGATGTACCTTGAAGGTGGACCTGAAGCAAGCTTTTACCTGAATCATCCTAATAAGAAAGTAGCAAAAATGGGCAGCTACGAGACCGGGTTTTGGGAGGACGACAGCAACAAAGAGTTTTGGCAAATACCCAATGTGATTGGTATCGAAAGGAAGTAAGTTTCATTTAACGTTAAGCGCTATAACTTTCTCTATTAGAATGCGTAAAGCATTCTTTTATATTGCTTGATATAATGAATAAAAAACCTGCCGCTTTAGTGAAGAGAAAAAAATAGTAATAACGATAAGAGTAGGCAAACATCAACAAAAAGCGGCAGGTATTAGCGCAAGAACTAATTTTCAATTTTATATCTCTAATTTGTAATTTTCAATCTTTAATTCTTCATCAGTATTGCCATAGATCACTTTCAAAATTCATGAGTTCTTCTTGTGCCTTTTGTGCTTCAAGTAATTGTGCAAGGGCATTTCCGCTCAGCATTTCGTAATTTTCAAAGGACAAATCCTGCACATTGGGTACTTTGGTGATATGCGATGAAAACATACGGCGCTCAAAAAAATCATAATAAGTGAAACTGCCCGAGCTGTTATGAGCGTTAAAAGCCGGTTCGTTTACAAACAGCTTTCTGGCTTCGGACCACTTGATATAAAATGCAGGCACTTCGCCAAGGTCTTGCCCCGCCACTCTTAAATTGATCATAGGCGCAATGGCCACAATACGCGGTACAAACTGTCCGCTTTTGCTATCAAAAACCCAGTCTTCTATTATTTTCCAATGCACAATATCTTCAAGCGGATAGGCTGTATATATTACTGAATCAATAAAATCATCAGGAAACTTGGGGTCGGGAACCTGAACCACTTCTGATGTGGCAAACATCCGAATTACCGTATCGGCGCGGTAGGTTTCGGTGAGTTGTTCGTTGCTGTAGGCTACAATTTCGCCCCTTTCGGCAGCTACAAAAACCAAATAACTCAATGGATTTTTTTCCCAGCGGCAAGTGCTGTTTTGCTTTTCGCGGGTGTCCATTATGCGTTCCACCCGGCGGCAAAACAGCACATCGGCTTCTCGCAATTGCGGATATGGCACGGCTTTCCGCTCAGGCGTGGTTTGTTGTTGGTAGGTAAAATCTGTTTTAAATCGTAAGGCTTCGTTGGCACTTTCCTGTGCGTAGGCCATGGTGCTTGCAGCAAGTAAAAATAAAATAATTGTTAGTCGCATATATTTGGGTCTTTTCCTGTTTATATACAACGGGCAAAAAGGTAACCCAATGGATACGGAACAAACCAATCAGAGCGGCACCCTAACGGTAGCCACGGTTCCGGCATTGGGGCTTGGCTCAAGGTTAAGCTCCCCGTGGAGTGTATTTACGCGGCTTTGCATGTTTTTCAAACCGATGCCATCGCTGCTGCTTTGCCCAATACCTTTGCCATTATCCTCTACCAAAAGCACCAAATAATTGTTGGTTTTATACAATTGCACACTCACCATTTGGGCTCCGCTGTGTTTTACCACATTATTTATTAGTTCCTGGCAAATTCTGAAAAGCGCCAGTTCAATATTTTCGTTAAATCTACCATTAACCCCATGATGGTCAAACTCATAACTAATTTCGGTAAGTCCCAAGGTCTTGTTGAGCATATCATCAATAGCAGGCACCAAACCCGACTCGCTCAGGGCTTTTGGCATCATTTCGTGGCTCAGATTGCGCACATCCACACATGCCTGATCTATTACTTCGGCAAGTTTTTCAATTTTGCCGGCTTCCTGTGGCAGGCGATCAAGCAGGCCTGTGCTCAGGTTTGAAAACGCCAATTTCAATCCGCTCAACTGCTGCCCCACACCATCGTGCAGGTCGGCGGCTATCCTGCGTCTTTCGTTTTCCGTTGCTCTGAAAATAGCTTCTATACCTTCTTCGCGTTCTTTTATTATAGCCGCGTCCTTCTCAGCTTGGGCCAGTCGTTTGTTGCGCTGCACAAAAAACAAGGCAATTAAAATAATAATAACCGAACCCAGGGTGAGCACAAGTATCCAGCGGTTTCTAATGGAAAGTTGCAGTGCCGCCATGGTGAGCTTTTTATCCTGCGCCAATATGGTTTTCTCCTTTTTTTCGGTTTGGTATTTGGTTTCCATTTCCGCCACCGCCTTGGCATTCAATTCATTTACCAGCGAATCATTATACATATAACTCATGGCCAGCATTTCATAAGCCTCGTCAAAATGTCCCCAATCATTGAGCGATTGTGAATAGACTTTGTACAAATCGCGCAATTCGGCTTTCAATTTGTTTTTATTACCTATTTCCATAGCTTTTTGGTAATATTCCTGCGCTTTTTCAAATTGTCTTCTGTGTGCGTATAATCTTGCCATGTGGCCGTACTCATGCATAATTCCCGCCTCGTTGTGGTCTTGTTGTTTGATGGCAATGGCCTGGTTGATGCAATTTTCAGCTTTTTCAAAAGCTCCTGTTTCCGTGTAAACATCTGCCATATTTCCCAAACAAATTGCCATTTCGCGTTTATCGCCAAGCCGTTCGCTTATTTCAAATGCTTTTTGGTAGTAGGTCAGTGCTTCCTCATTTTCTTCGCGGTAGCTATGTATGGCACCAATATTTATATATATTTTTTTAAGTGTGGCATCATCATTTATTTCATCTAGAATATCACCGGCTTTTTTAAGGTATTCTATGGTTTTATCCAGATTTTTCATTTGATAATATACCACCGCTATATTATTATAGGCTTGCGAAACACCCACCGGATTTTTCATCGCCTCCTCTGCTTTAATGGCGTCAAAATACAAGGCAATGGCTTGTTCATATTCAGCTGAATAAGTATGAATAATGGCGATATTGTTGAGTATTTTGGCGAGGCCGGCGGTATAGCCCACCCGCTCACATATTTTTAGCGCAGCCTGGTAATAAAACATGGCTGAATCGGGCTTTGCTTGTCGCTGACAGATATTTCCCAAAATATTTTCTGCTTCAACTGTAAGTGTGGGCAGCCGATGCTCATTGGCCACTTCATACGCCTTTACAGCCAGTTTTCGGCTCATGGTCAGGTTGCTGTCAATGGTTTGACTTGCGCTTTTAATAAACAACAAGGCCCTGAGCGAATCGTTGGTTTCGGCGGCAGCTTGGCGGCCAATACTGTCAACAAAAGCTGATTTTGAATAAGCAGCCAACTGCCACAAACTAAGTATAAAAAGGAATAAAAGGCGCATGAACTTGATCTTTGAAAACAAATGTAACACAGCTGATAATGATAGACTTGTCACAATAGCTCGGAAATTAACACGCAGCTAACGAAACAATGCGTTAATTGCGCTGCATGAAAGTTTTGGAATACAACAAAAAGGTGGGCAATGCCTGGGCCATGTATGATTGGGCCAACTCGGTCTATTCGCTGTGCATCAGCACGGCCATTTTTCCGCTCTATTATAGTGCGGTGGTAAACCCCAACGACCTGCAACAAACCTTCGTATCGTTCTGGGGTTTTGATTTTGACCATACCGCTTTATTATCATATACTATTTCAGCTTCCTTTTTGGTAATATCGCTGCTGCTACCGCTCATGAGTGGAATTGCCGATTATTCAGGTCGCAAAAAATTATTTATGCAGGCATTTGTTATCATTGGTTCATTGGCCTGTGCCTCTCTTTACTTTTTTGATGAATCGCATGTATATATAGGCATAGCAGGTGCATTTTTGGCAAGTATTGGCTTTGCCGGCAGTTTGGTTTTTTATAATGCCTTCCTGCCCGAAATTGCGCCAACAGAAATGTACGACCGGTTGAGCGCCAAAGGTTATACGCTGGGGTATTTGGGCAGCGTGTTGTTGCTCATTTTTTGCATAGCCATGATACAAATGCCCGAAACTTTTGGGCTGGAAAATGCACTTGAATCTATGAAAATATCGTTTTTGCTGGTTGCTGTTTGGTGGTTGGGTTTTTCGCAAATAACCCTGCGAATAGTACCCGAAACCAAGCGCAAAAACACACAATGGAAGGAAATGCTCACAAAAGGCATAAGCGAATTGAAGAAGGTTTGGCAACAACTGAAGCACATACATGCCGCCCGACAGTTTTTAAGTGCCTTCTTTTTTATTAGTATGGGAGTGCAAACCATTGTGTATATGGCAAGTATATATGCCAAAACCGAACTTGGCTTTGAAACCGGCGAGCTTATCATTATCATATTGCTCATTCAGCTTGTAGCTGCGGCAGGTGCCTTTGCTTTTTCCAGAATAAGTGAAAAAATGGGCAACATCAAAACCATGATGCTGCTGACATCCATTTGGGTTTTCATCTGCCTGTTGGCCTTTTTGGTAACCAAAGAAACCGCACAACTATTTTATATAGTGGCATTTTTGGTGGGTTTGGTCTTGGGTGGCATACAAAGTTTGGCGCGATCTACCTACTCAAAACTATTGCCCGCCACACACGACCACGCTTCATTTTTCAGCTTTTATGAAATAACGGAAAAAGTAGCCATTACGCTCGGTACGCTTGGTTTTGGCTTGGTTACTGATTTAATACAACTGCGCTACGCTCCGCTGTTGCTCATGTTCTTTTTTATAATAGCGTTGCCATTATTAGCGCAGTTGCGAAAACTAAAATTGGCCAACTAATTCACCACAACGCACATTTCTTGTGCAAAGAGCAGCTCATTTTACCCTTGTTGGCCAAATACCGTATGGCTTGTGGCATTAAATGAAAAGAAAATTACCATGCATGGCACTAAACTTTACCTTTGTATGCAGTGAAAAGTTGATGCAATGAACAGGAATTTCTATACAGTTATAATGGCAGGCGGCGTTGGCAGCCGTTTTTGGCCCATGAGTACGCAAAACCGTCCGAAACAATTTCTCGACATCCTCAATACAGGCAAATCGCTTATAAGGCAAACATTTGAGCGATTTAGCGCCATAACTCCGGTTGAAAATATTTTGGTGGTGACCAACGAAGCTTACCGCGATTTGGTAAAGGAACACTTGCCCGAACTGGACGACAGACAAATACTGGGAGAGCCGGAAGGTAAAAACACAGCTCCCTGCATTGCATACGCCACCGAAAAAATTCTGAAAAGAAATAATAAAGCAAGCATGGTGGTGGCGCCATCGGACCACATAATTAGAAATGCTGATGTGTTTACCAATGTGGTAACCAAGGCCTTGCACTATGTAGCTGACAATGACAGGCTGGTGACCCTGGGCATAGAACCCACCCGCCCCGATACGGGTTATGGCTACATCCACTACGATCATGGCGCTGATGACGAATTCAAAAAAGTGCTTTCATTTACCGAAAAGCCTATTTTACAAACCGCCAAAGATTTTCTTGCCTCAGGCGAATACTTGTGGAATGCGGGGATTTTTGTGTGGAGTGCCGCATCGATAAAGAAAGCGCTGAGCGAATACCTGCCCAAAATGAACATGATTTTCAGCGACAATGCACATGCTATAGACACGGAATTGGAGCAGGAAGCCATTACCAATATTTATAAAATATGCGATAATATTTCTATTGACTATGGTATAATGGAAAAAGCGCGGAATGTAGAAGTCTATCCTGCGCCCTTCGATTGGTCTGACATAGGCACCTGGAATGCGCTTTTTGATATTCAGGAAAAAGACGAAAACGGTAATGTGGTGAAAGGTAAAAACCTGATGCTGCGCAATACCCACCACTCGCTCATCTACCTGAACGACGAGAAATATGTGGCCCTGAACGGGGTTGAAAACCTGATAGTTGTAGAAAGCGACAAGGCCATTTTGATAGCCGACCGAAACGACGAACAAGCTGTAAAAGAAATAGTTGGTGCATTAAAAAAGCTCAACCTGAAAGAATTTATCTGATTTGCAAATTTTGATATACCTGTTGCTCTTGGTGGTTGGCTTTGCCGCGGTTATCAAGGGTGCTGATTTTTTAGTGGACGGTGCCTCTGGCCTGGCGCGCAAATATGGTGTGAGCGAATTGGCAATTGGCCTTACCGTGGTGGCTTTTGGCACCTCGGCACCCGAACTTGCTGTGAATGTGCAAGCAGATGACGAAATTGTATTCGGCAATATTATCGGTAGCAATAATTTCAATTTATTGGGTATTTTAGGTATATCAGGACTGATATTTCCCATGCTCGTGCAGCGCAAAACCATATTTATAGAGCTGCCTTTTTCCATTTTGGTTTTGTCGGTTTTTCTGCTTTTGTGCAACGATGGCTTGCTAGGTACCGACAACAACACCCTTTCAAGATTTGATGCATGTATGCTGTTGCTCGGTTTTGTCATTTTTCTCGTTTATGTGTTTAAAACATCCAAACAAGAAATAATATCTGAAGCGGGCGAGCACCCGCCAAAACCCCTTGGCACCACTTTGCTCATGATAGCACTTGGCTTGGCAGGCTTGGTTATCGGCGGCAAACTCATAGTAGATAATGCAAGTAATTTGGCTAGAATGGCACATGTGAGCGAAACCATGATAGGCCTTACCATCGTTTCAATGGGTACTTCGCTACCTGAATTGGCCACTTCGTTGGTGGCGGCACTCAAAAAGCGACCCGACTTGGCAGTGGGAAATATTATAGGCTCCAACCTGTTCAATGTGCTTTTGATTATGGGGGTTAGTGCCTTAATCAGACCCCGAACCTACAATCCCGAATTGAATTATGACACCCTCACCACTATAATAGGCACCATAGTTATTTTCATTTCGCTGTTGCTGTTTAAAACCAAAAAACTGGGAGCTTACCAATCGTTTATACTCCTTGCCATGTTTGTGGTGTATTATATATACGTAATGAACCGCGAACTGCATTGGTTCTGACCCACGCGCACTTTAAGCGAAATTAATTTGACACTTATCAGTTTTAGGTTTTATGTTTGCCTCATTATGAAGCCGTTTGCTGATATATCGCTGTAATTGAAACAGACCACCGGGTGGTAGCTATCCACCTACCTACATTACTTCCAACATCAAATTAATTTTAAAATGACAACTCATTCTATATCAGCAATTAAACGCTTTTTCAAACTATTATTACAAGCCTTGTCCTCGGGCGAAAAAGAATACACGTCCGGCAATATAAACAAGGCCATATTTATTCTTTCCGTACCTGTGGTTATCGAAATGCTGGGCGAAGGATTGTTTGCCCTGGTTGACATTATGTACGTAACCCGCCTGGGCGAAAACGCCATAGCCACCGTGGGTCTTACCGAGGCGATAATGTTTGTGGTGTATTCTGTGGCCGTTGGTTTATCAATGGCTACTTCGGCACTTGTATCGCGCCGCGTAGGCGAAAAAAACGATAAACAGGCCTCCATTTCCACTTTTCAGGCCATCATACTTGCACTTATTATAGGTTTGGCCCTGGGTTTTGCGGGTTACCAAAATGCCCCTGCCCTGCTCCGACTTATGGATGCGTCGCCTGAGGTAATTCAGCACGGACTTGGCTATGCACAATGGATTTTTGGCAGCAATATTATTATCATGTTGCTTTTTATCATCAATGGAGCATTTAGAGGCGCCGGCGATTCGGCAATTGCCATGCGTGTGTTGCTTATAGCCAATGGCCTCAATATTATACTTGATCCTTTGTTTATTTTTGGCTTTGGCCCTGTGCCGGCAATGGGCGTAAAAGGAGCCGCTATTGCCACAGGTACCGGAAGGGCAATTGCTGTTTTGGTGCAATTTTACCTGCTTTTAAAAGGCAACGGCAGGCTGAAACTCATGCTGAAACTACTGACCATAGACCTGAAAATAATGGGCAATTTGCTGCGTGTTAGTTTGGGCGGAATTGGTCAGTTTCTCATAGAATCGGCGAGTTGGCTGGTACTCATCAGGCTCATCTCAAAGTTGGGTACGCCAAGTGTGGCCGGTTTTACCATCGGATTCAGAATTATTGGCTTTACGCTGCTTCCTTCATGGGGATTGGCGCAGGCTGCGGCAGCATTGGTGGGCCAAAACCTGGGTGCCAAAAAGCCCGAAAGGGCTGAAGAAAGCGTGTGGCGCAGCGCGTATTACAACGCCGGATTTTTGGTGCTCGTTTCCATACTGTTTTTCCTGGGGGCCGATTGGCTCATAGCGCAGGTGTTTCCCAGCAGTGCCGAGGTTGAACATTTGGCCGCCCTTACCCTGCGCGTGGTTTGCCTTGGCTACGTGTTTTTTGCCTTCGGAATGGTAATAACTCAAGCTTTTAACGGGTCGGGCGACACCCTCACTCCCACTTTGATGAATATTTTCTGCTTTTGGATAGTGCAACTTCCCATGGCTTATGTGCTTATGGAAGTTTACCAACAAGGTTTCATGGGTGTCTTGATTTGTATTGCCATTTGCCACAGCCTCAATGCAGTAATTGGTATTATACTTTTCAGGCGCGGTCGCTGGAAATTAAGAGAAGTTTAGCCATGTATAGGCTTGGGCTTTTTCGTTCAGCCAAACATTAGTTTCCATTCCAGCACACAATTACTAAATTGGACTGAAAAACCACGTGAAAAGAACCAAAAAACCACTCTTCCGAATCACCAAAACCATTTGCTTGGTTTTGGTGCTTTGGTTTTTGGCTGAAACAGGTATAACCACCCTGATAGGCTTGAGAAATAACGGCTGCAACAAACAAGCAGATTTATTGGTGGTTTTTGGCAATAAAGTAAATGAAGACGGTAGTTTGTCGCCGCGTTTAAAGGCACGGTTGGACAAATGCCTTTCATGTGCCCGAAAAAATAATGAAGCCTTAATTTTAGTAAGTGGTGGCATAGGCAAGGAAGGTTTTGCAGAAGGCGATAAAATGGCTGAATACTTACTGCAATCGGGCATTTCGAAAAATCGGTTACTCATTGACAATAATGGAAATAATACCTTGGCCACCCTGCAGAATTGCCAAAAAATTGCCGACAGTATGTCCATTGGCTCTATTGAAGCGATTACCCAATTTTACCACAAAAGGCGGGTTTTGCTTACGGCCCGCAACATGGGTTTACCTTTAACCTGCGTGTCGGCCCACTATTTTGAGTTGCGTGATGCATATTCCCTTTTCCGCGAGTTTTTTGCGGTTTATAAATACCGTTTTATTAGTTGATTTAAATAATAAATAATTTTCCTCTCACCACTCAAAATCCGCGCGTTCCTCTCCCGCTTTCAGCAAGGCACTCTTGCTTTGTTTGTCCCAAAACAGGTTTACTACATTCACCTGCTCGGCTTGCAACTCAAGCAGGCAACTGTTGCCAAACTGCCACAAACCCTTGGCGGGGCGGGCAAACTCTGCATAAACCCAAATCAGGTCTTGTTCCACCTCAGCTCCTACGTATTTTACCTTTATGTCTTTTCCATTTTGCTGCACCCAAACATGTTGTTTCACATAACTTTCTATTATAGAATCAACCGCTCCAGATGCTACGCCCATTTCAATCTTCAGCTCGTCTTTGCTCAAATTGGCTATTGCCTGTTCAAAATCATCTCTGAAAAACTTCATGGTGCATTCCATATTTTGCCCGCTGTTGGCGGGTTCTATTTTGGTTATGGATATGTAAAACCGGTGCAGTGCCGGGGTGTACAAACCGCTCCACATGAAAATCAGGGTGAACAAATATGGCTTCAAGGTTTTCAAATAAACGGGCATTTGGCTTTTCTTTGAAGCACAAAAATGCGCAATTCTGTTTAGCACTTATTTTCAATTAGGCATAAATCATATAAGCGACCCCTCGGCCTACGACCACATGCTTTTTTTGCTCACTATTACAGTGGCGTTTCAGCTATGGCATTGGCGAAAAGTGTTTTGGGCGGTCACTGGTTTTACGCTGGGGCACAGCATCTCGCTGGCCTTGGCAGTGTTTAATCTGGTGGCAGTCAATGCTGCGTATGTTGAATTCGCCATTCCGGTAACCATTTTACTATCAGCGCTATACACTGCCATTAAAACCCGACAAACCGGCGAACCACAGTTTAGCTTTTACCAATTTGCCATGGTTTGTGCTTTTGGCATTGTGCACGGACTGGGTTTTTCAAACTACTTAAAAATTCTTATTTCGGGTCAGAAAAACCTATGGTTGCCAATGCTTTCGTTCAACTTGGGCATAGAAGCAGGACAGTTGGTAGTGGTGCTTTTTATACTTTTGGCAAACTTATTGGCAGCGCATTTTTTACGGATAAAACATACTACGTGGGTGCTGTTTTGTATGGGTGGTGCCACGGCCCTTGCCATACAGCTCATTTTTGAAACAAAATTTTGGTAATATGCTACGAATATTATTTGGAACTGTACTTATTTTCAGTGTTTTGCAAGGTATAGCGCAAGAGCACACCAACCACAACAAATTCAGGCAACTGGGCACCGAACTGCCCACGCCCAATACCTACCGAACCGCTTCGGGGGCACCGGGTCACCAATATTGGC
>WGNN01000125.1 GCA_016124515.1 bacterium
GACATTTTGTTCTGTTTATCAATTTAATTGGGCGGTCAAAAATCAGCTATTTTCAATAAATGCGGAAGTTACTTGGGTCACAATTGTTGTTAAGGCTTTGAATAATAAGCGCCGAACCCTTGCACGCAACGAAAATTTGAATATTTTTACTGAAAATTAGTGAGGCTGCAACCAAGATCTGCCGCCTTGCATCTAAGCCCACATCAAGCAATATGTTTTTCAAAAAAGCCAATATAAGACCATCAGATGCCAACGAGGCTGAGTTGATTGAAGGCTGTCTGAAAGAAGACAGAAGGTTTCAAAAAGAACTCTACGACCGCTATGCATCAAAATTGATGGCCGTTTGCTATCGCTATTGTAAAAACCGCGAAGAAGCACAGGATGTATTGCACGAAGGATTTATTAAAGCAGTGAAAAACCTGCACCGTTTTGAAGGCAAAGGCTCTTTTGAAGGTTGGCTCAGACGTATAATGGTTAATACAGCGCTTGAAAATTTCAGGAAAAACAAGCACCTTGTGGTGGTTGAAGATATTGAGCATGCAGAAAGCCAGCGTGTAGAGTCAAAAGCACTTGACAAAATGTCGGCTGAAGAATTGCTGAGACTGGTAAATGCATTGCCTGCCGGTTTCAGGGTGGTTTTTAACCTGTATGCTATTGAAGGTTACAGCCACAAGGAAATTGCCGAACAATTGCAGATTTCAATTGGTACAAGCAAGTCGCAGCTTTCGCGTGCACGTGCTGCACTGCAAAATATGATTAAAGGAATAGACATAGAAGTATATAACGAGTATGCCCAGCGTTGATGAAATATTCAAATCAGGACTAAGCAACCTGCAAATAGACCCCGATAACTCGGTGTGGAGCAAGGTTGATAAAAGCCTTGGAAGCAAGGAGGGAAAAGTAGTGCTGCCCTGGTACTACAACCCCCGAAAGGCGCTCATTGGGGCATTGCTCATTTCTGCTATGTCGTTTTCAATTGGCTACATATACGGTTTATTCAATACCGATGCCTCTCAGGAAATAGCTGCCCAAACCACTCACGAGTTGCACATCTATCCGCAAGACCGCCCCGCTACTTACCATAGTAAGGCCGTGGCTTCAGCCCACACTGTGCTTTCTGATTTGGAAAAACCCGGCAACGAATCAAATGCCGAATCGGTGGCCCATGAGCGAGCAAACAGCCAACAAAACAGTGGAGCCAAGCACTTGAGTATGTTGGCGCTGCTGCCTGAAAATGAACGAAATGATGAAAGCACCAAAGCGATAGAAGCTTTTGACGAACGCGGCCCTTTCCAATTTCTCGCGTTTAGTCCCACGGTTTTAACAGCTACCGAACTGCCCGAAGATTTGGATGAAAACAGCCTGACTTTGGCCAAGCTCAATGCAGATAATTTGCCAACTGCCGATATAAAACACGATATGCAAATGGCCGGCTATGGCCGCAATTGGTTGCAGTTCAACCGAGAATTCAACCCAACAATCGTGGGCTATTCAGGTGGTTTCACACACAATCCAACCACCACGGTTTACCTGGGCTCAGGCAACAGACAATCATCGGTAAGTTACAATTTCAGGTTTGGGCACATGCTCAGCCGCAACCTGGGTTTGGTTACCGGCCTTAGCATGGCCGACTATTCTACCCAAATTGATGGCAAACGCATCTCATTTGATATGGATTCGTTGCCCAGCAATGTGGGACCATCTGACCGATATTCACTTTTTGCCTACCAATTGCAATACAACGCCCGTATGCTCTCAGTGCCGCTTATGTTGCGCATTGCAGGCAAAGGCAACCGCCTTGGGTATCATATCGATTTGGGCGCTTACCTGAGTCAGGTTATCAGCCAAACGCACAGCTTTGCCATGAATACAAAAGTTGATGGCACTGGCTTGTCAAACACTTGGTTGCCCAATATGTACAACAGCCAACTGCAATCAGGGCTCATGGCCAATGCAGGTATTGATGCCTACTTGGCCCACGGTTTTGGATTTTCGTTTGAAGCCGTTTTGCGCCGAAGATTTCAGCAACAGTTGTTGGCCAACCTCAACGAAAACTCACTCAATTTTGGAGGAAGGGTAGGGGTTTTCTACCGATTCTAAACTGCGCTTTCTTCCATTCTCCCCAACACTCCATTTCTTATTTGTTTTGATGCAACTTACCGTGGCTAAGCTCCCAAATGTGTGCGGCTATGCCAAGGGTTTTCATGCGGTGCGACACCAACAGGATGGTAACCCCCAATTGTTGGTTGATGTGCTGAATAGTTTCTAATATACCGGCCTCGGTATGCGAATCAAGATTGGCTGAAAACTCATCAAGAACCATCAAAGGCCTTTCAAAATACATGGCGCGTGCCAAGGCAATTCGTTGTTTTTGCCCGCTCGAAAGCAACTTTCCATCTTCGCCCACAAAACGGTCGTTTCCAATAAATTCGTCAAGGCAAGCCATTTTCAGGGCTTGTTCTATTTTTTCCGTATTGGTTATTGGGTAGCCAAAACTCACGTTTTCATAAACACTGGCATCCAATATTACCGAGTCTTGACCTATATAACTTATTTTGCTCAGCCACTTGCTGTTGTCAGGAAACTCAGGCTCCATGCCATCAATTCTGATTTTGCCGCTATCAATTTCCTGAAGACCTATAATAACCTTGAGCAAGGTTGACTTGCCCGCTCCTGACTTGCCTTTTACACCCACAATACTGCCTTTAGTAATGGCCATGTCAATGTTTTGCAACACCTTGTGGTCTTCAAAAGCCACCGATACACCTTCCAAAACAATGGAATTATCAAACACCACCTCCTTGAAATGCACTTCGGGAATTGAGTGGTTTTCCAGGTTTTGTTCCAGTTCCTGTACCAAGTGCTCAGTGCTTTTAAAGTGCAATAATGAATCGGTTATTAAACCAATGGCAGGCATGACCTTGTAGCCGTAGGCACCCAGAATTCCCAGATTGAAAACCATTCCTACATTGCCTTCTGAATCAAAATAATGTTGAAATACAAAAAGCAAAAGAATAAAGGAAATGGCGGCTATTTCCATGATTTTTTTGGGTGCTATTTGCAGTTCTTGTTGTTTGAAACGCAGCCCGTTGAACGCCCTCAGGTTACGCATAAAGGTATTGGTAAACTGCTCAACCGCTCCATATACCTTCATCTCAAGAAAGCTGTCGAAAAGCTTGTGTATGCCACGGCTGTTTTGTGGTAAAATCTCGTGTTTTTGCTTGCCCAATTGGCTATATGATACAGCCAGCTTTTTGTAAACAGCGTAGCTAATGGGTATGGTAATAATGACCAACACAATGCTCAAAACCCAATTGGCAACAAAGGCCATGGCAATAAAAAATACCAATACAGCCACCTCGCCGGCCAAAGAAAACATACTTTTGACTACTGCTGTGCCAAACTCGAATGGAATGGCCACTGAGCGGTGGGTGAGCTTGAAAATACGCTCCTTGAACAGGTAGCTGTAACCTCGTTTAAAAAAACCTTCTATCACATGTTGGCTCAGGGTGTTGCTTACGTTTTGCGCAAAGCGAACGGTGAGTTTGTGTACGAGAAAGGCAAGGAAGTTTTTTGCTACAAAAAAGAACAAACAAGCCGCCAACACGGCCAAAATAAATTCATCTTCTGATAGATTGATGAAAAAACCGGAGTGGATTTTTTCAATCAAGACCTGTGATTTGCCGGGCTCCAAGGCGGTAGAAACTACGGCAACCACCGCAGCAATACCCACGAGGTCGGCCAGCGAAATAATAATTTTTGCCAGTATCAACAGCATAAACTGCCTTTTGGCTCCTTCTTGCGCATAAGTGAGAATGCTAAAAAATTGGCGGAATTTGGTCTTCAAGCTGTATTCAAAAAATTGTGTCAAAGTTAGCCTGAATAGCCCCAAATTTGGAGCAATACATGCCAAACTCAAACCATATTGCCGTTCTTTCAGTCCCCAACCATTTGCACTGCCCTGAGCTTGGCTTTATTGCCGAATACATTTTTGTGAACAGAATGGGTTTTGCACAATTGCAAATGCAAGGCACCGACACAGCTAATTATGTATTGACTTGTAACCAAACCTTCATAGAAATACCGGCTTCCGGTTTTTTTGCCAGCTTGCCTTTGTATGCCCAAGGGGAGTTGCCACCCGCGCTCGGCCTTGGCAAAAACCTGAGACTTTTCCCTGCGGAAAATGGGGGAGCTCTTGATTTTGATGTATTTGCCGCCATTTTCTACCTCATTTCGCGCATGGAAGAAACCGTGCCCCAAGCCACTTTTGATGCACATGGCCGGTACCAAAAGCAAGCTTCTATTCTATATAAATACCAGGCACTCGACTGGCCTGTGGTTGATATTTGGATAGCAGAGCTGCGGACGGTTTTGCGCAAAAATGGTCTCCAATTGCACGAAAATGAGCAATTTGAATGGTGGAATACCATTGATATTGACCAAGTATATGCAGCCAAGGGCAAGGCTTTGTTAAGGCGTTTGGGTGCTTTGGCCAAAAAGCTGGTTGGCGCACATTTTGGCGAAGCAATGGCTTTGGCAGCAACCCTTGGTGGCGCCAGCGACCCGTTTGACAACTTGCCACAAATGAAAGCAGCGGGGGCACGCAACCTGGTTTTTTTGCTTTGCGGTGGCAACTCGGAATATGACTTGCCAAAAGGGCGTAGCGCAACAACCCTGGCACAGTTTGTTCAAAAATACCAATGGCAGTTTGAGCTGGGGTTGCATCCATCGTACAACAGCTGGCAAAACCACCAAATACTGACCAAAGAACGTGAGCAACTGGAAGAGCTAACCGGAGCCCCCATACTGCACAGCCGCCAACACTACCTGCATTTCAAATGGCCGCAAACCGCCGATGTGTTGATACAAGCCGGAATTACCCACGATTTCAGTATGGGTTATGCCGATGCGGTGGCTTTCAGGGCCGGTACCTCAAGGCCTTTTCCCTACTACAATTTTAAATTGCGCCAAAAAACAAGTTTGACTATAGTTCCCTTCGCTCTTATGGATGTGGGTTTGAAACAATACTTGAAATTAAATCCCGAACAGGCACAAGCTGCCATTTTGCAAACCATCACACGGTTAAAGCAAGTAAACGGCTTGTTTGTAAGCCTTTGGCATAATGAGTCTTTGGGTACCATAAATGGTTGGAAAGGCTGGAAACAAGTGTACGAATACATGAAAAACGAACTTTAGCCATGCCGGTAGAAAAGCTTCACAGAAGGCACCTGAACACCGAAAAATGGGACGAACTTATCGCCCACAGCAACACAGGTACGGTTTTTTGCCAGTCGTGGTATATCGATTTACTTACGAGCGGCAACTGGCAGGCTTGGGTAAATATCAATGATAAAACCGGCGAATGGCTGGCGGGGATTCCGGTTTATGAAAAACAAAAAATGTTCAACACCTTCTCGCGCCAACCTTTACTGAGCAAATATTGGGGCGTGCAGGTACGCCGTTTTCAAGCCCAATCGGCATACGATACCATACATTATTACAAATCGGCTATGGCTCCGCTGGTGCAGGCAGCTACGCAAAACGCTGCTGTTTTTGACTACTTCAGCGGTATAGAGCCTGTTTATGTGCCCGAATATCAGTGGCACGGCGTTTCGGTGGGTGCGCGCTTTACCTACATGCTCCACCTGCAGCAAGGCATTGACGAGCTGCGAAAAGGCTACTCCAAAACCGTGCGTAAGCGCATAAACAAACTCAAGCAACAGGGTTTTGTCAACAAACCGTTCCACGATTTTTCGCATGTAATGGACATGCTTGATGCCAACCACAAAACAGGCAAGCAGCTCATACCTGCGGCGGCTGTGCACATGCTTAAAGGTCTTTCAAAAGTAGCTTACGAAAAGCAGCAGGGTTTTTTCTTGAGCACATACAGCCCGCAAAACGAGGTGGTGGCTGCAGGTTTTTTTATCTTCAACCAACAATACACCCACTTTTTAAATGGCTATGTACATCCGCAGTTCAGGCAACAAAATGCAATGAACCTGCTGGTTGATGGCGCACTTGAGCAAGCCGCTAATCACAGCGACTCATTTGATTTTTACGGCTCATCAATAGAAGGCATAGAAGCTTTTTTCAGAAGTTTTGGTGCCAGCCCTACCGCTTATTACCACCTTTTAAAAACCAAATTTCCGTTTAATCTGATATGGAAAATCTAATCATCCTCAACCGGCAAAATACCCTGCTCAATAGCTATTTGGCAGAATTGCGCGACGTAGAAAGGCAAAAAGACAGCCACCGTTTCAGAGAAAACCTGGAAGCCATTGGTGGAATAATGGCCTATGAAATCTCAAAATCACTGCAATACGAGCCGCAGGTGGTGCCAACACCTTTGGGGCAAGCGGAGGTGAATTTGAGCAACGAAAACCTGGTGGTATGCGCCATACTAAGGGCAGCCTTGCCTTTGCAAAATGGCATGCTCAGGGCTTTTAGATCAGCCGAGGCGGCATTTATTTCAGCATTCAGGCAACATACTAGCGCGACCGATTTTGAAATTGTTTCGCAATATGAGGTCATGCCCGATCTGACCGGGAAAACCCTTATACTGGCCGATCCAATGTGCGCCACGGGCAGCAGCCTGCTTACCTGCTACCACAAAATAATGGAGCATTTCAAGCCACAAAAAGTGCTTTTTGCCTCAGTTTTTTCATCAAAATACGGAATGGAGACATTAGCTACACAATTACCCCAAATTGTTCATTATACTTGCGTAGTTGATTTGCATTTAGATGCCAATTCATACATAGTGCCCGGTTTAGGTGATGCAGGAGATTTGGCTTTTGGCGTGAAAGTTTAACACAGAAACAGATGTCAACCTGGGTAAATATTCTCATAGTAATGGCACTCTCTACCACAAAGTACATGGCGGGGGTGGCAGTTGCTATTGTAAACCTGGGAAAGGGCTGGGGGCCGCTCACATTTTTTCTGGCTACGGTGGGCGGCGGCATGATAGGCGTGGTAGCCTATGACCTCTTGCTCATGGAAATTCTCTATTTCATAAAGAAGAAACGCGGTATTGATCCGACCAAATTCAGGGTAAACAAACGTATGAGGCGCTTGGTACGGTTCAGAAACAAATTTGGTCTTACCGGCATTGCCCTGCTCACACCCATTATTTTGCAAGTGCCCGTGGGTACCATTTTGGCCGGTACCATTGAGCAAAATTCAAAAAAGGTGTTCCTTTATATGTTTCTGTCATTCACGCTCTACTCTTCGGTTTTTTATGCGCTTTACCACTTTTTGGGTATCAATCCCAACGATATCCTGCGCGCTGTTCAATTTTGGAAGTAGGAGTAGCTGCTTGCACACAACCTGAGAGCTTGCTATGAAATGGGCAAGAATGCGAACCATGAAGTATTCACTGCAAGGGTAAATAACCCAAATCAATTCGACTTTAAGAAAATGGTCAATGTGGTCTTACAGGCCCTATTTGCTCAAAACGGTTATGGTGCCGTTGCGCTGTTGGTCATTGGCATACAGCAAATAGTAATACACGCCGCTGTTGAGTTGGGCCCCTTTGTAAATAGCGTCCCATGTTAGCTCAGTACCTTCTGTTTCAAATACTTTTTCGCCCCAGCGGTTAAAAATTATCAACTTCATATCAAGGCAGCCATTGTCGCCCGTGTTTACAGTGAGGATGTCGTTTTTGCCATCGCCATTTGGGGTTATAATGTTGGCCATCCACACATCTTGCAGCGAAACCGCGCTGTAGCTCAGTGCCATAGAAGCGCTGTCAATACAAGGTGTTGTTTCGTTTATTACCAACAATACATGGTGTTCATTGTTGGCCGATGGCAATTGCAATTGAGGTGAGGTCTCTGTACTTATGGCATTGCCATTTAAATACCATTGGTTGCTAAAAGCCTGCATTGATAAGTTTTTCATTTGCACAAGGCCGCTGCATGAATCTATTTGGGCATCAATAAGGGCTTTTGGCTCATAGCGAACCACAAAAAACAGCGAACTCGTATCGCTGCAACCGGCGGTGTCGGTGAGCCGCTGGGTAATCCTGTATTTGCCGGTTTTGGCAAAGTAGTGAGTCAATGAATCGCCCGTGCCTATGGTTTTGTCTTTCAGTAGCCATTCTATGCTGTGCTGCTCGGTATTTGTGCTTGATATAAAGGTTCGCAAGGCATTGCAGTAGAGCGTATCCATGGTAAAACCTGATTTTGGCGGTTCGCTGATAATAAACTGACTGCTAAAGGTATCGGCACAATCCGCATTCAATTTGTCTATTATGAGTACCACTTGTTTGTTGCCCGCCGAATTGTAAAACAGGGTATCCGATTTTATTTGAATGGAGTTGCTGTCGGGGCCGTAGTTCCACCACAGGGTTTTGGCGTTTAGCGAGTTTTCAATAATGCGCACCGCCGTGGTACATGCTATTGGCTGCACATCAAAATGGGCAAATTTTACCTGTCTTATATGCACCGTGTCAAGCACCGTATCGGCGCAGGCCGAGAATGGATTGACCACCAGCCGCAGTTGGTACACACCGGTATCGCCCATGAGAAAAACCGGATTTTTTTCTTTGCTGCGTTTGTCGCCTACAGTCCATTGAAATTTATTGCCATAAGAACTTTGGTTGTTGAGCGAAATTTTTGACAAACAGGAATCCACAGTTTCTCGAAATGCAGCAATAGGCACCTCATTGAAATTGAAATAGCGGCTGGCTGTATCGGGGCAAGAAGAAAAGGGATCTGCTACAAGGCTGAGTTTGTAATTGCCCGGTTGCTGCGCATTAAGCACTATGTTATCGCCGTACAAAGTGTCGGTAAAAATCCATTTGATGCGGTTTGAATAGGTTGAACTGCTTTTGGCAAAGGCCTTGAATTCGCAACTGTCAAACTGTAGATCAAAGCCGGCTTTTCGTGGAAAATTGACCACGTGGATGGTTTTTACCACCGAGTCGTAGCAGCCTTTGCCTTTGTTGATACGCAAGATGACTTGGTAAAAACCCGTATCGGGAAAGTAATGGCCGGGATCGTCGTTGCTGCTGTATTTGTTGGCTGCAAACTGCCACTGCCAAGTGAGCGCTTTTTGCGAATTATCAAAGAAGTTTACGTAGGGTTCGCAACTGTCCACCAGGTAGGTAAAATCGGCAAGTGCGGAGTCAATAACCAGTGGTTTGCTCAGGCTGTTGGCACAGGCCGTTCCCGAGTCGGTTTGCAACACCACAGTGTAGCTATCGGCTATGGCATATTTATGTGTGGGGGTTTTGAATGGGTCAAACCAGCCATCTCCAAAATTCCAACGGTAGGTTTGCGCCTTGCTGCTTTTGGCTTTGAAATCATACACCAGACCGCAGTCGTTTCCGTAGTAGTCAAAATCTACTTCTGATGTCTTGTACACAAATATTTCCTTTTGCACCGTATCGCTGCCCGGGCATGAGTTTGCATTGGCCAATATCAGTTTTATTCGGTACCAGCCGGTGTCGCTCAAGGCAAAACTTGGCGTGTCATTTGTACTGGCAAGTTTATCGTTCACATACCACCAATATTCCAGCGCATTCACGCTTCGGTCTTCCGGTATCAGGGGCTGGTCGAAGCATATAGCCGATGGCGCTTCAAAGTCGGCATAGAGTACCGGCGCATCAAAATCGAGCTTAAACAATGCATTGTTGCACAAATTGCCTGTTTTAGCACCATTGGTTTCACTCACCACACCTTTGGTTACAGGAAAATCGTCGTAGCCGCCGCCACAGCCGGTGCACACCGATTGATATACCACACCGGCGCGGTTGTATCGACTTGTGCCGCCATCTACATGTTCTTCGCTTTGGCCGCCGCCAAAATAGCTGCCGTATTTTATAGAGTCCATGTTTTCGGCAAATACCGCCAGATAAAAATCTGATTTATCCAAGGTGGTTTCCTGTATAGCCAGTTTTGGGTGCGGAATCGGGAGGTCGCTGCAATGGCCTTCAAAATTGGCTCTGCCGCCCCAACCCGAAAAATAGATGCGCCCGCATTGGTCAACCAAAAAAGCGCTGGGCGACAAATCAGGAGCTTTGCGGCCAGAACCAAACACACTTGAAAACTCCAGACTGTCAAGCTCGTTGTTGAAGCAGGCAATGAATTGTTTGCCATTTGCCTGACTGTACAATACATCTTTCACAAAAAAGCTGTCGCTTTTGGTTTGGCCGGTCACATATACGCGGTTGTTTTTGTCAATCTGCACAAAGTATATCTGCTCTTTCCGCTCTGTACCAAAGTAGGTTCCGGCCTTCAGGCTGTCGAGCGCCAAGGTAAATTTGGCAATGAAACCATCAACTTTACCACCGGTAAATCTTGCTTGAAAAGCGCTTGTATCAAATGGCAAAGAGTCGCTTTGGGTGCCGCCGCAAATAAACACATGGCCTTTGTGGTCAAATTCCAAGGCATACGAAGCATCGTTTTCCGACCCACCCAAATAAGTGGATGCCAGTAGTTTGCCCAAATCGCTGCTCAGTTTGGCTACTACGGCGTCGTGTTTGCCGCGTCGGTTTTTTTGAAAGCTGTTGCCAAACACGGGAAAATCATCGGAGCGGGTTACAGTTGATACCCAAATATTGTCTTCCCTATCTACCAACACTTCGCCGCGGTACAAATCGCCGTAGTTGAAGCCCAAATCGCTGGTATTGTCAAACCGTGCGCCGTTGAAATATTGCAGGCCATTGAGCCCGTCTTTTGACGAACCGCCAAGAAATGTACTTGACAGCAATCGCCTTCCATCGGTTGAGAATTGCGCTATATAAATATCGTAGGTGCCATTGAAACTGGTGTCGTAGGCGCTTACCGTGGTTGGAAAATCTGCCGAACCGGTATTGCCAAAAACGATGAGTTCGTTGTGGCTGTTGACCACCATGCTGTGCGGATCTTCGTTGTGGGTACCACCTAAATAAGTGGCAAAAAGCAGTTTGGTGCCATCGTCGGAGTATTTCAAAATTCCCACATCGCGGCCAATATCGCCTATATTTCTATCTACCATTTTGCCGCCTTTCCATGTGCGCTGAAAGGCACCGAAAGTGGTGGGAAAACCAAAGCTGTAAACTGTGCCGCCCGAGTAGGCATCACCCAGCAAATCATAGGTGGCGGTAAAGCCAAAGTTGTCGGCAGTAGAGCCTGAATAGGTGGCAAATACCAAGGTTGGGTCTATTACCAGCGTGCGTTCTTTGCGGTAGTTGCCGTTAATGGCAAAATTCAGCACATTGCCATTGAGTTCGTAAGCCGATTTTATTTCCTTTTTGCTCCCGTCTTTCTGGTTTTGGTAGGTGTAGGGCACTTCTTCAACAAGGTTGCGCAGGCTTGTATTTATTTGTATGGCGCCATCTTGCATCAGCACATCATCGGCACCCAGGTATTTAATGGCTATTTGCTCAGGATTGGCACCGGCGTGTACATAAAAGTTGTACTTGAGCTTGTATTGATAGCTGAAAATTTCGAAATCAATTCCCGGATAAACCTCTTTGAGCACAATGCGTTCAAAGGCTTTGACACCGCTTGCCCAGCGCGCCCGGTTATTGCCCAAAAAGTAGTTGTAGTAAGTAGGGTTTTCAACCGATGTTTCTATGCTTTCGGGCAGTTGGCTTCCTTCAAATTGCAGTTTTAAGGCGTGGCAATCGAGTATAGAATCTGTATTTCCGCCGTGGTGAAATGCTTCCACTTGCTCGCCATCGTAAAACAAAAATCTTATGCCATCATTCTCCAGGTAAACTTCGCCGGCGTCAATATAGGCTTTGAACAGTACTTTTTTGTGCCACTGCCCTTTGTTTTGAATAAACTGGTACTGTGCTGCACACCAATGGGTTAGCAGCAAAAAGGGCAATAGTATGGCTAAATGCTTGTTCATTCTGAGTTTTCAAAATAACAACACCCAATGTAAAGTGCTGTATTTTAATAAAACGGCTCTGATTGGTTAATTAAAAACCCACGGTAAAATGCGAATTGGTTTGCAGGTCGATGGTAGTAACCTTCCCTGCGAGCACATGCCCCAAACCGGTTACTATCTTGAAAGCTTCATTTACTTGATAGGCACCAATAAGCTGACAGGCAAAACCAAAGGTGCCCAGGGTATTGCAATCTTCAATTTGCTCAAAATGGTTTTCGGTGGGAAACATTTGTTTGAACGAGGTACCGCCGCGGTAATTGAATACACCAAATTGGCCTTCGTACATGCGCACTCCGCCAAAAATCAATGGGGTGGCGGTTCGGCTGCAATAGGCATCAAGTGTGTAGCGCGTGGCAAGGTTGTCGGTGCAATCCAACACCAAATCGCAACCGGTGGCCAATTCTTCAACGTTTTTAGAGTTTAGCATTTCCTGCACAGCATGTATATGCACATTTGGGTTAAAAGTCTGGAGTACCGCCGCGGCAGTTGGTGCTTTAGGCAAACCCACGTGGGCTGGCAGGTACAGGGTTTGGCGGTTCAGGTTTTGCAGTTCCACCTTGTCGTGGTCGGCCAGCACTATGTTGCCCAGGCCCAGGGCACAAAGCTGTACCAATACATGGCAACCCAAGCCACCGGCACCTACCACCAGCACTTTTGATTTCTCAATTTTTTCCTGCATCAAAGGTTCAAAACCATTCACCTTTAATTGGTTTGCATACCTGTTTTCAGTCATTTTCTACCGGGCCATTGTTATCAGTGCCGAAATTCGGGAATAAGCCTTTTGCGCAAGCATAAGCGGCGGGTTATTTTTGCCCGCTCATTTCTAAAAAAACATTGCAAGTATGAAAGTATTGGTATTGGGTTCGGGTGGCAGAGAACATACTCTTGCATGGGCCATAGCCAAAAGTCCGTTGTGCGAAAAAGTATTTATAGCACCCGGCAATGGTGGTACTTCTCAAACTGGCGAAAATGTGCAACTAAACCCCAACAACTTTGATGAGGTGGCGGGTTTTGTAGCGGTTAATAAAATTGACTTTGTAGTGGTGGGGCCTGAAGACCCGCTGGTAAATGGCATTGTTGACTATTTTGCCTCCGATTCGCGAACCGCCCGCATTCCCATTTTTGGTCCGCAAAAGGCTGCTGCCCAGCTTGAAGGAAGCAAGTCATTTGCCAAGGCTTTTATGCAAAAACACCACATCCCAACGGCTGAATACCGCGAGTTTTCCGATAAGGAATTTGACAAAGCCAAATCATATATCGCACAAAAAGGAGCGCCCATTGTGCTCAAAGCCGATGGATTGGCCGCCGGAAAAGGCGTGCGTGTTTGCTTTTCAGAAAACGAAGCCTTGGAAGCGCTTGAAGATATTCTACTTGATAAAAAATACGGTGAGGCGGGAGCAAAAGTGGTTATTGAGCAATTTCTCGATGGAATTGAACTTTCGGTTTTTGCCATTTGCGATGGTGCGCGCTATTGGTTGCTGCCAACCGCCAAAGATTATAAACGCATAGGCGAAGGCGATACAGGTTTGAATACCGGTGGTATGGGGGCCATTTCGCCGGTGCCTTTTGCCAATGAAGAACTCATGCAAAAAATTAAGGAACAAGTGGTGGACCGAACCATGACAGGACTTCAAAAAGATGGCATACCCTACCGCGGTTTTTTGTATTTCGGGCTTATTAATGTAAACAACAACCCATTTGTAATAGAATACAACTGCCGTATGGGCGACCCCGAAACCGAGGTGGTGATACCCAGAATAAAAAGCGATTTGCTTCCCGTACTGCTCGATGCCGCAAAAGGTTCGCTGCCGGAGGACAGTCAAATTGAAGTGCTTGAACAAAGTGCTGCTACGGTGATGCTCGTTTCAGGTGGCTACCCCGAAAACTACGAAAAAGGCAAAGGCATAAAAGGCATTCCCGCCAAAAGCGAAAGCCTGATTTTTCATGCCGGTACGGTAAATAAGGAAGGTGTATTGAGTACAAACGGAGGCCGCGTAATAGCCATTACTTCATTTGGAAGTAATTTGAAAGAAGCACTTGCAAAATCATTTCAAGTGGCTGACGAAATAAGGTTTGAAGGCAAATACTGCCGTCGCGATATTGGATTCGACGTGGTGTAGCGTTTTATTTTGGTGCCTTGGCCAGCAGCCAAATGGCAATTGCCAGGAAAAACAAATTGGGAATCCACACTGCGGCCATTGGGTTGAGTGTGCTTTGCTGCCCGAATGTGATGGTAAAACGCATAAACAGGATAAAAGTAACCGCAATCAAAATTCCGAGCATCAAGTGCATGCCGGTGCCACCGCGTACTTTGCGCGATGCCAGTGCATAAGCAATCATTATGAGAATGAATGATGCGAAGGGGATAGAAAACCGCTGGTAAAGTTCCACTTTGAAAAATTTCAAATCGGGATTGCCACTCAAGGTTTCCTGTGCTATAAAATCCATTAATTCAGGTGTTTCCATAGTGGCAATACTTTCTTGCTGTTCGGTAAACTCATTGGGTTTTATGGGCAGGTCCAAGTACAGGGTGTCCCCGGTTTCTATTTTTTGTTTTCTGTCAAAATAAATGCGCTTGGTGTAGTGGTGGGCATACCATTTTTTCTTTACCGGATCCCAGCGCAGGTAGGTAGCCATTAGCTTGTCTTTGAGTTGCAAGCCATCAAAATGCTCAAGCGAAAACCGCGTGCCCATAGAGTCGCTGTAGTGGTAGCGCTCAAGCGAAAAAAACTCACCCGGTTGCAATTGGCGGTGAATGTTTAGGTTGGGGTTGTAAATGCCGCGCCGCAGGTAAACCTTCTCAAACTCTACCAAGCCCTTGTTTGAGTTGGGTATAATGAAGTTTTTGAAATACAAATCGGCGCCGGTGAGCAGAATGGCTACAAAGAGATAGGGCCACAACAAACGCCAAAAACTGGTGCCGGAGGCGTAGATGGCTATCACCTCAGAATTGTAGGCCATGCGCGAGGTAAAAAACAAAGCCGCTATAAATATGAAAATGGGGCTGATAAGGTTGAGCAGATAAGGCACAAAGTTGGTTAGGTAAAACTCCAGAATGACCTTGAAAGGAATTTCGGCGCTTACGTACTTATCTATTTTCTCAGAAGTGTCAAACACCACCGCAATCATGGAGAAAAGCACGAGTATAAATACCAGTGTCACCAAAAACTTGCGGATGATATATCGGTCTATTTTCTTGAGCAAGGCTATAGCTTTCGGGTTATTTGGGGAAGAATTTCGGCCTTCCAATCAAAGTAGGTGCCATCTTTTATATGCTCGCGTGCCTGCTTGGTGAGCCATTGGTAAAACACCAGGTTTTGCAGCGAAGCAATCATTCCGCCCAATATTTCGCCTGAGGTAATGAGGTGGCGCAAGTAGGCTTTGGTGTACATATCGTCCAAAAAGCTCAGTCTTTCATCATTTAGCGGGCTGAAGTCGTTTTTCCACTTGGCATTTTTCATATTCAACCTGCCGTTTTTGGTAAAAATAGCACCATTTCGTCCATTTCTTGTGGGCATTACACAGTCAAACATGTCCACCCCGCGCTCTATATTTTCCAACAAATCTTCGGGTTTGCCCACGCCCATCAGGTAGCGCGGTTTTTCTGTGGGCAAAATATCACAAACCAATTCGGCCATTTCGTACATCTTTTGGTTGGGCTCGCCCACACTTAGGCCGCCAATGGCATTGCCAAAACAATTGCTCTGCGCAATATACTCCGCCGATTGTTTTCTCAAATCGCTGTACACACTGCCTTGCACTATGCCAAAAAGTGCTTGCTCATGGTCGTATTTGGGTTTTGTTTGGCCAAAGTGGTCAATACAGCGGTCGAGCCAACGGTGGGTCAGGTGCATGCTTTTTTGCGCATAGTCATACTCGCAAGGGTAAGGTGTGCATTCGTCAAAAGCCATAATGATATCGGCACCAATACTGCGCTGAATGTCAATGGCACTTTCGGGGCTGAAAAAATGCTTGGAGCCATCAATATGCGAGCGAAACTGTACCCCTTCTTCCTTTATATTCCGTATTTCGGAAAGGCTATAAACCTGAAAACCACCACTATCGCTCAATATGGGGCGGTCCCAGTGCATGAATTTGTGCAGTCCACCGGCATTTTCCAGTTCATCGGTTCCGGGCCGCAAATACAGGTGCAGGGTATTGCCCAAAATAATGGGCGCATTCACGGTATCGTACAAATCGCGGGTGTGCACGGCTTTTACATTGCCTATGGTGCCTACCGACATAAAAACCGGGGTTTCTATTATGCCGTGGTCGGTTTCAAGCTGGCCGTAGCGGGCTTTGGTTTTCTTGTCGGTGGCTAATAAGGTAAATTTCATAACAGCCGGCAAAAGTAAGGCGGGCAATTATTGTGCGTTGTTGGTAATTGTAAAACAAAAGGAAACGCACAGCATGAGTGCAGCCTTTATTTTCGCAGCTCATTTAGGTTTTCGGTGCAACAATATTTAATAAATACCTGGTTTTACACCCTTATTGCGGTAGCCGCTGTGCAATTGCTTTGGCTACTCATACTGTTTATACGGCCTTTGCTGTTGAAAAAACCGGATCAAACTCCCGCGCCCGACTACGGCGTAACCGTGGTGGTGGTGGCCAAAAATGAGAAGGAAAACCTGCAAAAATTGCTACCAACCATTCTGCAACAAAAGTTTCCGCTTTTTGAAGTTATTGTGGTTGACGACCACTCGTGGGACGGAACCTATGAGTACCTGCATGAGTTGAAGGCAAGCCACCCCAATTTTGACTTGATTGCTCTCGATGATTTTGTGCAGTCGAAACCCGGTAAAAAGCTGGCTTTGACATTGGCCATTAAAAAAGCCAAACACGAGGTGCTGCTGTTTACCGATGCCGATTGCATGCCTGCTTCAGAAAACTGGATAGCACAAATGACGGCACCAACTGCCTTGGGCAAAGAAGTGGTGCTGGGCTATTCGCCATACATGCGCGCCGCCGGATTGCTAAATCCATTTGTGCGATACGAGGCTTTTTTGGTGGCTTGGCAGTACCTGGCTTTTGCCCTTGCCGGTATGCCATATATGGGTGTGGGGCGCAATTTGGTTTATACCAAATCAAAATTCATGGCCAATAAAGGCTTCGCGTCGCACCTGAAAATATCTTATGGCGACGACGATTTGCTTATACAGGAAATTGCAAAGGGTAAAAATACGGCGGTGGTGTTGCAGCCCGATGCCTACGTAGAAAGCTTGCCAAAAACCAAACCGGGTGAATGGCTCAAACAAAAAAAGCGTCACTTGTCGGCGGGCAAATACTACAAAGCCAAATTCAGGTTTTTGCTGGGGCTGCTTTGGTTTAGCAGGTTGCTTTATTGGGTCTTGGCCATTTGCTATCTGGCCTTTGCCACCTTGTCGTGGGCAGGTATTGGGGTGCTATTATTACCACTTTTGCTTCAATGGATATTTGCTTTTGTGCTGCACCATAAGCACAAAATGTTCAAATTATGGCCGTTGTTTCCATTATTTGATGTTATTTACCAGCTGCTTTTGTATCCGCTTTTTGGATTGATTGCTGCCCTAAAACCGCAAAAGGAAAAATGGTAACAGATATTTCTTTGCTCAAGAACTACTTCAGCCTTTCTGACGAACAAACGAGGCAATTCAACATTTTTTCTGAAGTATTTCTTGAAAAGAACAAGGTCCTTAATTTGGTGTCGCGCAAAGATGCCGAAAACCTAACCGAACGACATTTGCTGCACAGCCTTACCATAGCCAAATATTTCAACTTGAGTGGTGCTAAAGTACTTGATGTGGGCACCGGAGGCGGTTTTCCGGGTTTGCCTTTGGCCATTTACTTTCCGCAAGCCTCATTTACCTTGGTTGATTCAAAACAAAAAAAGGTGCACGCGGTGAGCGAATTCGTGCAACAAATTGGGCTAAATAATGTAGAAACCCGCTGCATAAGGGCTGAGGAACTGAAAACGCAGTACGATTTTGTGGTGAGCAGGGCGGTTACCGGGCTCGATAAATTTACCCATTGGGTAGCTCCATTGATAAAACCGGGCACAGTAGGCACACAACACAAAGGCATTATCTACCTCCGCGGCGAAGATTTTGACTTCAATACCATTAACGACGAGATACATCCGGCCTTTGATTGCAACCGCATCATTCACCTTCAAAAGGATTTTACCTCCGACTTTTTTTTGTCTAAGAAAATTGTATTCCTGCAAAGGATTTAAATTGTAGCCTCTTTTAGTTTAGAAACCCCATGTATTGTGCGCAACATTCTATTCCTTTCAAATAACCCTGAAAATCTTAAACGGCTCCAAAAGCTTCAGTTGCAAGTTGGTGCGCAGGTATTTTATGATGTATTTCCAAAACCTGCAGACAATCCTTTCGCTGAAAAACGGTTTTCTGTGGTGGTTTGCTACCGCATGGCACCTTCAGTTCTGGACGAGTTAATGGCAAATAATGCAGCTATTTCGTTTGTGAACCTGTTGGATGAAACTGCTGCAGATTGGGCGCAACTTATCAAATTGCCTTTTGCCGATGAGTTGGTTTTTAGCGAGAGCGATGCCTTTGTACACTTGCTCAATACCAAACTCAACAGGCTTATTGAGTCGCGCTTCAACAAGCGTTTGTTGGGTGTTCTCAATGCGCTTTTGGCGGTTTATCCCTTGCCAATAATCGTTACCCGACAAATAAAAGGAGGCTCAGAACGGGTGGTGTTTTATAATGACGTCTATCTGAAAGCTTCGGGATTCAACAGCGAAGATTTATTTGACAAACCCTTTGATTTATGGCGGTATTACACTCAAAACCAAAGCTTTGTAGAAGATGAATCCAATATAATGGTATGCGGTTTTTTGCATCCGGATGGTATTGACAGCGAACGCGATGTGCAGTTGGTGGCTATAAGCCAACCCGATGGCGCCAATATTACTTACCGACTGGCACTGGAATATGAAAACATACATGGCAAAGGTCAGGTAAGCCAACTTGAGCAGCAAGTAAAAATAATGAGTCAGCGCGTGAAAGGGCAGGAAGAATTTTTGGCAAGTGTGGCGCACGACATTCGCAAGCCACTCAACAATATTATAGGTTTGGTTGACCTGCTCAATGAAACGCCGCTTGATGAGGAGCAACAATACATCAGCAATTCGCTTACGCAAAGTGGTCGCAACCTCAAGAATTTAATAAACGACCTGCTGAGCCTGAGTAAAATAGATTCGGCAAATTTTGAAATATCCAATGCTTTTTTCAATATAAGAACATTGGTTTCGGGCATGCAGCTCATGTTTCAAAACGAAGCAACTTCGCGCGGGCTCAAACTAAAGTTTACGGTTGACGATCTGGTGCCTGCCATGCTCGAGGGCGACGAAAACCGACTCTCGCAAATTCTCATCAACCTGTTGGGCAATGCACTCAAGTTTACCCGCGAAGGCCGCGTATCCTTGCGCGTATCCTTGCTCAAAATGTCTGATAGAAAAGCACAGGTACGGTTTGAAGTTTCAGATACCGGCATTGGTATTAAAAAGGAAGACCAAAGACGCATTTTCGAAAGCTTTGAGCAAGCCAAAACCGATAAAAGCCACGAAGGAACCGGCCTTGGACTCACCATTTGTCAGCGGTTGTGTCAGCTTATGCACGGGCAGATTAGTTTGCACAGCGAATGGCAAGTAGGCTCTACTTTCACAGTTGATTTGCCTTTTGAACTTGCCGCCCTTGCCGACAACAAAGAGGCGGAGAAGGAAGAAAAAGACCTGGGCGAACTGCAAATACTGCTTATAGACGACAGCGAACTAACGAGTTTTGTAATAGAGAAACTCCTTACCCGCTGGAACGCCCACGTAAAAGTTGCACCCAATGGCACAGTGGCGCCACAACTGTTTGGGCAACTGCCATTTGATTTGGTGATAACCGACATACAATTGCCCGATATGAGCGGATTGAAACTGGCCACCAAAATCAAATCGGCGGCTACGAGCCAAAACCGCTACCTACCTATTATAGGCATTTCTGCATTTCCCTACCCAAGCACCCAAATTGCCTACCACCAAATTGATGGCTTTTTTCTAAAGCCTATAAATACCGGTGAACTCTATGAAAAGATTGTGAACCTTTATGAAAACAGAAACTTATTAACTACATCCTTCAACAGTACCTCTATGGATTATCAGATCATTGATACCAACAGAATCAGAAAATTTGCCAGCAACGATGCGGAGTTTATGAAACAGGTGGTAGAGATTTTTCTCAAACGCACCCCCGAATACATCAAAGAATTGCGCGATGCAGTGGCCGATAAAGACTGGGAACGCATAAAAATGATGGCGCATAAAGTAAAACCCACTTTTACCTATGTAGGTATGGAGGCATTTACCGAAAAAGTGGGAGCCATTGAAAATTATGCCATCAAACGCGATTTGCAGACCATAGAGACCATTATGGACGAGGTGTGGGACAAATGCCAGGTTGCATTTGTAGAATTTGACGATTTCCTTAAATCCTTGGATGAATTCGTTTAATTTTCAATAAATTTTCGATATTCTTTCGATAGACGAAAAAAAACCTATATTTAGGCCGAAATTTAATCAAGGGGAAGTAACGATAAGAAACATGAGTGTTTTGAAGTCAATCATTGTGGACGACGAAGAAATGTCGCGCAATATTTTAAAAAATTTTGTGAGCAAAACCCAGAACCTGGAGGCAGTTGCTCTGTGTGAGGATGGAATTGAAGCATCAAATTACCTTTCAAGGCATGTAGTTGATTTGATATTTCTTGATATTGAGATGCCCGAAATGTCAGGTATCGATTTGATAAAATCCCTCAACAAGCCGCCAATGGTCATTTTGGTCACATCAAAGAGAGAACACGCCATTGAGGCTTTTGAGTACAATGTGGTGGACTATGTATTGAAACCTTTTGACTATGCAAGGTTTCTAAAGGCGGTAAACAAGGCCCGCGAAATACATAGCGCCAACAATGAATCGAATGACGATGATCCTGACATTTTCGTAAAAGTGGATTCACGACTCGTGAAAATCCATTCAAGCGATGTGAACTGGATTGAAGCGCTTGGCGATTACATTGTAATAAACACCGCCGAAAGCAAGTACATTGTACACAACACCATGAAAGGCATTGAAAGCAAACTTTCGTCAGACAAGTTTTTGCGCGTTCACCGCTCATACATAGTGCGTTTAGACAAAATTGAAACGCTTGACGAGAGTGTAATTGTAATCAAACAAAAAATCATTCCTATAGGCGGTACCTACAAAAGCCGACTGATGAACCGATTGAATATGGTGTAATGACTAACAGAAGGGGATTTATTAAAAAATTGGGCTGGCTAACTTCTGTAGGTTTATTACCCTCATTTTCTAAAGCTGCTTTGGCCAATGATTGGCTCCACAAAGCGGGCCACATTGCCGATCCCGACAGCCCGCAATACTGGGATTTTGTACGCGAAGCATTTCATCTTGAGTCTGGTTTAGTCTATCTCAACAACGGAACCATGGGCCCCAGCCCGGCAGTTGTTGAGCATGCAGTAGTACAAAAAATCCAATCAGTAAATTCTAATCTTCACTATGGCGGTGGTCATGAGGCGCGCGACTCCATTGCGCAAATGATAAACGCCAAAGGCAGCGAAATATCGCTCACCCACAATACCACCGAAGGTATAAATGTGGTGGTGTGGGGCTTGCCTCTGCAAAAAGGCGATGAGGTAATAATAACCACTCATGAGCATGTAGGCAACGCCATGCCCTGGATAAACCGGTCGCAATGGGATGGAATTACCATAAAAACCTTCAAGCCGGCTTTAACAGCAGCGGAGGTACTCAACCAAATTGAGTCACTCATCAGCCGCAAAACCAAAGTCATTTCCGTACCCCATATCAGTTGCACCATTGGGCAGCGTTTTCCGGTACAGGAAATTTGTGCCCTTGCCCGCGAAAAAGGAATATTTACGGTAATTGACGGTGCTCATGGTGCAGGTGCGCTCCACCTCGACATGCAGCAAATGCAGCCCGACTTCTACATTTCGTGCGGCCACAAATGGATGTTGGGCCCTAAGGGGACGGGCTTTGTGTATGTGCCTGAAAAACATTTTGAAATACTAAAACCGGTGTTTGCCGGTGCTTATACCGACAAGGGCTACGATATTTCCGTGAGTCCGCCCACTTTTAATGGCTATGCCGAAACCGCGCATCGCTACGACTACGGCACCCAAAATGCTGCTTTGCATATTGGTTTAGACGAGGCGGTAAAGTTTAACAAACTCATTGGTACCGAAAAGGTGGAAGAAAGGATTTTGGCATTGAACAACCATTTGTACGAAGCACTTGCCCAAATGCCCGAAATTGAGTTGCTTTCATCAAGCGAAGCGGCATCGCGCTCAATGATGCTCGGATTTAAACACAAAGGCATTGCATACAACGAGTTGTCATCAAAACTAATGCAGCAAGACCAAAAGTTCAGGGTGCGGCAAGTACCTGAGGCGGGTCTCAACAGCATTAGGGTTTCTACCCACATATACAATAGTTTTGAGCAGCTCGATGCCTTTATTGAAACCCTGAAAATAATAGGTTGACCCAACAGCATTTTGCAGAGCAAGTGATACAAATTGTATCGCTCATTCCTTATGGACGCGTAACCACTTATGGCGCCATAGCCAAGTGTATAGGCACGGGTGCTTCGGCCAGGTTGGTGGGTTATGTGCTGGGCCACAGCTTGCAGGGCAAAATGGAAGTGCCCGCCCACCGGGTAGTAAATGCCAGTGGATTGCTTACCGGCAAGCACGCTTTTGAGACCCCGCAAACCATGCAACAAAGACTTGAAGCCGAAGGAGTGGCCGTGGTCAACGACAAAGTGCAACACTTTTCAGCGCTTTTTTGGAATCCTGCAACCGCCTTGTAAGGTTTTCAACAAGCAATTTTTTATTTCCTACCAGCTACTTTTAAGCTCATTTATGCTTTTGCAATCTTGTCAAAACATCTTGTTTTTGAGTGAGTTGCGTTTTGTCTGCCGGCTTATGGCATTGGGTGGGAATGAGGTAGCAGCCAAGTGTTAACACTCATAAAGCATGTGCTTCTTATTTTCGCTTGCCAATGGCCATTAAGCAATTATTACTATTCAGGCATTCGCATGCACAAAGCAGCCATCCTGATGGAGATTTCAGGCGTATGCTCACCGCCCGGGGCAGGCAAGTGGCGCGCGAGGTAGCAGCCCATATAGCAGCTGAATACACACCCCAATTGTGCTATATAAGCACCGCACAGCGCACCCGCGAAACTTTTGAAATAGCCAACGAATACTGGCAATTGCCCGAAGATGCATTGGAATTTCAGCGGAAATTATATACCGGCAATGCTACTGATTATACCGATGTGTTGGAGTCAACCAACGATGCCATCCACCGCGTGTGCATTATTGGTCACAACCCTTCAATAAGTTACCTTGCCATGCACCTGTGTCCCGCTTTTCAAGAAGGTCTCAGCCCGGCTTCGGCGCTTTTGCTGCAATGCGAATTGGCCCATTGGAGTACCCTGCCACCGGTTTGGAAACTTGAGAAGTACATAAACGCAAGTGAATGGAACACATGAACAACAAAGACTTTGTAAACAGAGAAATAAGCTGGCTTTCGTTCAATCAGCGGGTATTGCAAGAAGCTATGGACCCCAGCGTACCGCTTTTGGAGCGCCTGCGATTTTTGGGCATTTTTTCAAGTAACTTGGATGAGTTTTACCGGGTGCGTGTAGCCAACGTGCAGCGCGAAATTGACTACATCAGCGAGACGAGCCTCAAAATTTCAAAATATGGCTACGACCCCTCAGAGCTGATGCTGCAAATACAGCAAACCATTCTAAACCAGCGCATTGACTTTGAAAGGGTTTTTGATGAAATAAAGACCGAACTGGCCAAAAACAACATTCACATACTCAACGAGAAACAACTGGATGAGGCGCAGGGAAATGTGGTGCGCAATTATTTTAGAAATACCGTGTTGCGCAAATTGGTGCCCATCATTCTCGACGAGAACGGCGACCGCTTTCCGCTTTTGCAAGACAACCTTATTTACCTGGCAGTAACTCTTTCAAAAAGCAAAAGCCGAAAGGAGCCCAAGCACGCGCTTATTGAAATTCCGGCCAAATTGGTGCCCCGTTTTTACGTGTTGCCAAAGCAGGCAGGTCAAACCCACATCATGTTGCTCGATGATGTAATTCGCTACAATCTCAACGAAATCTTTACCATTTTCGACTATACCGAGTTCAGTGCTTACGTCATTAAAATATCGCGCGATGCCGAACTTGACTTTGACGATGATATTTCAAAGAGTTTCTTACAACGCATTTCCAAATCGCTGAAAGAGCGCAAGATAGGTAGGCCTGTAAGGCTCACTTTCGATAAGGAAATAGATCCTGAATTGTTGCACATCATCATGCGCGGCCTTAGGCTCAAAGACAATAAATTTTTGATGCCGGGCGGGCGTTACCACAATTTCAAGGACTTTATGGGCTTTCCTAAAGTTGGCAAAAAATCATTTTTTTACCAATCGCACAGGCCCATGCCGCACCCCGCCGCGCCGCATTACCGGCGTTTGTTTGATGTATTGCGTCAAAAAGACCTGTTGTTGCACTACCCATACCAGTCGTTTGACTATACCATTGAGCTTTTGCGCGAGGCAGCCATTGACCCTTATGTGACCGAAATTAAAATGACGGTTTACCGTGTAGCTGCGCAATCGAGTTTGGTAAATGCCTTGCTCAACGCGCAGAAAAACGGCAAGGCCGTAACAGTGGTGGTTGAGTTTCAGGCACGCTTTGATGAGGAAGCCAATATAAAACTGGCCAACCGCCTGAGCGATGAAGGTATAAAAGTGATACAGGGAGTGCAGGGCCTTAAAGTGCATTGCAAGCTCATATACATCAAGCGCATACGCAAAAAGAGTATTGAACGCTATGGCATCATTGGCACGGGCAATTTTCACGAAAAAACCGCGCATGTGTATTCTGATACGGCTTTATTTACTTCAAACAGGAAAATATTGAAGGAGGTGGAGCACCTGTTTGAGTTTTTCAATACCAATTACAAAAACTACCAATACCAGCATCTTTTGGTAGCGCCCTTTAAAATGCGCGAAGTTTTTTGCAGTCTTATTGACCACGAAATACAGCATGCGCAAAACCGGAAAAAGGCATATATCTACCTGAAGATGAACAGCCTGGTAGATGAGGCAATGATAGAGAAACTTTACGAGGCAAGTCAGGCGGGGGTCAAAATCAGGTTGATCATCCGCGGAATTTGCCGACTGAAGCCGGGTGTAGAGGGGCTTAGCGACAATATTGAAGCCATAAGCATAGTAGATAAATACCTGGAACATTCGCGCATCATGATTTTTGCCAATGGCGGCGACGAAAAGTACTTCATTGCCTCAGCCGATTGGATGGAGCGCAACCTGAACCGCCGAATTGAAGTGGGAACACCCATTTTTGACCCGGACCTAAAGGCCGAGCTTCGCGATTTTTTCAATATTCAGTGGCGCGATAACTGCAAGGCGCGTATTATTGACCCCGAACAACAAAACAACTACAGGCCCAAAGCACAGCGCCGATACCAATCGCAGCTGGTGCTTGAAAAGTATTTTCTCAAGAAATTAAAACAATGAAAGTTTACGGTGCCATAGATATAGGCTCAAATGCCGCCCGATTGCTTATTTGCGAAGTATATGACTTTGAAGGTGAGTTGCACTACAAAAAAAGGTCATTGGTACGCATTCCTCTCAGGCTGGGCGAGGAGGTGTTTGACCTCGGTTTTATTCCCCATAAAAAGGTGATTGACATAGTAAAATCTATGAAAGCCTGTAAAAACCTGATGGAGGTAAATGGCGTTCACTCATACCGCGCAGTAGCTACATCGGCCATGCGCGACGCCAAAAACGGCAGGGAAATAGTGGCCGAGGTAAAAGACAAAACCGGTGTGGATATTGAAATTATTGAAGGAAAAGTAGAAGCCAAAATGTTGTACGCCACGCATTTTGAAGAACTCCTTGATCCGCAGAAATCATACTTATACATAGATGTAGGGGGTGGTAGTACCGAAGTAACCCTGTTTGTGAAAGGTGCTATGAAAAACATCCGCTCCTTTAACATTGGCACCCTGCGCCTGATGAAAGATTTGGTGGCCAAAGAGCAGTGGAACGAAATGAAAAGCTGGATTCAAATACATACCGAAGGTGTGGGGAAAATTGAAGGAATTGGTTCGGGTGGCAACATAAACAAACTGTACAAACTCAATGGCAGCAGGCTCGACAAACGCATTTCATACACCGAGCTTGAAAAAATAAATGCCGAAATACAAGACTACTCCTACATGGAGCGGATTATAAAACTGGGCATGCGCGGCGACCGTGCCGACGTAATTGTACCCGCCACCAAGATATTTCTCAAGGTGATGAAGTGGGCCGATATTGACGAAGTGTATGTACCCAAATTTGGTTTGAGCGACGGTATAATAAGGGTGTTGGCGCGCAACCTAGAGATGAGTAGCTAGCTCATCGAGTGCGCTTTTCAACTTGCTGATAAACACGGGTACTTTTTCGGGAAGCGCCTCGGTATTTTCGTTTTTCTTGCCCGATTGCTCTATATCAACTGCCATATTTTTGATGCTCTCAAAGCCAAACATCTTGATTGATGATTTGAGTTTGTGGGCAATTAATCCAACCTGGAGCCAGTTTGATGCTTTCAACTCACGCTCCATTTCATCAATATCCTTTGGCGTTTCTTCAAGAAAAGTAGCAATCATATCATTGATAAATTCCTTGTCGCCGCCTGAAATATTGTCCAAATATGAAAAATCAATCTCTGACATTACCAAAACCTATTCAAACTTCTTAGGAGGCACAATTTATAACTTATTTTGTAAAACAAACTCCCACTTAAAATCACATCATGCTGTATTTCCTTTTGGCAGTTTTGTTTGGAATTGCCATATACTTGGTATTCAAATACATAGGCTCAAAGAGCTACGGTGTTTTTGCCGTTGTGCTTATCAACTATCCGGTGTGTATTTTGGTGGGTGGTTTTCATGTTATTTCGGGCAACGGGGGTTTTACTGTAGCCCCACCCATTTGGAAATGGGCCGCCGGCATGGGGGTTTTGTTTGTTACCATGTTTTACCTTATGGCTACCCTTACCCGGCAAAGCGGGGTAGCGGTGTCGAGTGTGGTATCAAGGGTTTCGCTTGTTATTCCCGTGGTATTTTTCCATTTCTTTTATCAGGCGCCCATCAGTGGCTATGGCAAGTTGGGGGTTTTGGTTGCCGTGTTGGCTGTGTTGGTGGTCAATGTATCGGGAGGCAATATCAAAAAGCTGGTTGGCTGGCTTCCCTTGGTGGTTTTTGTGGGCTACGGATTGGTTGATGTAGGACTGAAACTGGCACAGAATACGGTGGCCGAGGTGGGCGATGTACACCACGAACTCACGCTTGGCATTTTTGCTTTTGCAGGTTTATATGGCTGGGTATTAAAATTCATAAAAAAGATACGCGTTCCGCGGGCGGCCTTGTTTCCGGGCATCGTGTTGGGGCTTATCAACTATTACTCCATCTATTTTTTCTTGCAGGCACTGCAAAAGTCAGGGCTTTCAAGTGCGGTTATTTTTCCGCTCAATGGCGTATTGATTTTGCTGGGAGCCAACCTCGGTTCATGGTTGCTGTTTAAAGAATCGTTGAGCAAAACCCAAAAGCTCGCGGTGCTATTGGCTATCATTGCAATTGTGTTGTTAAACCTATAAATCCATTGTCAGCCTACCAAGGAATTCAACAAGCTGCATCCGCTGAGTTTAAAGACCGCGGAAGTAGGTTTATTGCCTGCACTTTTGAGGTTTTTGACAAAGACCAAGTGGCCGCCCTTTTAAGTAAATTGAAGGATGAGCACCCCAAAAGCCGCCATGTGTGCTATGCCTATGTGCTTTCTGATGCCGAAAACGACTACCGCGCCAACGACGACGGAGAACCTTCGGGATCGGCGGGTTTACCCATTTTAAATCAAATAAAAAGTGCCGGTGTCAAATACACTCTAGTAGCTGTGGTTCGCTATTTCGGCGGTACCAAATTGGGGGTTCCTGGTTTGATAAATGCATACAAAACTGCCGCAAAAGAAGCATTGAGTTTATCGGGCTGCGAAACCAAAGCAGAAATGGCCGAAATGAAAATTACCTTTAGCTACGACAAGATGGAAGTGGTGATGGGATTTATTAAACAAAATAACGCTGAGGTGAAGACACAACAGTACCATGAATTGTGTACTTTAGTCATCAAAATCAGGAAAGACGACTATGCGGTCTTCAAATCTCATTTCAAAGCGTACCAAATTGCCATACTCACTTAGCGGCTCACTTATTTTGGGCTTGTTGCTGGTATCCCTAAGCCTTAGCGCACAAAACTTAGTAGCACCGAGGTGGCAGTGGATTGAAGAAACGGTGAAAGAAAGTCCGTACAAATACAGCGGCGTATTGCTCGAAGGAGCCAATAATCCTGAGCAAGCCGCGCGCAATTTTTTGCAAAAACACTATTTCCAGCTTGCGGACAGCCGTTCTGACCTCAGCTTGGTAGCCATTAAAGAGAGCAACGTTGGCTACCACATCACCTTTTCGCAAACCTTTATGGGGCATGTTATTTATGGCACCGAAGCGAAGCTCAACGTGCTGAAGGAAGACAATACCATAAGCAGCAGTTTTGTAACCCTGGTAAACACCAAAAACTGGCCTGAGGTGGTTTTTGGTGGCAACAAGCAACTACCCGAAAATGCCCAACCCGTAATCATGTACTACAACGATATTCCGCGGGCAGCATGGCTTTTTGAAACCCACAACGAAGCCGCCAATGAACACTACAAAGTGCTGTTGGCCGAAGATGGACTAAGCTTTAGAAGCGACCTACGCAGAAGCTTCACCGGTGGGCCCCGCGATACTACCGTGTGGGTGTATGTGTTTGATCCTGATCCGCTTACTACCGCTGGCGTGGTGTATGGCGGACCTTACATAAACAACTACGACAAAGACACCGCCGTGCTTACCGCCGAAAGAAAATTGCGGCAAGTGCCGGTGCGCTACCAAAACGATTCAATTTGGGCCGAGAATGAATTTGTAAAACTCATTTCAGAAGACGTCAACCTCAAAATTCCCTACACTTTTACTGATACCTTCAATTACACCCGCTCGCAGCATCAGTTTGAGTTTATCATGGCGCTGTACCACCTTACGGTTTTCAAAAACTACCTCAACCACTTGGGTTTTGACAGTTTGATGAACTACCAAATAAAGGTGAGACCGCGCGCATTCGTTGACGATAATTCCAATTTTCAGCGCACTACCGGTTCAGGTGGACGCGGGTTGCTGCGCTTTGGCAACAGCTCAAAGGTTTTTGAACATGTTGACGATGCCGAAGATGCCGATGTGCTGATACATGAATATGGTCATGCCATCTCGTACAATGCAAACCTAAACGAATTGGATGGCGCAGGACGAAGAGCCATTGATGAAGGTTTTTGCGACTATTTGGCTGCGAGCTATTCTTACTCTATCAATACTTTCAGGGCGGGCTATGTGTACAGCTGGGATGGCCACAATCCTTTTTGGGATGGACGCACCACAGAAAGCACCAAAACCTGTAACGATTTCAATGCCAACAAGACCATTTATGACAATGGCGAAATTTTTTCTTCGGCGGTGTACGAAATACACAAAACCATTGGCCGTGAAATTACTGACCGCATTTTGATAAACTCGCTGTATAGCTATGCCGATAGAATGGCTTTTACACACGCCGGCGAGTTGTTTATCACCACCGAATTGCAGCTTTTCAAAGGACAATACCACGACACGATTTGCAATATTTTCAAAAAATATGGCTTCGTTGACGATGACTTTTGCCAATCGAGTGTGGGCGAAGTGGTAGGCAATCAGCAGCATGTTACTATAGACCAACGCGCCTTTGCCCAAAATGGCCGACTTGCTATTTTGTTCAATCAGGAGTTTTCAGGAACGGTTTCTATTTACAACGTAAACGGACAACTGCTGCACACTCAGTGGGTGAAAGGCATTACCAATTTCCAACAGGAAATCAATTGTGCCGAAGGGGTTTATATGGTGGTGCTCAATGATGGCAAGCAGTTGTTTACCCAAAAGATGGTAAGGTGAGGTGTGGCCTAAATACATGCTTTGAATAGCTTTAAACGCAGCTTTTTTTGCTTGGCCCTTTTCATTTTTGGGTTAAGTACTGGCTTTGCACAGCAACAGGTTCAGGTGCCAGGTAAATGGCCACTCGCCGTCGATTACCGTCAATATGATCCATTTTCGTTTGCCGGAAACGAAATTCGCTGGCATGGCGATACCTTGCTTTCCGTACGCCAATACCTCAAGAATCATTTTACAGAACTTGGCGCAGGGCAAAGTGATGTAGCCCTCGTGTCAAAAAGGGCAACCGGCAGAAGCCTGCATTACAGTTTTTGCCAAACCTATCAGGGCATTCCTGTTTTAGGCACTGAAATTAAGGTCAATACAGACCGAAACTTGCGGATAACCTCCTTATTTGTGTCGCTGGTGCCCACGGCAGATTGGCAATTGCCCGCGCTCCAGTTGCCACAGCCAAAAGATTCGGCAGTACAAGTTGTGTATTTTGTAGAGCAAAAACCTGCAGTTGGCTGGCGCTACCACCAAGTGGTGGGGCCAAAGCAAATTGAAGTAATTGCCGGCAACAACAAGCAATTTTTTTACCGTTCAACCTTGCGCTACCACCATAGCCAACCCGATAGCATTTTGTACCTGAAATTGTTCGAGCCCGATCCGCTCACTACGGCTAAACGATTTTACGGCGGAGCCTATAGAAACCACGGCGATTCTGATGTGACGGAGCTAAATAATGAAAGGACTTGGATGTCGGTGCGCGTGCATACAGACGGCGATAGTTTGTTGTTTGCCAACGACCATGTGCGGTTTGTGAGAGAAACCGGCTTGGCATTGGCAAGTCTGCACGACAGTGTGGCCCCCTTGCGCAGCGAACAACGCTTCGAAAACCTGATGATACTCTACCACATTACGGCTTTCAAAAGATATTTGGCTTCGCTTGGCTACCAAAATTTGGTCAATTATGCCATTTTGGTCAATCCGCATGCATTCACTACCGACGACTCGGCTTTTATACCTATTGCGGGCTCCAATGGAAAGGGCAAACTCAAATTTGGCTATTGTGTTGACAATTGTACCAAATCGGCCAATTGTAACCGAAACTGCTGCCATGTGGACGATGCCGAAGATGCCGATGTTATTGTACATGAGTTTGGGCACGCCATCTCCTTTTCGGCCAATGGAAACGATATATCAAAGCTTCACAGAAAATCGATAGACGAGGGCTTGGCCGATTATTTTGCATGCAGCTACTCTTCGGCCATTTCATTTTTCAATCAGGATGAGGTGTTTAATTGGGACGGGCACAACGAGTTTTGGGAAGGCCGCACTTGTGTTTGCAACAAAACGATGGACGACTTTATAAGGAACATGCATTTTGTGCACAGCAATGGCGAAATACTTTCATCAGCCTTGGTAGAAATAAGCCGTAGCATTGGCCGCACCCATACAGATGTAATTCTCTTGCAGACCCTGTATGACTTGGCCGACAATATGAAAATGGAAGATTTTGCCAGGCTATTCATTCAAACCGAATCAACTCTTTTTGCATCAAAAAACGAAAAAACCATTTGCAGCATTTTTAGCAAATACAAGCTTATTGACATAGACTACTGCGGAAACGCTACACCCGAGGTGGATACAGACAAACCCTGGGTGCATGCCATGCTGTGGCAAAGCCCAACGGTATTGCAAGTAGATTTTGAAAAGGAAACGAGTGGAACGCTGCGCCTTTTTGATGTTGAAGGCAGGTTGGTGTATCAAAAAACGCTGCACTCAGCGCTACAAATCAACGAAACATTGACCTTGCCGGCAGGCGTTTACACACTGCAAGTAACCTCGGCGCAAGGAGCGGTTTATGTTCAAAAGTTGGTCAGGTACTAGTGGTTTTCTGCACTTTCTGAGCTGTCGGCGGGTGCCAGGGCATTTTCCAATTCAAGCAGCATCTTTTGGTATTCAAATACCTGCGACTCATATACTTTGGGGCGCCAGCTTTCGTTTTTCGGATATCCTTTTGGCGATACTTCGGGCTTCAGGAAATCAATGGGTTTGCCCAGCGTGTCGGGCATAAAAAACTCCAGTTGGCGGGCTATAATCAAGCTGTTTATATCGCCCAAAAGCTCCTCTTCCATTTCCTGTTTGTTTATGGCATAGCCGCAGTTTCCACATACTTCACCTTTTTCTGTCAATGCGTCATAACCACAAACAGGGCAGGTTTTCAGTCCTTTTATTATTTCAACTGTACCGCTCTCAGCTGTGGTTTGCTTGTTTACGGGTTCGCTACCTTTTTGGGGCCAAAATAAAATAACCAAGGTGGCTACCACCAACAGTATGGCAAGTACAAGTATTGTTCTTTTCATGGGGCTGCAAGTTTGCGGCAAAAAAAAACCGCTGTGCAAATAACACAACGGTTTTTCTATTTTCAAAGAAGAAGTTTACTATCCTCCGAAGTCGTCAAAAGCAATGCTTTCTTCAGGTACTCCAAGTGAATCGAGCATTTTGAAAACCGCATCGTTCATCATTGGAGGTCCGCACAGGTAGTATTCTATTTCTTCTGGTTCTTCGTGTTTAGACAAGTAGTTGTCAAGCACCACTTGGTGAATGAAACCTACATAACCGGTCCAGTTGTCTTCAGGCAATGGCTCAGAAAGCGCAATGTTGTACTGGAAGTTGGGGAAGTCTTTTTCAATGGCTCTGAAGTGTTCGGTGTAGAACAACTCGCGCAGTGAACGACCACCGTACCAATAAGAAACTTTACGGTCGGTTTTGAGCGTGTGGAACAAGTGGAAGATGTGTGCACGCAAAGGCGCCATACCTGCACCACCACCTATATAAACCATTTCTTTGTTGGTAGGCTTTATGAAGAATTCACCGTAAGGGCCTGAAACGGTTACCTTATCGCCGGGTTTTCTGGTAAAGATGAATGAAGAACACAAACCTGGGTTTACATCCATAAACTTACCTGCGGCACGATCCCAAGGTGGAGTTGCAATACGAATGTTGAGCATTACAATATCGCCTTCGGCAGGGTGGTTGGCCATAGAATAAGCACGGAAAATTGGCTCATCCACTTTGGTTACCAAATCCCACATTTTGAATTTATCCCACTCGTCGCGGTATTTGTCTTCAATTTTCATGTCGGTAAACTTGTAGGTGCCTTCGGGTACATCTATTTGAATGTATCCACCGGCTTCAAACTCAAGGTGTTCACCTTCAGGAAGTTTTACCACAAATTCTTTGATAAAGGTGGCCACACCATTGTTTGAGCGCACTTCGCAATCCCACTTTTTAATCCCGAAGATTTCTTCAGGAACGTGAATTTTCATGTCGCCGCGCACTTTTACCTGACAAGCCAGGCGCCAATGGTCGGTTTGCTCACCACGGGTAAGGTGTCCTTTTTCGGTAGGAAGCACATCGCCACCTCCTTCAATTACCTGACACTTGCACATGGCACAGGTGCCACCACCACCGCAGGCCGATGGCAAAAACACGGCATTGCTACCCAATACGTTGAGCAACGATGAACCCGGTTTTACTGACAAGTCTTTTTCGCCATTGATGTTGATGGTAACTTCACCTTGTGGCAATAGGTTTTTTTGAGCGATAAAAAGTACCGTAACGAGTACCAGGATTACCGCAGCAATAGCAGCCGCACTTGAGATGGCTACGCTTGCTATATCTGATGCTAAAAAGTTCATTCGGGCTTTTTAATTTTTTTAAAGTTTAATTCCTGAAAAGCTCATGAACGCAATACCCATAAGGCCGGTAATGATAAAGGTAATTCCGAGACCTTTGAGTGGCTTTGGAATATCGGAGTATTGCAGTTTTTCTCTGATGGCAGCAATGGCTACAATGGCAAGAAACCAACCCAAACCTGAGCCAAATGAAAAGGCTACAGTTTCCATGAGTGTGTAGTTTCGTTGGTCCATAAACAAGGCACCACCAAGTATTGAGCAGTTTACCGCAATAAGTGGAAGGAAGATACCGAGCGCACCATAGAGAGCAGGCGATACTTTTTCAACTATCATTTCTACCAACTGTACTGCCGAGGCAATAACGGCAATGTACATGATGTAGGCAAGAAAGCTCAGGTCGAGTCCTTCAATCAAGGCGTCAGGAACCAAAAGGTAGGTTTTGATAAACCAGTTGAGCGGAGTGGTAATGGTGAGTACGAACGTAACGGCGATACCCAAACCAATAGCGGTTTTCACATTTTTCGAAACAGCCAGATAAGAACACATACCCAGAAAGTATGCGAAAATCATGTTGTTGATAAAAATGGATTTTATAAATAGATTAAAGATTTCCATACTTGCGGTTTATTCAGTTTCGTAGTATTTGTTGTATGAACGTTGGGCCCAGATAATAATACCAAGGGTAAAAAGTGCACCGGCAGGAACCACCATCAGGTTGTTGTTTACATATCCGGCGGGCAATACGGGCCAGCCAAGTACTGAACCTGAACCAAGCAATTCGCGGATAACGGCAACACTCAATAAGATGGCACCATAGCCAAGTCCGTTGCCAATACCATCGAGCAGCGAAGGCAGGGGTTTGTTGCCCATGGCAAATGCTTCAAGGCGACCCATGATGATACAGTTGGTAATGATAAGCCCTACGAATACCGAAAGGAGTTTACTCATTTCATATACATAGGCTTTCAAAAACAGGTCAACCAAAATTACCATGGTAGCTACTACGGTGAGTTGCACAATAATTCGGATACTTGATGGAATGGCATTTCTCATTAAGGAGATGATGTAGTTTGATGCGGCGGTAACGAAGGTTACGGCCAATGCCATCCAAAATGCGGGTTCTACCTTGGCGGTAACGGCAAGGGCTGAGCATATACCCAATACCTGCACGGTAATGGGGTTGTTCTCATTTAGTGGGTCTGAAATGAGACGCATGTTCTTTTTTGAAAAGAGGCTCTCGCGCTTCTTCTCAACTTTTACGTCGGCAGTTGCTGTACTCATTTTAGTTGTTTTTTAGTTTGTTAAAGTAGCTGGTATATTGGGCTAAATCGGCTTTAAACATGGCATTTACACCGCTTCCGGTAATGGTGGCACCACTTATACCGTCCACTGTGTATTCGTTTAGTTCGTTGCCTTTTCCTTTCAATATGGTCAGTGCTACGTTGTTGTCTTTGTCGTAGGCCTTCTTGTCAGGAAATTGTGCCTGAAACCACTCGGTGGTAATTTCAGCACCCAAACCGGGGGTTTCGCTTTCGTGGTCAAATTTTACACCGTAAACCGTGGTAAAATCTGAAGCCAGTGAGATATATCCCCACACGGCGCCCCACAATCCGGCTCCACGCATAGGCAACACATAATACTTCTCATTGTTCTCAGGATTGGTATAAATAAAAATCGGGAGGTTCTTTTTGTACTCCGGATTTTCGCGCTTTTTACTTTGCTCTGTTTTCAGGTCAATGTTAAAAGCAACTACACCATCCACTACATTGCCATTGGCGTCAACCACTTCCTCACTAATGTATTTCTTGTAGGCATCTTCAATAGCTGCCTGGTCCATACCTTTTTCCATGGGAAAGTTAACGGTCGATAGAATGTTCGACATTTTTTCCACCTTCACATTGGCTTGTCTTGCTTCCTTGGTGGCTTCAGAAACAACGGCTAGCAATACACCGCAGCCCAGCGTAATGAGCAGGGCAAACAGGTACATGTAGCCCGTACTATTTTTTTGCATATGCGAGTCTTCTTTTAATGTTGGCTTGAACTACAAAATAATCAATTAAAGGTGCAAACACGTTGAAGAACAAGATCGCCAACATGATTCCTTCGGGGTAGGCGGGGTTGAGTACCCGTATAAGTATGGCAAAAAAGCCAATGAGGAAACCGTATATCCACTTTCCTTTGGTGGTTTGTGAGGCTGTCACAGGGTCGGTAGCCATAAACACGGCACCAAAAGCCAATCCCCCCAATACCCAGTGGTAGTAGAATGGAACTGCAAGAAACTGATTTTCTATGCTTGGCGAAAGTGATACAATGTTGAGCAACAAGCCCATAGCACCAGCGCCCAGCATTACTGAAAGCATTACCCGCCATGAACCAATGCCGGTCCAAATCAATATAAATGCACCAATAATGATCATTAAGGTTGATGTTTCGCCAATAGATCCGGGAATGGTTCCGATAAACATATCCCACCACGACCAGGCAAATGCATTAACGCCGCCCGATGCACCTTGTGCCAGTGCCGTAGCGCCTGAGGCACCGTCAACCAAACCGTCAATCCAAACTTTTTCGCCCGAAATGTAGGTTGGGTAGGCAAAGAATATAAACACACGTGCCATAAGGGCTACGTTGAGAATGTTCATACCCGTTCCACCAAAAATTTCTTTTCCTATGATTACGGCAAAAGCGGTGGCAACTGCTACCATCCACAGGGGAATGGTAACCGGCATAATCAAAGGAATGAGCATACCCGATACCAGAAAACCTTCTGCAATGGGGTGGCCTTTCATTTGGGCAATGGCAAACTCAATACCCAAACCGGTAACGTATGAAACGATAACAATGGGTAATACTTTTATCAAACCGAAGAAAAACTTGCCCCAAAAGCCAACGTTGGCCAAGTGGTCAAGCACGGGATAAATAATGGCCATTTGCTCATTTTCTTCCAATGGTTTTCTTGTGGCTTCGTAAACGGCATCGGCCAGTGCGGGATGCACAGCGGCAAGAGCGTTTACTTTTTCCATAATCAAATCAAAAGAAAGCGAGTTGGTATTGATGCCGTTGAGCAAATCGCTGGTAGCGGCTACCAAAGGGCCAAAGTGTTGGTGGCCCACATTGAACATACCGAATAATAAACAAGGTATCAAAGCAATAACCACGATAAACATGGTACGCTTTGAGTCAATTCCGTCGCGCATGTGCACACGTGTGTTGGTAACGGTGCCCGGCTGAAACAGGAATGTATAGTTTCCGTCGAAGAATGAGTGTAACCAGTGAAATGGTTTTCCTTCAGATACATGCGGCTTGATGTTGTCAAGCGTCTTATGTATTTCTTCTGCTATTCTATTTTTAAAATTATCTCCTAACATGCTGGTTATTTAATGTTAGCCTTCTTTTTCAATCATGTCCAATCCGAATCGAATCCAATCGGTAACCGGTTGTTTTGAAGTACAAACAAACTCGCAGATGGCCATTTCATCCTCTGCCACTTCGTATATACCCAAACCTTCCATGTTTTCAATGTCTTTGGCCATAATGGCTTTCAACAAGTAAACAGGGTAGATGTCCATGGGCAGTACTTTTTCGTATTGTCCGGTTACTATAAAAGAGCGTTGCTCGCCGTGGGTGCTGGTATTGGCCACAAACTTGGTGTCTTTTTCCATTGACCACGGGAAGGCAAGTGATGCAGTTGGTCGTTTGTATGAAGGCATCAGCCAACCCTGGAACTCGGGGTAGTCGCGCTCGTGGATGCTGGTAAGCTGACAATCCCAAAAGCTCAGGAAGCCATTGGGTTCAATTTTGTCGCCCAGCAAAGGTGATCCACTTACAAAACGTGTATGGCCGCTTCCGGTCAGGTTGTCTTTTACAAAAGGCTCTATGTTGCAACCCAGTCTGGTTTCGTAGTACTTGCGCACGCCAAATTCGGCACCGGTTACAGCAATGGTTCTTTGCGGGTCAAAAATTCCTTCGGTAAACACTTTGCCAATGGTAATAACATCCTGCGGGTTGATGTACCAAACCGACTCACCTTTGCGTATGGGGTCTATGTGGTGTATTTGCACACCAATAGTGCCGCTTGGGTGAGGGCCATAAAAATGGTTTTTCACCACACCTTCGGCCTTTTCAAACGCATCGCAGCTGTGTTCGCCGCCGCGCAGGTTCAGGTGTATGGGGCCATCAGTTAAGAGTTTCAGTACGTCAAGACCATTTTGAAATGCTTCGGCTTTGCCCTGCATAATAAAATTATAGTCGGGGGCAAGCGGAGCAGAATCAAAACCCGAAATGAAAATGGCTTTAGGTGTGTCGCCGGGTTTGGCCACTTTGGCAAAAGGCCTCATTCTAAGCATGGGCCATGCGCCAGACTTTAGCAAACCCGCTACCACCGCCTCTCTGTCAAGAGCCGATATTTCGGTTTTGGTACCAAGATTTTCGTAGCTGATTTCTTTGTCAGCCAAAATTCTGATTTCTAAAAGTTTGCGTTTCTCGCCTCTTACTATGTCCACTACTTCGCCGCTTACAGGTGCGCAAAAAAGGGCACTCTCGTTGTTTTTGTCGTAAAACAGGGGAGTACCGGCTTTTACTTCAGCACCGGTTTTTACCATCAATTTGGGTTTGATACCAAAGTTGTTGGCAGGCTTCAAAGCGTAGGTAGCAATTTGAGGGGTTTCGCCTAAAACTTTAATCGCGCCGCCCTCCAAAATGATGTCGTGGCCGCGCTTTAGCTTAATGGTTTTTCCCATTGGTTGTTTAATGTTCGGTTCAGTTATGGAAAGAAACAACTTTCCAAATCGACCGCGAAATTAAAAATTTGGGTATGAAAACAAGGATACAAACTATTTATTTGTTAATGACCGTTAACTATGTCACAGAACACCCAAATTTGTTTCCCTATTTATTCATACCTGATTCCATGAAAAAAATGCTGTTTTGGTGCCTGCTGGTGGTTTTGTTCCTGCCAAAACTGTCGGCAGCCCAGTTGGTGTACGAAAACAAAATTTTTAAAGACAACATACGTACCGTGCAGTTTAAGAGCCTTGATGAACAGGCGCATTACCCTGTACTACAGCTTGGTACGGAGCAAAAGCTCTTCCTGAACTTTGACGACCTTGATGGAGAACTTAAAAATTACCAATACACCATTGTGCACTGCGACTACAACTGGCAGAAAAGCAATTTGATGCAAAACGAATACATACAAGGAAGCTTTTACGACTACATTACCCAAAACGAAACATCTTTTAACACCTACATTGCCTACACCCACTACCAAATGGAGTTTCCGGGCGAAAACCTGGTTCCCAAACTTTCGGGAAACTACGCCTTGATTGTGTATGAAAACAACGACCCCGAAAACCTGGTATTGGTGCAGCGCTTTTTCATTTTTGAAGGAAAAACCAGCATACAGGTTGAAATAAAGCGCCCCACCTATGCCGAGTATTACAAAACACACCAAGAGGTGGACGTGTGGGTAACAACAGGATTGCTGGACCCGGTAAACCCCAATGAAGACTACAAGATAATGTACATGCAAAACGGGCGCTGGGACAATGTGAAAACGGGTATAAAGCCCAGATTTTTCAGCGACAACAGGCTCGACTACAACTACGAGGACATCAACCTTTTTAAAGGCGGCAACGAATACCGCTACTTTGATGCACGCAACATACGCTTTGGCGGTATGCAGATCATGAAGAAATTTCAAGACACTTTTGGCGTGTACAATGCGGTGCTCTATGCCGACAAAGACCGCAGCGATTTGCCTTACGTTTCTTATGCCGATTTCAATGGTTTTACCTTGATAGATGCCAAAGGGGTTGACAACAAAGATGTGGAAGGCGACTATGTGTGGGTCAATTTTTGGATACTTACCAATGGCGAGGTGGAAGGCGATGTTTATCTCTTTGGCTCCTTTACCAATTGGCAACTCAACAACAGGTTTAAACTAACCTATGTGGAAGAACACAAGCGATACGAAGCTAAAGTACTGCTAAAACAGGGTTACTACAACTACTGCTACGCGGTTGACAAAGGAAAAAAGTTTGATGTAAACAGGCTGGAAGGTAGTTTTTACCAAACCGAAAACGACTACCAGGTATTTTTCTACATGTACTCGCGCCAACTCAATTGCGATTTGCTGGTTGGCTACAAAAAGGCAAACTCTATTACCGATACGGCTAGCGGAGGGTACTAAGTAAGTTAATTGGTGCCGACAGATGTAATGTGTTTAGTTAAAATGCAGGGCACCACAACTCATAAAACAGGTAGGTTGTGAGAATAGATTTATGTTGAACAGAATGGCTGGATTTCAATGAGAAAACAGATGAATAAAGCCTTGGTATTCAGTTGATTTTTGTTTAATCGACAATAAATTTTGATACAAGGCTTCAATATTCAGGTATTGAGGCTTTTTTTGTGGCAAACAAACAACAATGGCACAAATTGTATTGGTAACCGGAGCCACATCGGGCATAGGAGAGGCCACCGCACGAATTTTTGCAAAAAACGGCTACGACCTCATACTCACCGGCCGCAGGCACATGCGCTTGGAAAGGCTGCAAGAAGAGTTTGAAGATTTCGGTGTGAAAGTGTGGACCCTTTGTTTTGACATTCGCAACCGCGAGGCTACCGAAGAAGCCATTAACAAATTGCCCGTAGAGTGGCAGGAAATTGACGTGCTGGTAAACAATGCCGGCTTGGCATCAGGCCTGGACCCCATACAAGACGGCGATGTGGACGA
>WGNN01000129.1 GCA_016124515.1 bacterium
AATTATTACCTTAGGCATCGCAACCATCAAATGGTTCACTGCAAAGCAGGCAGGTCAAAATAGTAAAAACCCAATAAACCCTGAGGTTTTGCACAGGCTTTTTGATACATTAAATGAGTACCATGAACAACCGACTGACTAGATATGAAAGGATACTGAAATATTTGTTGAAAAAACAGCAGGAAGAAGAAATGGAATGGATAAACCTGCGCGATGTTTTGAAACGTTTCAAAAATGCAAAGCCACTCATTTTCAGGCGCATGTACAAAGACGGTGTGCTTGAATTTATGTCGGCCAAAAGCGCAGCAAGTCATGGCTACGATCCAAAGATGAGCTATGGGCGTTTAACAAAAAGTGGTATCAGAAGGGCAGAGCACGGTCCGCGAAGAATAGGCCGCGAAGAACGTATGGCTTTTGCCTTTGTAATGGCGGTTTTGGTACTTGTGGGCTACAAATTCATGCGCCACAACCAAGTGCAGGAAGCTCGAAATGAGCCATTGCCCTATCCAAAGGTTCATTTTCAGGATACCGTTTATGGAGCCGGCAGCAGCAAAAAATCTGAGGATGTGAAACACTACCGCTACGACCCTGTGAACGGCACCATACTTAATTTGGACGATGAAGATGACAGCCTACACTAGCGGGCTGCTGGGTTTATTTGCCAAAAATGCCCAAGCTGCCGAAGCCGGCAAAATGAAGGCATACATGCGCAATCAGTTCGATTATTTCGGAATTAAATCGCCGGTAAGAAAAGAACTTGTGAAGCAATATGTTGCGGAAAACGGAAAGCCACCGGCCGCGCAATTGGAGGCTATAGTGCACGATTTGTGGCAATGTCCGCAGCGCGAATGTCAATATGTGGCCATGGAATGGTATTTCAGTGGGCGAAAGCAATACGAAGAAGATAGCGGTGCTTTTATAGAATACCTGATCAGGGAAAAAAGTTGGTGGGATACGGTTGATTTTCTCGCAGCGAAGGTGGCGGGTTACTATTTCGAAAAATTTCCGGAGCAAAAAACCGGGCTGCTTCCACAGTGGATCAACAGCGACTATATGTGGTTGCGCCGCTCATCGTTGCTATTTCAGCTCAAATACAAGCAAAAAACTGATACCGCACTCATGAGCCACATTATTGAGCAAAACCTGCACGACAATGAGTTTTTCATAAAAAAGGCTATTGGTTGGCTGCTACGCGAATATGGAAAAACCAACCCGCAATGGGTTCAGGATTTTGTGGCGCAACACAAGCTTAAAGCGCTCAGCGAAAAAGAAGCACTAAGAATAATAAAAAAGTACCAATAGCTAAACGCAATTCTCAGCACCTTTGCAGCACAAAACAAGCGCAGGTTGTGTAGGAGAATTTTCGTTGTATAACTTGTTGCTTATCAAACAAATGCTATGCATGTAATGCTGGTTTCAGTCGCAGTGGTTTTTTTGCTTTGGCTTTTGGTCATGTTGCCCGGTTGGCTGCACCGCGAGTTTACTGTTGCCTATACCGCATCCGAATTATCGAGCGGAAACCTGCAAATGCTGGCCAATTCGCCGCAGTTTATTTATTGCTTTGTGACTGATGCGCATAAAATTTCAACGTACGGCGAAAACCAAGCCCGCATACAATTCAGGTTTTTACCCAAAAAACAAGCCTTCACTTTTTTTACCACGCTTTCGCGAAGCGGCCATTTTCTCAATGTTTTTCTGCAAGGAAAAAACGAAAATTTTCAGCTTAGTCTGCAAGCAGAAAGCCATTGGCACTTTAGCCTGAGCTACGAAACCGATAGCACATGGCGTGCGGGAATCATGTTTTACAATTGGCCAAAAGTGAAAAAGGAACTGAAATTTCTCTGCGAACAAATAGAAAACCATTGGCTTGAATTGCAACAGGCCAATTATATGACTTTAGACTCAACCGAGGTGGAAAGTGACGTTTCGGTAGAGTTGCCACATGAGGAAGAAAATAAGCTAATTGCCGAACCCGAAACGGCAGCTATTGAGGCGGATGAACAAGAAGAAACAAGTGCATCGCCACCCGAGCAAAGCGAATCAAACGAATGGACTAATGATTCAAACGAATGGACAGAAACGCCTGAGACCGCCCATGAGATTCAGGCAAAAAACAACTTTCACTTGCAATACCTAACCATACCCGTGGCCGATTTGTACCGAGCCAAGTGGTTTTATACCAACGTATTTGGATTTTGGTTTACCGACGAGGAGCAGTATCCGCTTTACCTCAGTCATTTTCAATATCCTGAGGGAGCATTTTTGGGCGCTTTGGTGTTTGGGCAAGAGTATTTTCCGCAACAAACCGGTCCGGTAGCTTTCGTACCGGTAGCCGATGCAGCCTATGCCAGCGAGCTCATAGTAAAATTTGGTGGATTCATTTTGCTGCAATACCACAACATAAACGGCAGCGCGATAACCAAATTTATTGATAGTGAAGGAAATATGGTGGGAATGATACAGTGCTAAAATTATGTAACGAAAGCACAGCAATAGTTAAATAGCCTATACTTTTGCACCTTTATTCAACAAAATTCTATCAATATGATCATTGGTGTTCCAAAGGAGATTAAAAACAACGAAAACCGAGTAGGTTTGACTCCTGCATCTGTACAAGAATACGTAAAACGCGGGCATACAGTTTATGTACAATCTACTGCCGGCAACGGAAGTGGTTTTACCGACGAGATGTATGTAAACGCCGGAGCGGAAATTTTGCCAAGCATAGAAGATGTGTATGGCATAGCCGAAATGATAGTAAAAGTAAAAGAACCAATTGCACCAGAATATGGCCTTATAAAGGAAAACCAATTGTTGTTTACTTATTTCCACTTTGCTGCAAGCGAAGAACTTACCCACGCCATGATAAAAAGCAAGGCGGTTTGTTTGGCTTACGAAACCGTAGAAAAGGAAGACCGCTCACTGCCATTGCTTATACCTATGAGCGAGGTAGCCGGTAGAATGGCCACACAACAAGGAGCTAAATTTTTGGAAAAACCCATGGGCGGACGCGGTATTTTGCTCGGCGGCGTACCGGGTGTATTGCCTGCCAAAGTAATGATACTTGGTGGTGGCGTAGTAGGTACACAAGCAGCGCACATGGCCGCAGGTTTGGGTGCCGACGTTACCATACTCGATATTTCGCTCGACCGACTTCGCTACCTTGATGATATCATGCCGAAGAACGTAACTACCATGATGTCAAACGAATACAACATCCGCGAGCTGTTGCCAAAAGTTGACCTGATTGTTGGTGCTGTTTTGATTCCGGGAGCCAAAGCCCCACACCTTATTACCCGCGACATGCTTAAGGAAATGCGCGAAGGAACCGTGGTGGTTGACGTAGCGGTGGACCAAGGCGGTTGTATTGAAACATGCAAACCCACTACCCACGCCGATCCTACTTATATAGTAGATGGTGTGTTGCACTATTGCGTAGCCAACATGCCGGGTGCCGTACCTTATACTTCAACCATTGCCCTCAACAATGCCACACTTCCTTATGGATTGCAGTTGGCCGAGAAAGGTTGGAAGAAAGCTTGTGAAGACAACAAAGAGCTTGCACTTGGCCTGAACGTAGTGGAAGGCGATGTGGTTTACAAAGCCGTAAGCGAAGCCTTTGGACTTCCTTATGTAGATGTAATTGAGCATCTTAAAGACCACAAACACGACGAAGAAGCAGTGCTTGATCCCAACATGGAGCAGTTCTCACGAGAGAGCCTGAGCTAGATTAAGAAAAATAAACATGAAATTAAAGCGGTTTTGTCTTGCAGGCAAAACCGCTTTTTTTATCTTGGTGGCTAAAATGACAAAGGTCATCGTTTGCCCTAAGTGCTCAAACCAACTTTGTCTCAAATCTTACGACAATGAAAAATATTTTAGTCCCAACCGACTTTTCTCCAGAAGCTGAAAACGCTCTGAAAGTGGCTGTAGATATGGCCAAAACCTTTGATGGAAAAATTACTTTGCTCAACGTGGTAGATGCCCCCGGCGGAAACCAATTTACCGCCCAAGGTGGCTCGGCAGGTAACAATACCCTCGACGATATTTTCACCATCAAGTTGATTGAAAAAATGCAACGCGACCTTGAAGAAATGGTGGATGAATATCCCGATGCTCCCATAACCCACGAAATGGCTCTTGGTTTCCTTCACGAAAAAGTGAACGAAAGAGTGAAACTTGACAATATTGACATTATAATAATGGGTACCAAAGGCGCCGAAGGTTTGGCCGAGGTAATGATAGGCTCAAACGCTGAGAAAGTTGTAAGATTGGCCCATTGCCCGGTACTTACTGTAAAAGAAAGTGCTGTAACCGCGCACCCCAACAATATTGTATTTGCTTCAGACTTTACTGAAAACAGCGATAAAGTAGCTGCCAAATTGATAGCTTTCCAAAAAGCTTACAAATCAAAAGTGCACCTGCTGTTTGTAAACACACCCAACCGTTTTGAAATAAGCAGCGACTCAAACCGCCGAATGGAAGAGTTTGCCAAAAAATACGGTATGGAAAACTACACACTCAACATCTACAACCACCGCGACGAAGAGGATGGTATCTTGAGTTTTGCCGAAGAATTTAACATGGATTTAATAGCGGTAGCCACACACAGCCGTCAGGGCCTTGCCCACCTGCTTTCGGGCAGTATTGCTGAAGGTGTGGTAAACCACTCTAATAAGCCTGTTTTAACTTTTAGCTTGAAACACCTCAAGTAAGGTTGAAAGAAGCCCATGAGATGTACCGCCCGTTGTGCCCCGCACTTCGGGCGGTTTTTTTTTGATAGGCTAGAAGATGGCCATCTGCTCGATGTGTAGATTTTTACTTAAACATTAATGGCAAAAATCTAAATTCGACTTTTTTATGGCAATGTAAGCCCTGTGAAATGACGGACAAATTACTCTTGGAAAAAACCCTTTGGCAAGCTGCTGACAAGCTGAGAAACAATATGGATGCAGCCGATACAAACACGTTGTGTTGGGTTTAATATTCTTAAAATATATCTCGGATGCTTTTGACGAACAGTATCAGCACTTGAAATCTATAGAAGCTGAAACGGGTGCTAATCCGGAGGATAAAGACGAGTACACAGCAGACAGAATTTTTTATGTGCCACCTTCTGCGAGATGGACTTGGTTACAGGCACGAGCAAAGTTGCCAACAATAGGCAAAGACATAGACGATGCTATGGATGCCATTGAAAAGGATAATCCGAGTTTGAAAGGCGTTTTACCAAAAGACTACGCTCGACCTGCACTCGACAAACAAAGACTTGGTGAACTCATTGACTTGATTGGCTCAATTACTTTGAGCAAAGGTGGAAACGGAAAAGGCAAAGACGTTTTAGGTTTTGTGTTCGAGTATTTCCTTGGGCAATTTGCAGATGCCGAAGGCAAAAAAGGCGGACAGTTCTACACACCGCAAAGCATTGTAAAAATCTTGGTGGATATGCTTGCACCCGAACCCGAAAAACGGGTGTATGATGGTGCTTGCGGAAGTGGTGGCATGTTTGTGCAAAGTGAACGCTTCATTGAAATGCACGAACACCGCAAAGGCAAGATTTCCATTTTCGGACAAGAAAGCAACCCGACCACTTACAAGTTGGCAAAAATGAACTTGGCAATTAGAGGTATTGATGCCAAAATTGAATTGGGCGATACCTTGATGAACGACAAATTCCCTGAACTGAAAGTGGATTATGTCATTGCCAATCCACCTTTCAACGTAAGCGATTACAATATCAACAAAGCCGAAACCCACAAATGGAAATATGGTGTTCCCCCTTCAGGAAATGCCAATTATGCTTGGTTGCAACACTTCGTGAGCAAATTAGCCCCATACGGAACGGCAGGTATTGTTTTGGCAAATGGTAGTATGAGTTCAGAGATTGCCACAGAAGGCGAAATCCGAAAAGCGATGGTGGAAGCCGATTTGGTGGATTGTATGGTGGCTTTGCCTTCTCAGTTGTTTTACAACACTCAAATCCCTGCTTGTTTGTGGTTTTTGGCTCGCAACAAAACCGAAACCACCAAATTCAGAAACCGCACCAACGAAATTCTTTTTATTGATGCCCGAGAGTTTGGTACTATGATTAGCCGAAAGCAACGGGAACTGACCGAAGAAGACATTGCCAAAATTTCGGACACTTACCACAAGTGGCGAAGTAAAGAGGAATATGCCGATTACAAAGACGTAGCAGGATTTTGCAAGTCTGCCAACATTCAGGACATACGCAAAAACAACTATATTCTGACACCAGGGCGATACATCGACTTTAAAGAGGCCGAAGAAAACGGAGTACCATTTGATGAGAAAATGCAATGGCTTACCGCTACTCTTTCAGACCAAATGCAACGAGCCAATGAGTTGGATGAAGCGATAAAACAAAACCTTGCAAAAATAGGCTTTGAGATATGAGAGAAATAATCAATATCTACTGTGACGAAAGCTGCCACCTTGAAAATGACAAAGAAAAGGTAATGGCACTTGGTGCTGTTCATTGCCCTGCAAGCAAGAAAAGTGAAATTTTTCAAAGGCTTTCTGAATTGAAGAAAAAGCATAATCTTATCCCAAAGAACAAAAAAAATCCAAACGATAATCGCACCTATTATGAGTTAAAGTGGAATAAAGTTTCTTTAGCAAAAATCAATTACTTCAAAGATGTTATTGATTATTTTTTTGCTGATGATGATTTGCATTTCAGAGTTTTACTTGTTCCCGATAAGTCAAAATTAGATTATGAAAAATTCAATCATACACACGATACCTTTTATTACAAAATGTATTTCAGTATGCTGAAGGTTATTCTCAATCCTGAGAAAGCACACCATATTTACATTGATATAAAAGATAGTCGAAGCAGGGAAAAAGTACATAAACTAGAAGATGTTCTGAGGAATGACAAGTACGATTATGCTAAAGAAATCATTAAAAAAGTACAGCAAGTCAGATCTCACGAAGTCGAACTAATACAGCTTGCTGATCTACTAACCGGAGCGGTTTCTTATGTAAATCGTGGCTTGACCGATAGCAAGGCTAAAAACATTCTAATAGATCATATCAAGCATCGTTCAAAATACTCATTGACTAAATCTACTTTAATCCGTGAGCAGAAGTTTAACATTTTTCTTTGGGAATCATCAAAATACGGGCATACGATATGAGTCTAGCAGCTACATTAGTATTTCCAGATCTGCTCTATTTAGAAGATTATAATGGAAATTTCGAAGCCTATTTTGAAGAAGTGTACCAAGTATTTTCGGCACATTTTTTAAAGTCCAATCCACACTTTGAAGGAATTAGAGTTACTGCACCACGCTATCCAGAAGTAGATGGGCTAAGTAGAACATTTTACCACATCACACATCAAGGCGATGATGAGCAAAACAGAGAACCTGATATTAGGCGAATGGAGCGCATACGGTTTCCTAAATTTAAAATTGATAATCATCCACATGCTGAACTTTTGGTTTGGGAAAAGGAAATGGGAAGAGATACAAGAATTCACATCCTGAACGTTACCGAAAGCTACCTTTTGGTATTGAATAAGAGAAAGGATTATTTGTTGTTGTGGACAGCTTTCTACATTAAGCTAAGCCACACCTTAAGAAAGAAATTGAAAGAATATGAAGCTTATAAAAAAGCCAAAACCGCTTAGGAACACTAAACGGCTTCTTAACTCCTTTAACTCTTACACCCTATTCGGGATGGTTACTGAGCTGGCACAAATGTATGCACTTTTTTCAATTCTGCAAATGTTGAACATTCTAAGACTAACAGCTTATTGTTAATGAAAGAAAAATGAGCTACAAACTAAAAACCCTAATCGTATTCGACACCAACTCCTTGCGTAGCACAGAGGCAGGTAAAGTGGCGTATAGTTTCTTTGCGTTTGGACGACCGTTTCAGATGGTGGAAGAATTTATTTTGGACAAAGACCTGAGCGAAGACATTCACATTGCTATTCCCACTTGGGCAATTGAAGAACTCAAAGACCAAAAGCACCGACAGTACAAAACCGATATTGTAGAGTTTCAAAAATTGGCAACCCGTTTGGCAGGTATGCCACACATTCCCGAAATAGCCTTGCCTGAGGAAGAATTTGACTGCACCAGCTACATTCAGGAAAAGGCAGAGGAATATTTGGCAACCAAAGCAATCAAACTACTTGAAATAAATGAAGAATTGGCGAACACCGTTTTGCAGAGTATGATGGTGCGGGTATTGAAAGACCAAAACAAAAAACTGCCTTTTGCCCATTCAGGCAAATACAAGGATGCAGGTTTTAAAGACAATATAGTTTGGGAAAGCCTGATGCACTTTGATGGCGTAACCGAATATGACAAAGTGATTTTCATTACCAAAGATGGCGACTACTCAAATTGCGAACACGAGTTCAAAGCAAAATGGAACCGACGCATTGCCATTGAAAAAGACGAAAACAACGCCATTGCCGAAATACAAAAGGATTACGAACTCTACATTACGGAACGAGCTATTTACGAGTTTACACAAACCGAGTATTTCAAAGACTATCTATTCGACCACCTGAAAGTGAAATCAGAAATCGTTTTGGACGGAAACAATCACAACATTGAAAACTTTGAGATTGTTGACAGATGCGTTGAAATAGAAAGAATGCCACCCAATGACGATTTTGAAGAAAACATAATCGTGCACTCAATAATCAAGATTTTCTATACTGATGGCGGGGTTAAAAAAGAGCAAGATGTTAAAACAACGACAGTGTTTGCAGACGAAGTAACAAGAGATATTACAGAAACCAACTTTGAACCGGAATTGATATGAGTGATTGGAAAACATATAAGTTGGTGGATTTCGTAGAATTAAATCCTAAAGTTCCACTGAAGCAGGGAAATGAATACTCATTTGTTGAAATGAAGGATTTGAATGCAACATACAAATATGTTCTACCATCCACCAAAAGAGAGCTCAAGGGAGGTTCAAAATTTAAGAACGGAGATACGCTTTTTGCCAGAATAACACCTTGCTTGGAAAACGGAAAAATATGCCAAGTAAAAAATCTAGACGATAATGTTGGATTTGGCTCGACTGAGTTTTTAGTCTTTAGAGGCAAGGAAAATGTTTCTGATAATGATTTTGTTTATTACCTATCTCGATCTGAATTTGTTAAGAACAATGCCATTCAGATGATGACGGGTACTTCAGGTAGACAAAGAGTAGAAAAGTCTGCATTGGAACAATTGGAAATCACCGCCCCCGACCTACCCACCCAACAAAAAATCGCCCAAATCCTTACTTCCCTTGACGATAAAATAGAACTCAACGTGCAAATGAACCAAACCTTGGAAGCCATGGCACAAGCCATTTTCAAGGAGTGGTTTGTCAATTTCAATTTTCCCGGCTTTGATGGCGAGTTGGTGGATGGTTTGCCGAAAGGATGGAGCAAAGTGAAATTAGCAGACCTAATTGAAATTAAGCATGGTTACGCCTTTAAAGGAGAATTCTTCTCTGAAGTTGAGCAAGATGATATTTTATTGACACCAGGCAATTTTAAAATTGGTGGAGGGTTCAACAACGCAAAATTCAAATACTACAATGGTGAAGTACCAGAAGCTTACATATTAGAAAGGAATGATTTGGTCGTCACTATGACTGATTTGAGCAAGGCAGGAGACACATTGGGTTACTCTGCTTTAGTTCCAGAAATTGATGGTAAGAGATTACTTCATAATCAACGAATAGGAAAAGTTCTTTTAAAAGATGATTTGCCTTTGAAATACTATCTGTATTGGGTAATGAGACAAGATGATTACAGACATTTTGTTTTGGGAAGTGCAACAGGTTCGACAGTTAAGCATACTTCCCCAACAAGAATTTGTGATTTTGAAATTGCTCTTCCCGATAGAAATATTTTGGAACAATTTGAGTCTGTAATTTCAGGTTTATCGGATAAGCAACAAGAAAATGAAATTCAAGAAGCACATTTAAGTAAAACCCGAGATACGCTTTTACCCAAACTAATGAGCGGACAATTAGAAATAGCATGAGAAACAGCATTAGTGAAAACGAAATAGAAGAAATAGCACTCGGCTACCTGCAAAGTTTGGGTTATAGCTATATATTGGGTACAGACATTTCACCCGATGGCGACCACCCCGAAAGGCAGTACAACGAAGTGGTGCTTACTACTCGTTTACGAGATGCCATAGACAAGCTCAACCCAAGTATTACACAAGATGCCAAAGAAGATGCCCTGAAAAAGGTATTGCGTACCGATAGCCCTAATCTTTTAATCAACAACGAAACCTTCCACAAATACCTTACCGATGGTGTGGATGTGGAAATTCGCACCGATAGCGGTATCAGAGGCGAGAAAGTCTATATCGTAGATTTTGAATATCCTGAAAACAACGAGTTTTTAGCCATTAACCAGTTCACGGTTATTGAAGGCAATCAAAACAAACGCCCTGATATTATTCTGTTCGTCAACGGCTTGCCTTTGGTGGTGATAGAACTCAAAAATGCGGTGGACGAAAACGCCACCATAAAATCGGCATACAACCAAATACAAACCTACAAACAAGCTATTCCTTCGCTTTTCACTTACAACGAACTTTTGATTATAAGTGATGGTTGGGATGCCCAAAGCGGTACATTGACCAGCGGTTTTGGTCGGTTCATGCCCTGGAAAACCAAAGACGGCAAAACAGAAGCCAGTCATTTGGACATGGGTATGCAGGTGATGTTCAACGGCATGCTGAACAAACACACTTTGTTGGATTTAATCCGTCAGTTTATCGTCTTTGAAAAAAGCGATAACAAAACACTCAAAAAAGTAGCGGCATATCACCAATATTATGCGGTAAACAAAGCGGTGGAAAGCACGGTAATTGCCAGTTCAGAAACAGGCGACCAAAGAGGCGGTGTAATTTGGCACACCCAAGGAAGTGGTAAAAGCTTGAGCATGGTTTTCTATTCGGGGAAACTCATTATCCACCCAAGAATGGAAAACCCCACTTTGGTAATCCTAACCGATAGAAACGACTTGGATGAGCAATTGCACGAGACCTTTACCAACTGTCAGCAATTGTTGCGGCAAGAACCACAAAAGGCAGAAAACAGACAAAATTTGCGTGAATTGCTCAAAGTTGCTTCGGGCGGCATTGTGTTTACCACCATTCAGAAGTTTATGCCCATGCAGGCGGACATTATTCAGGATGGAAATGAGGTAAACGAACCCAGTGTAGAATACATTGGTGCCGATATACAAGCCTTGAGCGAACGAAAAAATATTGTGGTAGTGGCAGATGAAGCCCACAGAAGCCAATACGATTTTATTGATGGCTTTGCCAAACATTTACGGGATGCTTTGCCCAATGCTACATTTATCGGTTTCACAGGCACACCCATAGAATCGGGCGACAAAAACACGCAAGCCGTTTTCGGAAACTATGTGGACATATACGACATTCAGCAAGCCGTTGATGATAAAGCCACCGTTCCGATTTTCTATGAAAGCCGTTTGGCAAAAGTTCATTTTGAAGAAGACGAAAAAGTAACGATTGACGAGCAGTTTGAAGAACTCACCGAAGGCGAAGAACTTAGCAACCGCCAACAAATGCGGGCCAAATGGACACGTTTGGAAGCCATTGTGGGCAATCCCAACCGCATTGAAAAAATCGCACAGGATTTAGTCAACCACTTTGAACAACGCAATGCCGTGTTGGATGGCAAAGCCATGATAGTCTGCATGAGCCGTAGGATTTGTGTAGAACTGTATGATGCCATTATCAAAATTCGTCCGCTTTGGCATTCAGATGATGACGACAAAGGCACAATCAAGGTAATCATGACGGGTAGCAGCAGTGATGCCTTGAATATGCAACCACACATTCGTAACAAACCCAGAAGAAAAGCCATTGGCGACCGATTGAAAAATCCGAACGACCCATTGAAATTGGTTATAGTTCGGGATATGTGGCTCACAGGCTTTGACGCACCTTGTTTGCATACGCTTTATGTGGACAAGCCCATGAGAGGTCATAACCTGATGCAAGCAATAGCACGGGTAAACCGAGTATTCACTGAAGGCAAAGAAGGTGGTTTAGTAGTGGATTATTTGGGCATTGCACAGGAATTGAAAACTGCTTTAGCTGATTACACCGCAAGCGGTGGTGAAGGAAAACCGACACTTGACCAGGAATTGGCAGTTGCTAAAATGTTGGAACTGCATGAAGCTATCGACTATCAATTAAGACATTTTGATTGGCGTAAATTCTTCGCACTTTCACCAGAGGAAAAACTCAAATTCATTCCTGTAATCGTTGACTACATTTTCAGTCAGGAAAACGGAGAGCAGAGTTTTACGGAGAACACAAAAAACCTTTTGAAAGCTTTTGCGATTTCAGTTCCACACGAGCGAGCAATGGCAATCCGTGATGATGTGGCATTGTTTCAAGCAATCAAATCAAGGTTGGTAAAAATATCCGACCGAAATGAAGTTGGTAAAACTGATGAAGAAATGGAAACGGCTATTAAGCAAATCATTTCAGAAGCCATTACAGCCGATAATGTGATTGACATTTTTGATGCAGCAGGATTAAAGAAACCGAACATTGAAATCCTTGATGAACGCTTTTTGCAAGAACTGAAAGACTTGCCACAGAAGAATTTGGCAGTCGAATTATTGAAGAAACTGCTAAAGGACGAAATCAAGAAACGAACGAAAATCAACTTAGTTGAAGCCAAAAAGTTTTCCGAAATGTTGGAAGATGCAATCAAACGCTACCACAACGGAATGATTGACACGGTTGAATTTTTGGAAAAGGTTCTAATTCCTTTTGCGGAACAAATGAGGGAAGCTGACAAAAGAGGCGATAAATTAGGATTGGACTACCGGGAATATGCGTTTTACACAGCATTGGAAGTAAACAACAGTGCGGTAGCCGTTTTGGGTGACGATATTCTCAGACATATTGCTCAAGAACTTTTAAAAACCGTCCGCAACAGCACAACGATAGATTGGACAATAAAGGAAAGTGTTCAGTCAGCATTGAGAAGGAATATCAGAAGGATTTTGAGACTTCATGGTTATCCACCAGACTTGCAAGAAAAAGCAGTTGACACGGTAATCACCCAAGCGAAAATGTTGGCGGAAGACTTATTGCAAAACAAAACTGAATAAAAAGGCAATTTAATAATCTCTTAGAAACTCGATTATTGCCACAAGAATACATCTACCTCCCCGCACTATGTAGTTTGTTTTCGACCTTGTGTTTTTTATAATTGGCGGCACTTTCGTTCAACAGTTCATTCACATCGTCGGGGCAGTTGAGTTGCTCCGTTACATCCCATACGGTTAATGACAGGGTTTGCTGTGTGGCTTTTGCTTGGCTAAAGGCCCTTCTATCAGCAAAATACACCTTGCCGCTTAGGGTGAAAACAAAAATATCGTAGGCCTTGGTGCTGTTGAGCCAAACATTGCTGCCGTAAAAATGGTAGGCGGCATTGAGCCCTTCCTCCACCGCTACATATTTATATACATCTTGTACCAGACTATCGCCGTTGGCAAAGTAGCTGAGCACATCGGGGTTGATGGCACTGGGGTTGTGCAACAACTGATCGTAATTGTAATAACCCAGTCGGTCAACCCCTATTTTTTGCATTTCAGAGGGCTTTGTAGGAACCACATAGGTTGAATCGGTATATCCGGTAGATCTAATAAGTTTTTTTTCACTGAAAATGCGTTTGAATGCGGCAGAATCGTTGCCATACACAGTGCCTTGGTCTATGTATTCAAACAAGCGCCCCCAAAAACCGTAGCGGTAGTAGCCATTTCCTGTTCTTTGGGGTTGCGACCACCTTTTACTCCCTTCGCCACTGTAGCCGGTCAGGTTGGGGGTTCGGTCTTTGCCAACATAATAGCCCAAGGCCGGCAGGCTTTTAACCAATTGCCAGGCACTTTTGGTATCACTTAAATAGTAGAAACCACTTGAGTCTTGCTGACCGTTGGTTTTGAAGTTGATGGTAATGGATTTGGCCAACGCTAAGCTGTTGGTATCGGCCGTTGCGGTGATGGAGAACATGCCATTTGAATTGAATTGGTAATGGTTGTTCCCCTTTTTGAGCCAATGCATGGGAATATCGGAAAGCACCATATCGCCCAGGTTGCGGTACTCGCGGTACAAAATATCCACGCTGTCTTTCACGGTATTTCCAGTTGAATCTACAAACGCTTCCGCCGGAATTTTTACTGTGGTTCCACTTTCGGGGTCTTTAAATAGTCCACCTTTAGCACCACTTATACGGTAGTGGTATTTTACAGGTTTGCGGTATTTGGTTTCACTGGAAGTGCTGTCTGAAATAGCCATTAATTTAGCAAAGGTTGCTTCTTCCTCAATGACATTCATCTTATTTGCAAGGTAATTTGAAACTACTATCGTTTTGGGATCTTCGTTTGTGGCTTCAGCGCTTTTTACTTCAACATCATTCGCAAAGTGAAGCTTTTCCACCGTATGGCTTATGGTGACAATTTCTTGGTTATCAATTGCTTGTATAGTGGATTCCACTTGGTATTCCGCGTTTTTGTCGGTTGGCTCTTGGTTTTGGTTCCACCATACATACACCAAGGCAATAGCTGCCACTGCTACCACGAGCACTGTATTCAGGTAAAAGTAAAATGAGCGTCCGCGCAACCACCTGATTAACCACGGCTGCGATTGCCAGTTTTGGTGTGCGGTGGCCAAGGCAGCAATCATGGCTTCGCGTTGCAATTGACGCTGCATATTTCGCTGGAAATCAACTTTGTCAGACAGTTCGCTGCTTGTTGCCATTCTATATTCAAATGCTTGTTTTTCTTCCTGTGGCAGCTTGTTGCTCAGGTAAGCTTCAATAAGCGCTATTTGTTCCAATTCCTTTCTCATGACACTTTTTTTAATTCAGTTTGCTTCATAACCTCCGCCCGCGCGCGCTCTATGCATTTGTATTTCTGCGTTTTAGCAGAGTTTACCGATGCAAAGCCAAATTTTTGTGCAATCTGTTCCATGCTTTGGTTGAGCAAGTAAAATGACTGCAACAGGTTTTTGCATTTGTCGCCAATGCTGTTGAGTGCCTTTTCAATCAGCGCAAATTGGGCTTCTTCGCTTTCAAAATCCTTGCTTTCATCAGCTGCGCTTTCCATTGAGAAATTGTAGCTGCTTGTGGTGTTTTTAAAATTGAGTTTGTTGCGTTTGTTGTTCCATTGGTAGCGGCAAACTGTTGTGAGATAGGTTTTTAAGCTGCAATTGATGCGCTCTTGGTCGTCAACAACTTTTTGTAGGAGCACCAATACAGCTTCTTGAAAAATGTCTTTTGCGTCTTCTTCAGTTCCGCCATTGGCAAGCACCGCGTGGTAGCTCACCGAATCGTAATAGCCGTAGAGCAGTGTGGCGGCCTTGTTCAGCTCATTGCGCTGCAAATGTTTTAATATTTTGTCATCGCGGTTCATTATCACCAATTTGCTCTATGGTATGGCGGCGCCCGAAAGGTAACCTAAAAAAATGTGAGTTGTGAAAACGAGGTTCCCGGTCAGTAGGTTACATGGTTCGGTTGGTAAAGTGAGGATGTGTTTTTTTGCAATAGCATCATATGAAATAACCTATTGTCCGAGCAAGGTGGGCAATGTATGTGAATGATGTGTTTTTGCCTGAAAATGCGCCTTTTTCTGCTGATTGTCCTTTGATTTATATCTCAAAGCATTAGACAATTGGATGCTATTATTTGGTCTTGCATTTAAAACTTCCCGCTTTTCATCGAATTTTCGGCCTAATTAGATGGTAAGCTTGTTATTTCCTGCATCTTGCTGTCTTTAATCGAAGGATATTTTTTAAACGACCATGCTATGGACTTGGCCAAAAACGGGATTGAAGCTGCTTTTTCAAACGTTTTATTCGACGAATCATCGGATGGAATGGCTGTGGCTGATGCCGAAAATGTGACCTTTCTAAAAATAAACCGAAAGTTTGCGGCACTTTTTGGAATGGAAGCCGATGCCTTGCCCCAACCAAAACAATCGCCTGCCAATTTGTTTGTGGCTGAAACGATAGGTCAAAAGCAAGACTTGCTATGGTTGGAAGTATTGGAGCAATTGTCAAAAAAAGGGGAATACCGCGGTGAACTTACATTTAAGGGGCATTCAGAGCAAGTAAGTTGGTACGATTTAATTGTGAAGAAAGCGGTTGGAAATAAGGAAGTTGTACATCTTTATATGTTAAAGGAAAAACATCCTTTTCCAAAAAACGAATGGGAAAACGATACGAAACCCGCCATTCTCGATGGTTTGTTCAACCACTCAATTGATGGGGTGCTGGTGTATGACAACCACAGCGAGCGGGTGCTAATGGTGAATGAGGTGCTGTTGCGAATGACCGGCTATACCGAGAGCGAATTTAAATCAATCGATATTTCGGGTCACTTTCCTGAAGTGCTTGACAATGGGCGGCATGCGCGAGATTATTATGAGGGAATTGTAAATAATTTGGCGGCACGGGAGCAATACCGGCACGTAACGCAGCACCTGCGAAAGGACGGCAGCAGTTTTTGGGCCGAAATACAAACCACCCGACTTCCCGAGCCTAATAAACACCTAACCCTGAGCATTACCCGCGATATAACCCATGAATACATGGCTCAATTGCATTTGGAAGAAAGCAGGGCCATGTTTAAAGGTGTTTTTGACAATGCCATTCAAGGAGTCGCCATTTTTGACGAAAACTACCGGGTGGTTACGGCCAACCAAGCATTGTGCGATCTTTTTGATTTTTGTCTTGATGATATTATGGGTCAGCCATTTGATGTATTTAATCCTGCCGGATTGGGTAAAATAACTGATGAAGAACGGCGCCTACGTTTTAAGCGAGTAGAAAACAACCTGTTGGAGCGAAAGTTTTATAAGAAAAACGGCGATGCCATAGACCTTCGTATTTCACTGCGAAAGGTAAAGCCTACCAAGCAGGGTAATGAAATAATAATGGCGGTAGTTGAAAATATTACCAAAAGCAAACAAGCCCTTGCACAGCTTGCCAAAAGTGAAATGAAGCTTAAGGAGGCAGCCGCCATTGCCCAAATTGCAGCTTGGGAACTTGATTATAAAATGAACAAACTATATTGGTCTGATGAGGTGTACAATTTGCTTGAAATACCCAAATCAGCGGATGCCGATATGTATCTTTTGCTGGACCATGTAGTGCCTGAAGACAAAGATAAAGTGAACCATCATTGGTTATCATCTGTAGAAAACAAAACATCAGAACCCATAGAGTATGAGGTAATTACCGGCAAGGGCAATAGAAAATCATTGCGGTCAATTTTCAGGTTTTCGCTTGACGGAGTTGGAGAAATTGACAATCTTTTTGGAATAGTGCAAGATATTACACAAATGAAAAATGCAATGGCCGCACTTGAGCAAAGCGAAGACCGTTTCAGACGACTTGCCGAGAATTCGCCAAATGTTATTTTCAGGTTTGCCGTACACCCTGAATTGCAATTGGAATATGTGAGCCCCGTGGTTGAAGACATGTTTGGCTACCAACCCGAAGAGCTGTACAGGTTAGGAAAGTACCCTGAACATATATTTTTTGAAAAAAGACTGGCAAATATTTTTGGCAACTACTTTATAAAAGGTCAGTGGCAAAAAAGTATAATATGCCAATTGCGCAAAGCCGATGGAAAGCTCATTTGGGTTGATATTAAAAGCGTGCCCGTTTATAATGATAAGGATGAAATTATCGCTTTTGAAGGTGTTATTTCTGATATAGACACCCTGAAGCAATCTGAGCAGAAATTGCTGGATCAAAAAACTGAATTGATAACAAAAAACACTGAGCTTGAGCAGTTTACCTACATTGCTTCGCACGATTTGCGTTCGCCGGTCATCAATTTCAATGCACTGCTCCAAATGTTTGACAGAGATGGTATGACGCAACATAATTTGGCTTTGCTCAACAAACTGGACCTTACATCGGGCAAGTTATATGAAACCCTACACGACCTGATGGATGTAATCGCTTTGCAAAAACGCTCAACATCTCCATTTGAAAAATTGAATTTTAATACCGTTATTACTGATATAATCACCCAATTATCTGAACCCATAAATGAATCAGAAGCTCAAATTGTGCTTTATTTGGCAGTAGAAACGGTGGTTTATGTAAGAATACACCTTAAAAGTATCATCCAAAACCTTATTACCAACGCCATTAAATACCGCTCAGAACTGCACAATTGCGAAATATGTATAAGCACCAAGCGACTTGATGATATGATACTGCTGAAAGTGGAAGACAATGGCCTGGGTATTGATATGGATAAATTTGGCGATCGAATATTTGGTATGTTTCAGGTATTTCATTCGGGCAAAGGTGGCAAAGGTCTTGGCTTGTTTATTATTAAAAAACAGATAGAGCAGCTAGGTGGGAAAATACGGGTAGAAAGTGAGTTGAATAAGGGAACTACCTTTTTTATTTACTTGAAGAATAGAAAATTATAAAATAAAGTTACGGGGGTTTTAAAATCCCTTGATATTCAGATTTTTACGCAATTTTCCCGCACTTAAACATCATATATCAGTTTCAAATACAACAAGAAAAATGGACTGAATAGGATTATGACTTGAATTTTTATTTTCCAAAATCAAATTTAGAGCTTACCTACTGAAAGTTGTGCTCATTGCTCCTTTCTTGTACTTTTTATGCGCGGCGTTCTGTTTGTTTTTTAAAGGTGCTTATGAATGCTAAAGCATTTGCTTGACCAAAAAGTACCAAAAAGTCAATCTCGCCTTGGCGAGACTGAACAAAAAAAACTCTCTCGTCAAGACGAGATCATACAGCTTTTTGTTCCGGGCGGAATTTCGATTATTCCTCCACTAAAAAGAAAAAGAGCCGTCCTCATTGCATAAATAAAGAAGGTTCCCTTATAGATGAAATCAGGGGAATTATAGTATCTCTCAATATACGAGCTATCGAATTTGGCTTTTTGTTTATGGAGTATATACGGGAATATTATAGTTTACCCCGTACTTTAGTTATAAACATAAAATATAATCATTGCCGATTTACAATAGCTATTCGCTTATCCATTGCGAAAGGTATTTGAACCGCTCAGCAAGTTGGCCATTTCGGCAAATAGTGGCGCGTGCAAGCAGTTCACTTGTCTCGGGTTTCAACATTTCAGGAATTACCTGTTCCAAAATAACATTGCCAAAATCAGTCGATGCATTTCGCGGCAATTCATTGGGCAAATTTCCAACGGCCATTATATCCACACTGTGCGTTGTAAATGGTTTGCATTCTTTTCCGCTCAAAAGGTCAACACCAAAATAAGGTTGGTCTATAGAAGTTTGCCTGAAGGTAAAGGGTACCGAACCACCCACATCGCAGGTAATATCTGCTATCAATTTGATATGAAAATTTTGTGTATTGACATTTGTTTCAAACAACCTTGGCGCCCTGAAGTCCCAAAACATGCCGTTTACCAACACATCGGCCACTTTTGCGTAGGGTGTAAAATTACTTTCCGCTATAGTGGGGTCAGCATGAAAAGCTTTGGTATTGAGCGGCGAACCATCTTTTGATTTGTATAAATGACGCGAGCCAAGTATGGTAAAAACGCATTTGTCGTACGTTTTGGTAAGAAAGTCTTCAGGCCTTACTTCGGCAATGCCTGCTGCATGCAAGATGGTAGCCACACCTTTGCCTACACGCCCCGTGCCGGTAACAGCAATTTTTACCGGTGGCCATTTTATATTTTGATAGCCCAACAGCATTTCTTCCATGTCATGGCATTCATTTGCCGGTTTCAGGCTTGTATGCCCCCATTTTCTTTGTATCATACACAGTGCATGGTGGGCGCCAACAATTCCGGCCCATTTGCCAAAGCCTATTATTCTATTATTATTTTCATCAACAAGTGTTTCATAGTCAATCATTCGTATGTTTTTTTCAAGCAGGTTTTGCATGAGCTTTTTGTTGTAAGCCTGCATTTTGATGGTATGAGAAAAAAACATGTATATTTTATTTGGAATAAGTTTTTCTACCGGTACTTCTTTCACACCCAACAGCATGTCGCAGTCGCTCAGGTCGGTTTGTAGGGAGATATCTTGCGCCGTGTATTCGCTGTCAGTAAAACATCGCTCGGCATAGGGTTCAGCCACTATTTGCAAGTTGGGGTGGGTTTCCATCAATTGATGGCATTGTGACGGTGTAAGCGCTACGCGTACGTCTTTTGGGGTTTTGTATTCTTTCAGTAATCCTAATTTCATGTAATTATTTAATTGGTAAAAATATATGTACTGTGGTTCCTTTGCCGGGGGCGCTTTCTATTTTCATTTCGCCTCCTTCTTTTTGTATCAAGTCGTCACAAATTCTGAGCCCCATTCCTGTACCATCTTCGTTGTCGGTTCCTTTGGTGGAGTATATTCTGAATTCATCATAAAATTTTTGCAGCTTTTTAGGGTCAATGCCTATTCCCGTATCCGTTATTGTAAGGTGTAGAAGTTTGCCTGTAATGTGTCCGCCAAAACTTACCTTTCCGTTTTTCGGGGTAAATTTAATAGCATTATTCAGCAAGTTTCTAAATACCGTTTCCATAATATTTTTATGGCATTTCAGGCGAATGTCAGTGCTGAGTTTATTTTCAAGCTCAATGGTTTTGTTGTGGGCGGCCGACTTATATAGTTCCAAAGTGCCTTGGACTATATCATATACCGAGTGCTCTTTCTTTTCATCAAGGTCTATGCTGCTTTTGGAGCGTGCCCATAACAACAGGTTTTCCAAAAGCTTGTAGGTGGCGTCGGCAGAGTCATGCGCCATTTTTATTATAGGGTCATTGGCATTGGTTTCACGTAGCATTTCTAGCAATTGAGCCAATGCGCCAATTGGGTTTTTTAAATCATGCGCTATAATAGAAAATATGCGGTTTTGGTTGTTCACAATTGTTTGGTGGGCGCGTTTTCTTTGTTTCTGAATAATAATCATGGTTAATATGATTCCTAACAATGATACCGCGATGCAAATCCAGATAATGCGGTTTTTGTCTGCGTTGGCTTTCAGCAATTTGTTGGCTTGTGCCATTTCTTTGGTTTTGAATTCGGCCTGCATTTGTGCTACTTCCTTTTTTCGCAGGCGGCGGTCTAGCGTGTCGTGCAATACTTCAAATCGCAACAGGTTATTATAGGCACTTTCATAATTACCGCTAATGGCTTCGGCTTTAGATAATTGGTGCAAGCATTCATCTTTTAGCTGTATGAAGTCTGTTGAATCCAATTGCTGCCATACTTCATTGAGTATGAGTATGGCTTGTTGGTTTTTGTCGGTATGCATCAGGGCTTGGGCATAATATATATTGGTGTGCAATTGCTGAAATTTATCGCTGACCACCTTCCAGTTATCCAGTGATTTTTCGTAGTAAACTATGGCGCTATCGTATTGGTGTAGCGATGAATAACTATCGCCTGTATTCTTTTGGGTAGCTGCTACAACATAAATGTCTTTTTGTTGTGAAGCAATTTTGGTGGCCTTTTTAAAGGCCATTTTAGCCCTTTCAAAATTATTGAGCAACATATTGGCATCGCCTATGGCATTGTAGGTGTACGACATGGACGCGCTAT
>WGNN01000040.1 GCA_016124515.1 bacterium
CATTAATGTATAAATCATATCCGGAATATAAATTGTCTATCGTTCTGTTGCCGGGCAGATCTTTGAGAATTAAATGGTCGTATACCTGTTCCACTTTGTATCTCAGGTCATATCCAATGCTTAAACTAAAGCACTGTGTAAAAAAGTCGCATTGAATTGCAACCTCCTCTTCATCACCATCGGCCAAGACAATAATAATAAACGGGTATCCAGACACCCAAGTATGAAAAAGCGGTTTTTTTACATTTTCAAGCGCATCAAAGCTGCCATTTACTCTTACAACCACCGCATCCTTTGCCAGTGATTTCATGGCGTCCTTTACAAGGCACTCAGGTTTGCCACGTAAGTCCTTTACTTCAATGATCCCTATCGGCGCAATACTGAACAGTGACGCATAAATTTCATGCATTATTACATCTCTGTTTTTAAGAAAGACAATATTTCTGTCTTCTAAAGGCATTTCCTCCTCACGGCATTTATGAAATAAATCGAAATACAACGTTTCGTAACACATTGGTTCAAGCTGCACTACGTTTTGACGATTGGTCGATTTGTTAAACGGACAAAACAGAAGCATTGAAAAAGGTCTTAAATCAACCCCCCATTCTATGGGGGTGAGCGCGCGGAATTTTGAATAGTCTTCCTCGTAATAATAAGTACCAAACTTATCTCTGACAATGACATCAACAATAGAAATATTTGCATCCTTGTATCTGAATTTCAGAAAATGCGTCATAGCCATAAACAAATGAAGCTGTGCATGAAAAAACTTGTCAGTTTCATCAATAAAATTCACAAGAATTAAATTCCGCCCTTTTTCCTTCTTCAGCTCATCCAATAAGTTGGTGAGCGAACAGGCATTTTTTTCAAGTGCCACCGGGTCAAGTTTTACGTGATTTACACCATGATAACAACGCGACGTGTTCACATCGATAAAGCTTCCATGCGTTTGTCGATGATCAAAATGCATCTCAATTTGTTTCAAATCCTTAAAGAATGTTCGTTTAAGGAATCCATGTCCCGTAGAAAAAGGATTAATCGGTGGGCTAATTGATAAATATTCCACATGGGGTTTCACAAACCGCTCTTTTTTATACTTTATGAGCTTGGACGCAGTTAATTCTGAAAACTTATATTTTGTAGCGTCCTTCGCCCACCACGGCCCAATTGGCTTACTACCGACAAAACACCGGATGGACGTAAAATAAATTTTTGAAGGCCCATTTTGTGAACTTTCAATATAACCATTCATAGCGACTCGGTTTTGAGAGCAGGTTTCATGCACCTCATCGGCACAAAACAATTCAAAATTCTGGTCATCGATTAGTTTCAGGTTGCCAGGATAGATGATCGTCAACCCATCTTGTCTGATCCGTCCCAAATCAATTAAACATTGTGCTTTAAGTCGTGCCGGTATTGTCTGAAAATAACTTTCAACGGTTTCTTCAAGAAATACTCTGAACATGACCTGTTTTCCCTGCTGAGTTATTGCCTTACCCCATCATATTGTACCCCCATATTCCTTTAGAATGTCTTAACAGCTTGATTTTCGGCAGTGGGCGTGCCGTTTCCCTGAATAGATAGAATTTTAGATGAATTTGAGCTAAATCCAACATGAATAGAGCGCCATTAATTATTGATTTCAAATAGAAAAATAACCTTCATTCATTGACGTTTTTTTAACCATTTTACCTCATACTAAAGATGGTAAAGGGGACCAATGGGGATTTCAGTCATGTCTGACGATACAATAGATGACAACATAAAAAGTAAGGAAGACATCAAGGACGAAAAGCGCGTCAATGATGGGCGTGCTCGTCTGGAAAGCGAACTTCATAAAGACATAGGATATGCGCAGGATGGTGAAAAATCTGCGCCGGGGCGCTTGCAATCATCCAGCACCACCGCCGAAGCCGTTGAAAACGGCGGACACGATAACAAATACGAACGTAAGCGCCGCGAAGCCGAACTTGCCATGACTTTGGACGAGATTGACCGCGAGCTGGATAAGATCCGCGCGGAGATGAACAGAATTCTCGAAGAATTGGCCGCCAGTATAAAGCGCGAAAAAGATTTAAAGGATGCCTTGAAAAGTGGAGATATTACGGCGATGACTGTAATTCTTCAGGAAGTCGGCAAGGATACAGATGGGCTGACTGATGATGAAATCATCGACATGGCCAAAAAGCAGGTTATTGTAGAGCAATATACCCAGAAGAACTTGTTTAGGGACTTTAAGGCCATCAACAATGAGTATCAGGCCAAAATCGAGCAGAATCCGCAACTCAAAGATGACGCAGATACCTTGAAAGTCTTTGAAAAACGGCTTAAAGACCTTGAGAGTAAGGCCAAAGAAAATCATTTGGATATAAACGAAGCGCGGGAAGAATATAGGGGTGAAATTGATTATTGGGGAGAATCCGAAGAAAATGAGACACTGGGGGAAAATGCCGATTCAGGATTTAATACGGAGTATGACGAATACGATACTGTTGCAACATCACCTAACGCGCCAAGCCCCTTTGCGGCAATGGCATCCAAAACTTCGGTGGCCAAAATGGTCGATCCGGATGAAAAAACCAATACGGCATCCATCACCAGCCCGTTCAACAAGGTTGCGGCGGTTTTGGATATCAAACCGAAAATGGAAGACCCGGCACCGGGCGCGGCCGTGAAGCCTTTGGTGCCCAGTATGTAGGATTAGGAATTATTGTGACGGGGCCGGTTGGTAAGACAAATCGGTATTCGTCTCTGTGTAGTACCTGTCGGCAACCTGTTTCATCGTTCCGGATGTCACAAAAAGGTTGGGTGTAAAGACTGCTATCTTAGTATGATCATTTACATCCCTTAAGCCGCGTCCATTAATTTCCACCGACATAACTGTAGATCGGTCTTTTCCGGTTTCCTCCCAGAATACGACGATCTGGGTCGGGTGATCCACATAGTCTGTGTCTTTGAACATGGCCTCCAACATAATGGCATATTGTTCGGCGGCATAACCGCCATTTTGCAAACCGCCGGAAATATGAAGCGCAATGATTTTAGCACCTCCGGATGCTGTTTCGGCGTCAAAAGGTGTTCCTTGTTGCACAGGATTGGCCAGCAGATTGGCTTTACGTTTCGCGTATTCCTCCGCTTTATCCGGCTCACCGCTCGTGCTGTCGGCGTTTTCCGAGAAACCGGCGCGCAGGCTATCCGCGGGGGCGGCGGTGCCGTTACCCTCCAACGTATCGATATTGCCCGTCATGTCGTCCGGTCGTTCATTACCCGATATCGATCCGCCATGATGTAGCACATCAGGTGTCTCCACCTTTTGCGGATCTTTCTTCACCGGATTGCCCTGCTGCGAAAACGTAAGCGCAGGGGCGACAGCCATCACTAAAGACAACGCAGCGGCTTTAAATTGATTTTTCATAGCTCTAATCCTTTGGCTAATATGTGTTTTATACCACAATTCACTCTCAGATTGCAAGTTTCTTACTGTATTATAGCGTACGGAATTATACCAAATCATGTCAGCGTCTTTGGAGCCGCTAAAGTAAAGAAAAAGAAATTATGCGGCATGCGTGACACTAAAATTAATTGACTGAATTACGTCCTTGCCGCCGCAATGGCAGATCAAAAATCTAGCATCACAGAAAATACAGAAGAACTTTTAACAGTTGGTCAAAAGCTGAAACAACTCCGTCTGGCCAAAGGCTTTGGGAACTATAGAAATTTTGCTGATGAAAACGGGTTAGAACCAAAGCAGTATTGGCGACTTGAAGAAGATAAAGTTGATTTTAAATACTCCAGCTTAAAACGATTGGTAAAAATTCATGGCCTAACCATGACTGAATTCTTTAAAGGAGTGTGGTAATGACACACACTTAAGTATTCAAAAAATAATTTTCTGGACAACCCCCATAACATTCATCTAGCCTCCGAAATATTCAAATTGTAGGAATTTAATCCTACAAAACTTAACTGTGTAACTGCTTAAAAAGGGGGATCCATGCACAACACATTATGCTATGGCGAAATAGTAGCCAAAATTTCAGCCAACTTAAATAAAAACACCGCACATAAACCACGAATTGAATACGCCCTGAGCCAAGGGAGACTCAATCGTGACGAAACCATATGGACCTTATGCGCAGATGCAGCACGGGTATTTGATGCGTTGGAAGATCTGTCAGGCGACCTACCCATAGACTGGCACCATGCCTTGGATGAATATTCATTCGAAGTACTCACCTTTCTGCTTTCAGGTCGAAAGCCCGATTATGTGAATATGTTTTCAATGGCATCACATTGCCTTGAAAAGTCCAGATAAACACACACCCAAACTATATCAAAACTCAAACAACGAAGGGAAACCAAGCATGTCTGAAAACCAATCTGTTGATACATATGAGAAAAGCCAAAATACTGGCGATGAGAAACTTTTTAGCGATACCAATATCAGTACCAAAACCGGACGTTTGGTACGAGATGCAGAAATTGTAGGTCAAGGAAAATATACAAAACTCACCATAGCATGTAACAAGAATTATAAGGACCAGCAAGGTGAAATCAAAACCACCACCAACTACATCAATGCCCTGGTTTCAATCAATTTAAAAGAAGCCTTTGAAGTAGCCAAAACATTGAAAAAAGGCGATTGGGCCTACTTAAAAGGAGAAGACAGATCAGAAACATTTGAAACAGCTGAAGGATACAGAAAACAGGCATCAACCTTATTTGCCTACAAAGTCCTTCTTAAATCCCCAAAGGCAGAACCGACGAACAGTCCGGAATAAGCCCTTTGGAAAATCGCAAAGTCACCAAATCAAATGGAGTAAATACATGTCAAAAAAAGACCCAACTTACCCGCAAGCCGATAAACTGCCCAAAGACTTTCTACGCTTTGAATTTGAAGAAGTCCGTTTGGTTTATCAAAACAAAGTAAAGCCACAAGACCGTCCGGCGGTTCACGAACCAAAGGACGCCTATAAGATCTTTATGCAAATTTGGGATTTGAACCAAATTGACCTGAGAGAAGAATGCATGATGTTATTGGTAGATACCCAAATGCGCATTATGTCTTACGCTTCAATATCCCAAGGCGGGTACAACACAACCATAGTAGATCCAAAGCTCATTTTTTCCATTGCACTCATTCGAAGAGGCAACGGAATTATCTTAGCGCACAACCATCCATCAGGAAATCTCAAGCCAAGTAAACCGGATGTGCTACTTACAGAAAAGCTCATGCAAGTGGGTAAAGCACTGGAACTACCCATACACGACCATTTGATTGTAACAAGAGACCATTTCTGTTCCATGATGACTGAGGGCCATATTCCAAACATATAATTGACAACAACAAAGTGGGGGATACCCCCTAAACTGCGTCAAATCCGAAGGCAAAACAGTTTTAAAAATGCGGTGCAGCAGCTCCTATTTTAAAAACTCTTTTGCCCGGGCTGCATAAATGCAGTTCGTATGATTTGACTCAGTTTCCCCCCGTTTTTTGGGCTGGCACGGGTTTTATGGACGCGCCCCACCGCAGCAGCGCTGCTGCTTCGATGGAATGCACCAAAAACCCATAACCAATAGAGAAAGGGAACAAGATGACCATTGAGAAAGCAGGGAAACAAAAAGAAGAAATGCAACAAGCCATAACAAATCAAATAATTGATTTGTTAGAAAATGTAGATGAAAACAATTACCAACCCCCATTTGCACAGCTTGTATCACAGGGTTTGCCAGCCAACCCAACAACAAATTGCAATTACCATGGCGGAAATGTACTTACTCTTTGGATAGCCCAGCTAACACGTAAATACAATTCAAACCACTGGGCCACCTACAACCAATGGAAAAATGCAGGAGCACAAGTAAAAAAAGGAGAAAAAGGTTGCCGGATACTTTTTTACAAAAACCTTACAAAACAAACAGAAGATGCAGAAGGAGAAAAGACAGAGTTAACGGTGCCTATGTTGCGCCTGCATACTGTATTTAATGCCAATCAAGTTGACGGATATCTCAACATAGAAAATGCCCTGGAAACCAGGAGCCATCCAGAACAAGATCAAGTAAAACGCATTGATTTAGTCGAACAGTTTTGCTTGAAAAGCGGAGCCGATATTAGACATGGAGGAGATGAAGCATTTTACAGCTTGGCAGGCGATTACATTAACATGCCGGAAACGGCACTTTTCTACAATTCATCAACAATCAGTGCCACCCAACACTATTATGCAACATTGCTCCACGAGCTCACGCATTGGACAGGTGCAAACCACCGGCTCAGCCGGCCAATCGCAAACGGACATACTTCTGAGAAGGATTATGCCTATGAAGAACTGGTGGCAGAATTGGGTGCCGCCTTCATGTGTGCCCAGTATGGATTAAGCCAACCATCAAGAGCAAACCATGCAATCTATATCAAAAGCTGGTTGCGTTTGCTCAAAGATGATGCCGGTCTGGTACTCAAAGCATCAGCCAATGCATCAAGTGCAGTAGCCTACCTGAATGAGTTAAACACACGGGAAAGAGGGTAGTTATGTCATCTACAACACGAAAGTTGGATTTTAACCGCATGAAACAAGAAATAAACCTCGCACAATATGCGGCACAAATGGGCTTTGAGGTAGAGCCGAAGAAAAGTACCAGCAACTCTATCAGCATGCGGTATGGCACAAGCGACAAAATAGTTATCTCAAAACAAAACGGAACCTGGGTATATTTCTCCGTCTATGACAATGATGACAATGGCACCATCATAGATTTTATTCATAACAGAACCAAGAAATCGTTGTTTGAGATTGCCGGTGAACTGCAAGTACTGCTTGATGGTAAACCCCACATGCCAGAACTACCACTGTATTCCAAGGGGATAGAAGAAAAACAATACAATCCCGAGCGTATCATCCGCATGTTTAACAACTGCGTAGTGGTAAAAACTCACAGGTATTTGACAAGTCGCAGAATTACAGCCAATACCTTACAATCAACCCGGTTTAGAAACAGGATTTACCAAGACAGTTACGCAAATGCCGTTTTTCCCCATGAGCAGTCAGGCAGGGTTTGTGGTTTGGAATTGCGCAATATAGGTGTCAAATTATTTGTACGAGGCAGCCGGAAAACGGCGTGGCGGTCAAATATTTTGCCGGATGACAGTAAAATAGTCATAGCCGAAAGCCCAATGGATGCGATGAGCTATCATGAATTGTATCCGGATGCCAATGCATTCTATGTAGCCACAAGTGGCGGCCTTTCGCCGGAACAAGTAACTGTATTGCAAAAATATATCACCACAAATTCAACAATTACCAGTGTTTTGCTCATTACCGACAATGATTCAGGTGGAGACAAATTGACTGACAAACTAATCAAATCATTAGATGAGATAAAATTTACAGGATTAATTAATCGACACAGCCCCCCTAACAAAGGGGACGATTGGAATGATGTATTACAAACCAGAGAAATAAAATAGGTGAAAAATTGATGCGATTTGAAAATACCATTGAAGGTATATACCGCAAACTAAGGCCAGCAGTGAATTGAAGTATCAAAAACTACAGGCAATTGAATATGAGAATAGACATGCAAGGAGTAATCATCAAGCAACGGATTACAAGTTTTTTAATGGCTTTAGGGGGTTCCCCCTCGCGCATGTCAAATTAAAAGCCGCACAGACAATCTTTCGTTTTCGGTTCCACCGTTTCACGGTCCCCCAAAAACGAAAAGATTGTTTCGCGCTTGTTCATTGGACATTTGCTCATCTCCCGCTCGCCGCGTGGCAAGGGTTCATAAGCGCACCCCAAGGGGGCGTTTACGAACCCAACAACCGAAAGGAAAGTAAAATGAACTATGAAGTAAAAACAAAAAAGGGGCTCAACGGATGGACGGCAGCAAGCACCGTTGAACTATGTCAAACGAAAGAAGGTCAAAGAGTACTGGAATTAGAAACGAGAAAAGTTTCCGGTGGTTTAGCCGCATTTGCCAGAGTTTTCTATATTAAAAATACAGGTGGTTTTTACACTAAAAGCACCATGCTTTTCGGGGACTATGAAAAAGGTGGTATTGCCGCAACCCTGGTCAAAAGAGTTACTGAAAAGACCGTGTCCGAAGTACATGCTAGAGCCTTGCGTCAATTAGAGAACCTTATTGATGAAGCTAAAGCATTTTACGAAGAGAAAGACAGCCAGCCCCACAACTGATTACAGCATAAAGCCCACTCCTCAACGGGGTGGGCTTACAGGTGCAATCAGGCATCAGATTAACAGAAAGGAAAAAACGATGACTACCCAAACACAAACAACAGAGAAGAAAAAGCCAACCTGGCGATTGGTGCAGGACAAAGTATTTTATAAGTCAGGTCCGCTTGGACAGCTTGTCAGGGATACCAGCCAGATTGAAGTCGCTGTTGGCTGGGATGAAACCGGCAGAGAAAGCCGGAAGCCCTACATTTCTTGGTCAAACAGTGTAGTACCTGTTTTACCTGATGTTGACGGACGAATTGCCCTGCGTGCATTTCCAATCAACCATGATGCATAACAGACCAGCGGAGCAGGTCCGATACCTGCTCCGCTTTCTATTTTATTGAAAGGACAATTGAATGACTGAAAATTTCAACCGACTAGCCAAGAACATTAAGCACCTGGGAATAAAATATGGTCTTAGCAAGGTGTTTAATGACTTCCTTACCATGGGTATTTGCTCTTACCATCGCGACAATTTACGAAGCCGATTGAGAGAGCAAAACGCGGATAATGAAACACTGTATTTAAATGCCACAGGGCCATACAGCGAAGAAGAACTGGAGCTTTTTGTTGAGTGCATGGCATACCTGCAACTAAATGTATTGGACAACCCGTACAGCGATATACTCGGAGAGTTTTTCATGCAGGAAATTACCCGCGGTTTAAATGGGCAATATTTTACACCAGAACACCTTTGCAGCTTTCTGTCAGAAATGCTCAACAGACATGGTAAAATAGAAGGGAAGAGATTTTTTGATCCTGCCTGCGGATCCGCAAGGATGTTGCTACAGGCTGCCAAGCGAAACCATAAAAACTATTTTTATGGTGCAGACAACTCAGGAACCTGCGCCAAGATGTCTGTACTCAATTTTTTCTTCAACGGCTTAGTTGGTGAAGTAGCTTGGATGGATAGTTTGCGCATGGAGTGGTATGGTGGTTGGCGCATCAATACCGATGGTGTGGGTATTATTCCGATTGAAAAAGAAGAATCAGCAATCTGGAATGAAGCCCCCGGACAAAAGCCATCTGTGGAACCAAAGGAAATTGAGAATAATACCAAGCTATCATCACAGCAATTGACACTGTTTTAAAGGATAAAGGAATGACCGATTGGTATTTTACCAAAGATGGAGACTTAAGCTGTTTAGCTCTATATGAGCGTCACTATTCGGTACATCGGTATAAAGAAGGTCTGGCAATCCTTCAATTATACATTTTGATTAACGCGGCCCTCTTTCCATTTCCTTACGTAGCGTATCGTTAACAATAGCATTGTATCCCTTATGTGATCTAAGCCATGCCACAATATCGGCATCAAGACGCATGCCAATATGTTGTTTCGGGTTCTCAAGCCTAGGCCTGCCTCCCAGTCGTTTCATTGTTTGCAACAGGTCGGGATCTGCCTCCTGTATCGGTCGGGCTTGTGCAAATATGTCCTTACTCAGTTCCGGGCTTTCTTTGTCAGGTTTCTCCGGATTGGTTTTTATTGTCATCGTACATTCTCCTTTCTCTTTTATTGGCTCTGCGAAAACTGATGATCCAGTATACATTTCTTCGCCGTGTATAGACTACGATATGCACCACACCTTTTTCATCAGGCACAATCGCAATCATTCGTTTTTCGCCGTATTCTTTTCGTGTATCCTCAATGATTAATGCTTCGTTCCAATTAAGGCGTGGAACGTCCTCAAAAGAGAGTGATCGCTCAACAATATTTCTTCTGTTCTTGCAGTCATCGAAATCAATATACACTACTTATTGTAGCAACAAAAACAAGCTCGGGTCAAGCAAATATTGCCGATGGAACCAATGGAAATTTCTCCATAAACAATGTCAGTTTAAGGATCAGTTCAGGGTCATGAACCAAAGTGAATGATAGCGTAGAAAAGGTATGAAATAAGAGTTTACAGATGTTGGGATTTTTTATCAGACATCACGTCTAAGGGGATCAAGTCCTTAGAAATTAAGTTAGGGAAATAGAGAGAAAATAGTTTTGAATGGGGTAGCATTTGAATTTTTGAGCCAAATTCAATGTCCCAATGCTATCCCCGCAACACAACCTAAACACTCAAAATGATTTCGATACGCTGAGTAAAATTGTAAGGAGAATTTGGTGAAAAATAGCTTCCGTTTAATATTGGGATTTAGTTTACCACATGAAGGGGTCAGCGGGGTGATTTTCAATATCTTCTTTGTTTTTGATCCAAAAGTCTCGGAGTGAGGTGCCAAATATTTGACTTTCATTATTGAGAATTGAACGGTAAAGGGGATGACGTAATTTCTCTTTAATATAGGTTTCCCAATCAGTTAACTCGATTAGCGAAGCTGGTTTAGTAATGAACCAATTTCTTTGAGATTGATTTGAAACAGAGAGAATTTCATCAAATAAATTTAACTGGCCATAAACAAGGGATTTTACCTTGAAGAAAATGTCTTCTTCCAAACGATTTTCATCACGGAAATATGCTTCGTCAATTCCCACGTTCTGAGACAAATATTTTTGTAGAACAGGATTTTCAACAAGCCATTTTTCAAACTCAAGTAGCCTTGATATCGTCGCATTGGTTTGTTCAATTGAATTTGATATCCTATCCCGAATTAAAGTGATAACGGCCCAAAGTCCACTAATTATAGTAACGACAAATGGCCAATAGAAATTTGCATCTTTATTCATTTTGTTTTTATCACTAGAACATTTAAAAAATGATGATAAAATCATTAAGGGCGAACTGGGCACCACTTATACAAGATAGCTGATCTGCTATTCAGGCCATCTAGTTTTATATTCTTCTATGAACAACTCATCTCCACAGAAACAACCTGCTGCGCTTTTTTTCTTGGCTTTGTGAGAAAACGAAGTGTAGTCACTTAGCTTATCCATAATGTTAATTCTTGATGTAGTCATCTTTTTAGTGTCATTAAAGTGCGTGTAATATTGAATCGTTTCGGATGCTAACATTAATCCTGCAAATACAGATTGAAATGCTAACGGTACTTCTAATTTCTTTTGGTCTTCTTGATCAAAATACTCAATGAAGTCACCTCCACAAGCAACTTTTGAATAAAGCTTTTCCATGGGAAGAGCTTCAAAACCAGCAAGTTTTCCCATTGGGATTTTTTTGCTTTTAGCAATTTCTTCGATAATTTGAATGCCTACGGGATCACCGGTACTTAAGAGTTGCCGAACAATTTTTGTCTCTTTTTCCATCTGTTCCAACCCTAGGCTTTTAGCAACGATATCTGAATGGTGCGGCCTTACTCCTTTTGGCCAGTAAATACAACTGAGGCATGGTGTATTTATGAAATCAAAATGTCGTGATATTCCCAGATCGCCAGGTTGAGTCCAGGCGTTCAAAATATATTTTGGAAGGGTAGCCTGAGCTCTGATTCTATCATTTACATTGTCCACTCCGATCGCGAGCAACTCTACTGTTAGCCTGTGCTTCGCAGTGTACTCAGTCAGTTCCATGGGTTCGTTATCCAATATCTTAAGGCTGGTTTGGTGAGCCAGGGCGTCCGTAGCTAAGGATAACTTTGAAGTTGGATTATCTAAATGACGTTGAACACCAAGGATGTAACGTTGAAGATTCGAGAGGTCAATGTCTTCATGATCGACCAAAGAAATAGAGCCAGAGAGTCCTTCAAGTTTAGCAATAGACCATATAAAGGCATTTCCAATAGCACCTAATCCGACCAATTGGAAATTTTCTAATTTGACTTCAGGCAGCATTTCTTCAACTGGAAGAGCTTCCAAAAGCTCAAAGTTTTTCATTGAAAAAATGATGTCATCGTCAAGTTGCTTCCCATTTAGATAATCTTTAAATACCCATTTAAAAAGATTGGCAGATGCTAAACACGCAGCAGCAGCAGCCCCAAAGACATTATTTGTATCACAAAAGCTTTTTGCGCTAAAACGAGAAAAACTGGCATTCCATGAAGATGAACCAATAAATAAACAGGTATCGTTAGTGATAAAATTCGTTTTCCCTGCAACCATCCATATACTGGCTGATGCACCATTTAATTGGATTTCAATATCAGGATTAATGCTTTTCGCTAACGTCACTAGTTCTTCTGCATACGAATGGAATTCACTTGGGAATTGGAGTACCATTTTTGGGTAGAGCCGGGAAGATAGGTTAATTAAAAGCTCTAAACAGACTTTCCCTTCTTTTGTCTTGTAGGCATTGTCACTAAAAGCTATTCCGATCTTGGTGTTTTCCAGGACATTCTCAAAAACATCCTGCTTGAAGTCCTGAACTACCTGTGCCGCTGCAAGACCTGCCTTTTTTAAAAAATTAGCTAAAGCCATTTATCTTGATTTGCTTACTTATTTCACGGTTACTTAATTTCTCCCATTGTAGCCTTCCTATAAGCCTGTAGTATGCCCAGTTTAAATAATTTATTGGAGAATTTGCGAAATCAGGTACCACTATAGAAATGGCCCCTAACTCAGTAATAATTGGGTATCTATCATCTGCTGCAGAATGGTAAGCATCAGCAGGATGACTATGGATTTGTGCAATAAGAATTAGGCCCCTAGAGTAAAGATATCTTGCGATACGTTTTAGTTCCCGTTGCCCTACAGAGAAGTAAAGCCCGTCTTCCATATCACCATTTTCTTGTTCCGGAATAATGGTTTCTTTTACCAAAGCTCTGTCATTATCAATACGACCTGCGAAGAGAGCAACGCCTTCCATACCACTTGTCCCCTTATGTGCCATTAGACGGTAGGCAGTTTCTAATTCCCGTCTTTCAAAAATTACCTCATTACAATGACTTAATAACTTCATGGCCTGATAATTTGTTGATATTCTAATTTAAAACCAATATTTGCCACCAATTCAGAGCCATTACTTGAAATCTTTTCTAATAAGTATCCGAGCGTTCCAATACCCTTACCTCGATGCACAAACCAGGAATCTCCAGAATGTGCTGGAAAATTGTGATACTCCCGTACTCCTTGGAGGCAGAGAAAGGGTGGCTCATTGCCTTTTACGCCCTGAATAATACCCGGGCCTTGGATCATGAGTGCTGGTAGCTGACCCATTTTTATGGAATCTACATTAATACCTTGTTGTCTTAACAGCTCATCAAGATTTACTTCAGGTATTTTAAGGTGAATACCAAAGGCGACTTGGGAAAATAACAACGGTTCTCCCGAAACAGGTTGTCGAAACGATACTGAAATAGGTTCAATATCGTAGTTTTCAAAGCCAAACCGTATTCTATAGACGATTATAGGCATGGTAAGCTGAACAGAGCAAAACAGGAATTCTGCGAATGGGAACTCTTCTTTTACAAGGAAAACTCCTTTCTCAGAATACCTGTCAGTCAGTTTCTTAAAATCACCGATTGCTTCATTAAATTTGGCTCGGCTGATACTTTCAGGTACATACTGAAAAGCACCGAAATTAGATTCAGCCTCCTGCACCATGGGCTAATATTAATTCAATGCATGCTCCGGACGGTAAATTCAGGTCCCTGATTTTGGAATCCAAGTCTAGAGGGGTATCATTGAATTCAACGGTCCAATCATTGATATCTCGACCGGAATTACCAGAATCCCTTAGTGCTTGTTGCACGGCAACTTTAAGGAGGGAATTAACATTGACGCTTTCCAATAGACAGGGTTTGCCGCCTACTGAAAATTCCAGGTCAATAAAATTTGGATTTTCATGATGTTGTTTCATATTCATATAATTTTTTTACGTTAGCACTTGGAAACATTGAATTTGAGCGTGTATGGCTCGTTAATTTAGCGGAATTGATTTTTATCAGCATTTTTTGTTGCATGATTGGTAAATTTGTTTCAGCAAAGAAAGGGAGTTTTTTTGTTTTACCAAAGAAAATTTTGTTTCACGTGTAAATTTTTTATGAACTCTATTGATATTGACAAGTTGGCGGAAATGATTCGCCAAAAAAGAAACAATCGTAACCTTAGGGAGACCGCGGCCGAGATAGGGGATATAAGTATTTCAACCTTGTCTAGAGTAGAGCAAGGAAGGGTGCCGGATATTAATACTTTTTTTACGCTATGTACTTGGCTCAGAGTAAATCCAAATGATTTTAGCAATATGAAAGTGGGAGACTCTCCAAAAGAACAAATACTTTACCACCTGAGAGCAGATAATACTCTTCCACCTAATGTAAACGAAGCACTGGTTGCAATGATTGAACTGGCTTATAAAAATTCCGAAACACTCGGAAGTAGATCTTGACTATTGAGAAGAGGGTTTAAAACTAAATGTGATTCTATTTGTTCCCAGATAAGAAATGCTCTAAGGATTGATGATTATGCTGCCTTACCTGAATACGCGTTAGCTAATCACTTAGGCTTAAAGATTTTTAAGCCCTCCGATCTTCTGGCATTTGGCTTTAGAAAAAAGCACCTAAATGTTTTATGTAATGCCAATTCCAGAGATTTCTCAGCTGTGGCCATAAAAGCAAAGAGCTGTGTGCTGATCACATTTAATGAAGCTCATTCTCCCGCAAGAATCAAGAGTAGCTTGGTCCATGAAATGGCACATATAATATGCGACCACGACTTTACTCAATTCGATGCTGATACGTCGCTTAGGGAGTTCCCCAAAGATGAAGAAGAAGAAGCGGATTGGTTGGCAGGGTGTTTATTGATACCTCGAAACGGGATTATTTGGGCAGGAAGAAAGGGAATGAACTTAGATGATTTAGCAAACCATTACGAAGTAAGTGTGCAAATGGCCAGGTGGAGAGTAAACAAGACAGGAGTGAAAAATCAGCTTCGTTATATGAAGATTAAACATAATTTGTAAGTTGGTGTGAACAAAAGCCCGTAATAGATCGAATATCTGACTTTCCAATAATTAGCTTCTGTAAAAAGACAAATTAGATTGAAAGTAAAACTTGACCTAATTATCCTACTCAGCTAAATCAATTTCTTTAATCCCGTATTCCCAAAGTTCCCGACCAATGGCACTAGCATAAATACTTCCCTGAACATAACCTTCTTCCCAAAAAAGATTATTTACCGACATAAAGTCTTCTGTTCGATTACCTTCAATGACATCTTTGTCTTTCATTATAAAATCATTTTGACTTAGTTCATGCAACAGATTGAGAGAATGGAGTGTTTGAGTGTCTAAGGTTTCACTAAGTAATTGGTATTTCCGCCAATCAATGTTTTGCTTGACATAGTTTGCAAATAACCGCCCTAGGATAGCCGCTTTTTGAACCTGAAGAAACCGATCATTCAACTGAAGGGTATAGTCAAATACTTTTTGTTTGAATTTAGGGTCAGCATTCAAATTTTGAAGAAATTCTTCCCGCTCTTGATCGGTTACATCACCTGCATTGAAATTTTGGATAAACACAGAGATCTTTTTGATCAGAGCTCGGTCCCTGAGGTTCAATCCAATTTTAACGGCACTATAAATTGTCTTAACCCACGGGATTTCCTTAACAATATCTTCTTGAAAGGTCTGATCTAGGATAATTTCTGCATAGTCACGATTTAAATCATTCTGTGTTCTAATGATCTCATTTTCGATGTTTGCACGTAGTTCAGGGTATAAGTCCGGTGTTTCGTTTGGCACATTGCAAGTCATTTCCATCAAATATATTTACCAATCTATGAAATTTGTGTTAGGATTTTAATCCTAACGAATTACTGTGTGCGTTTATGCCAAAGGAATGGGATTCAGAGAAAATAGCAAAGAACTGGATTGATAACCACATCAATCCGCACACTGAACATCCAAATAATTACAAATACCAGAAGTTACACAGATACAAAGATGGAGACGACATTCCTTTAGAAGAACTCGAAAAGCATGTGATAAAGGTGGCAAGAATAGTTGATAGGCTAGGCTATGAATACGTGAGTTTATTTAAAAGAGCTGAGAATGAGCTACTATCAGCAAAACAAAAAAATGCCGAAATGCAGCGCATCAAGAATCTGGCTCAGAATTCACACACCTATTGTAAACGCAATCCTAATAAGCCAAATTCGTTTCTGCTCCAAGCTTGGACTCAGGCTGTATATCGTTCGGCTGTGCTTATGTCCCACCACTAGTCGTGCAAATGAAGCCTCTTGCCAGTTCCGATAACACAGAAAAGCTTTTCTATTAATCTGGTAAGCTGTTGCCGTTAGTGTGATTTGGATTTTTGGGGTGTAGATAAAGGCACCGCACATCAAGCTGAATGCTCACCTATTTCAACAAAACCTTTCACATTCTTGATAAATCTAGATGGCTTCTGTTTCCGCATTGAATTAGAAATTGGGGGTTCCAGAACACTCAACCCCGGCTTTGGTGATAAAAAGTTTCTTCGAAAAAAGGGAGTGTTTCCGAACGAGAAATTTTGGAAAATTTGATTCATGGAAGCTAGATTTGGTTTATGGAAATGAACATTCGGAAGATTAATTGTAGTGAAGAACAAGAGAATGAAATAAAAACCGAGTTTAATGCCGGTAATTTAACGGAACTCGCGATTGTTACTTGATAAATTTGATAATCATGACAGCCATAAATATCACACCGCAAAATGCATATGAAGAATACCACCGATTGAAAGCGCATTTCAGGAAAAAATACTGGAAGAAGTACTTGGAAGAAATAAGTAAATTGGAAGAAGAGTTTGGCATAAAAGCCCCATTGACGGCGAGAAATGACATTCGCAATGACACTATTTCGCCGATACTTAGATTGTTTCATATGTTCGAGCATTGCTTATTGGAGCCTGATAATATATATGGCTATACCCCGCATTTATATGAAAATATATTCCAATCTTTACGCAATGTATTGAGTATAGATGCTACACATACAAAATACCACATCCTAAAAAAATGGTCTGGTGATTTAGAGCGGGCAAAGGAAGGTACGCCCTTAAACGACCCTAATTTGAACGAATCATCAAAGAGCTTTTGGAATCATTGTAGCTTAGATTTTGCCATTTGCTACCTTGCAGAATGGGAAGGGCTAAAGGATGCTCTATTCAATGAAATTGAACGTGATTGTCGCGGAATAACACCGTTTGCAGAAGAACAGGAACAAGAAGTTAAAATAGACGTGAATAAGCTAAAATTTAATTCTGAACGATGGAATAAAATAGACCTAATTCGTTTGGGTATCGCTCTGCAAAAACTACATTTTCTTCAAACTGAAGATGGAATGAAACCAACAAGAAAGCAGGTCATGAATTTTATTAGTCTAGCATTTGGCTTTGATGTTAGACAATATTCCAGTAATTATTCTCACTCCAAAAGAGATGGTAACCCGACTTCTTTATTTGAACAGATGCAAAATGCCATAGAACAAGAGACTGATGTATGATATTTGAATTGAAATTAAGATGTCAATATTGATTCAACATTGAATCGAAGTTGAATTCCGTCAAGGTTTTTTCCAGTGACTTTGATGTGTTATTTAATTTATTAGCCATGAACAATCAAAAACGTTCTAAGCCCAACATTGAAATCTGGTATCACAGCCAAACAATACGTATCTGGGTAAATGTTCACATTACAACTAAAACCAAGACTCGGCATATATGTTGGAAGTCAGTATTCAAACATATATTGAAATTGGGTTATACCTTATTTAGCATCTTGATATAAATTCAATGGTGAAGATTTTGGCAACACAAGGTCACATAAGTTTGATGCTCTCAACCACCAACTTAAGGGGTGACGATAATACAGATCGTGCCAACAAATTAAGGTCAGATGATTATGAAATTCTTTTGAACCTATTAATCCAGTCAATAAATTGGAAATCAGGCTTCGCTAATCTTCGGAATCAGTGCTTTCAAATAGGGTTTGGGGTCTGATTACGGGAAGTATAATTCCTTCTAATGGAGTTCCTAATGATCTGGTATAAATGATTCCACGGGCTGTTGAAAAGGAAATTCCTGCGATTGAAAAGCGCATAACATCGGTTAATTCCAGTTCATCATCATCGTTTAAATAAGAGTGATTTCCTAAATCGACAACATGATATTTTAATTGTATCTCAAATGAGCACTTCACATTTAAGCTTTTTCCCTTCTTATTAAAGAAATCCATTTTTAACTTGAGAGTATGTATCACCTGTCCCTCTGGCAAATGGATTTCCTGAGATAGTTTAGAAGTGAGATTATAAGACTCCATTTTTTGGCGAATGTTTACACCATCTACATTGCCTTGCAAATTTGCCCTGAGAACATTAATCTCAATAGGTTCTATATACTCTGCATGAAAAATTGGTTTTGTTGCCATTGATATGGTTCAATTAAGCTGCCATTGCATAATCGGAATTCAGCTCCTGTTTACCTGCCTTTTGGGGAGAAGGGTGCTTGCGATGCAATTTTTTGTTTGTTGATATTGGTTTTGGAGGAACCGGAACATTCCTTGTTGTAACAAAATGTTTTGGAATTGAAATAATCTCATCCCCTAAAGCTATTTCAAGCTTACACAGGGTCTTTAAGGTGAAGTTTTGGACGCCATTTAACCATTTGCTGATTTCAGGCTCTCTTTTGCCCATTTTTTCAGCAAGTTCCTTTTGGTTTAATCCCTTTGATTCCATCAGAAACTGGAACCTGTCCAAAATATCCATACATTTCTCAACATAAAGATCTGATTCTTTTTCTTCCAATGAACCTTTACCCAGATTCATGAATGTGTCTAAAGCGCTATTCATAATGTGTTTTCTGTTTTAGCTATGATTCATATTTCCAAAACGAAATCTGAATCGTATTTTAAGATTCCATTGTTATTGCTAATCTCACCGTCCCGCACGGCATTTTGTAATTGTCTTGCTAAATTATTGGCTAACCTGAAGTGCGGCATTACGTTTGGGCAGTTCTGAGCCTTGTCGGCCGTTTTTTCTGCTCCGTTTAGCAATATTACAGTTGTTTCTGACCATCTGATACAATATAAACGTAGTCCATATTGACCAAGTTTAAGTCTAGCTTCATGGTAACAAGGCGGTAGCGCATTGGCTTCTTGTTCAGGTTTAAAGTATGGTCTCTTTGCTCCACGTTCGCCAATCTTTTTAATCCAGGATTTAATTTCCTGTAGTTGACTGCGATAATCTTCGAGAGACACGTGCTTTTCCAAGAACTTTGAAAACTCATTGGTATCGTGTTCATCCATTTTTATCGTCAAAAACGTTACTTTCTTAGTACATAACGCAGAAATCCTTTCAAGAGTTGCAACCAATTAACTTATAAGTTAAGAACGAAATTAAACAAACTTGGGACACAGCCAAATTTTCAGGTGAAATATTGTTCTGTTTCTTCATGAAACTTCACCTTTCAGGACCTATATCAATCTCAAAGAAACGCTTTTTACAAGATAAATTCAATATTATCTTACTTTTACGGATGAAAAGATTTTGGGTAGTGTACAATTCAGTATTCAGAACAATTTAGGCAAGGCATTTACTTGAAGCATCGAGTACCGTGGTCGACGAAGATGTAACAGTCAAAAATTACACTAAACGGGGTAAGAAACAATGTCCGATTTACATAACCTTTATGGTATTGTCAGTGGTATAAACGTAAAAAATCCACAACCAAGACCCGTAAACTCGTATTAACAGCGATGCCTTTTCTCCCGAATGAACGAGTATGCCTTTCTAAATTTGCTATCTTAGAGTTAATGGTAAAGTCATATAGCAACATGACTTATCACTAAATGTATCACTTCTGTTCATTTGGCTATCTTAAACGCAATCTTATTCAGCCACAATCTTTTTTGCTCCAAGCTTGGACCCAGGCCATATCTAGGTCGGCTGTACTTGTGTCCCATTAAATTGGCCTGTATTTTTTCAGGGATACCAACCGCTGTGAGGCGGTCTTCAAAACTATGACGCAGAGAATAAAGGCTGTGATGCTCAGAAGGGAGTAAGTTGTTATCACGGAAGTACTTATTGATGGTGTTTGAGACAAGGTCGGCCTTCCCCTGGTATCGTTTAAACGAGCCACCAAGAGTTTGGAATGCAAATAAGGAAGCACCAACCAAGGGTATTTCCCTTTTACTCTGTGGTGTTTTAAGGTTTCTTGTGGCGTTTGGTCTTATTTTGATATGTGGAACGTTGCCATCCAGTACAACATCTTCAGACTCCAGTCCAACAAGTTCTTTAATTCTGGCACCTGTATCTATCATTGCATAAACCATAAGAGCGGCTTCATCGTTCAAGCCACCTTTATACAGTTGAAGCAACACCTTTTTAATAAAGTCATCAGAAAACGGAAAACGAGTAATTTTCTCCACCTCTCTCAGACGGATTTCTGAAAAAAGCTCGTTTATTGACAAACCAAGCGAATGGTCATTATTGGCATTTCTGATAATTTGTTTAACCGCTGTAAATTCTTTATTAGCTGCATTTGCGGTTAGCTGTTCATTGTTAATTCTATTAATCCACCAACGTCTGAATTCCAGAATATCCTTTCTGGTAATTTCGCCAACAGGTTTGTCGCCAACTATCCGGATAAAATTCGTAGAAGCCTTAATTCTGGGAGTTTTCCACTTTTTCAGTTGCTGTTCCGAGTGATGCGTCAAATTTCCAGCCTCAAATTCCAGATAAACTTCGGTTGCCACAGAAAACCGATTGGGTGTTGCATGAAACCCGCCCAGCACAGCAATTTTTGCATTGCTGTCAGCAAAACTGTCGGCGGCATTGATACGGTTGACAAACTCATAAAGGGGAGTTTCTCGAACTATGGCATCCTTTGGAACATACTGGAAACCACATGTACGGACAAAGGTGATAAGCTCAGTCATGTTGTTATCAAGTGGTAATGACGGATTTGATTGAGCTAATTCAGCCCATAGGAGTTCCAAAGTAATGTTTAGATTATGCGCCCGCTGCAAAGCTGTAGCCTTGTCCTCAGTTTTTAAACTTAGCTGAACAAAATCCGTAGAAAACCTGTCAGCGAGTAATGTAGGTATTCTTTTTTGGAAATGGTATTTCCTGCCTCGTTTTTTCAAATAAGCCGACATCTAAAGACACCTGTATAATTACATCCAAAGAAGAATTGTAGTGCAATTTGTAGTACAAAGTCAATAACTATCTGAACCTATTTTGAAGGCTTTACGATGGTGGTTTGGGTTAATTGCTATTGAGATTCAATAGCTTAATAAATATTCAAAGATGGTTCAAAATAGAAGAAAAGTGGCGGTGTCGGTGGGATTAAAACGATAGGTGTAATTGCACCTATCTAGTTGATTTTGCAGGAAAGACGAAGCGTTTGCAATGGGTAAAGTGTTGGAAAGTAGTACAAATTGTAGTGCAATATTTGAGGCTTTTGTACCGGAGATAACAACAAAAAATCACCTGTCCTTATCAATATCCTTGTCAGTCGTCGGAGTAGGGTCATATTTCTTTTTGAGCATTTCAAACTCATCCCTGAGATTGATATCAGGTTTTTTCCCTGTTGAGGTAAACTCTTTGCTTAAGCTGTTGATTTCCATGTACCTATCTTTGGCTATTCGAGCCATATCATTTCGTTTGTTCTGGTCAAGACTATCACGCGATTGTTTTATTTTGCTGAAGTCGTGGTTGGGAAGACCGGTACGTATTCCATGAGCAAGGTTTACATCTTGTTTTACTCTGTTGAATTCGAGACTTTCAGTTTCATCCATGTACTTGGCCTTTAGTTCTTGAAAAACGACAAACTGATCCATTTCACCACCAATTCGGCTATAAACTTCCAACCTGGATTGCAGTTCAAGATGAGAAGGTTCATTCGAATTTTTGTTGTACGGGATGTCTGTTTTCCGGTGGTCTAAATCTGTTGGAGCCAGTGGATCTTCGCGTTGTTTGTTTAGGTTGCCATTTTCGTTGTCTTTATCTGTTGCCATTCAGGTAAAATTTAGATGTTATTGAAATTTTTGGATTGAATCTCCCTCAATAGTTATTTGAGAAACGAATATTTTGGACTCGTTTGTATCCTTTCCGGAAGGACTTTCCTTTATCCAAATTAGGGTTTCCTTTTTTAACAAGTTGCGAATGATGTCTAAGCTACGGCCTTTTATGGTGATTTGTAAGTCATAAGCTGTTATGTTCAATATGCTTCCTGAAGTTAGCACATAAACAGGTATGAGTGCATATGGAATGCTGTACTCAATCCCCGAACGCAAAATCAGATCAAAATGCTTTTCCTGTTCAGCGGACAGTGCGTAGAACTGGAATCCTGAATCACCGATCTTATCAGTCCCTTTCAAATGGTCGGTGGTACCGAATGTCTCTTTCAGGTGATTTGTCTTGCTGTTGTGCTCGTCCATGTTCATTGCGTTTTGAGTTAAGCATTTCGTTGTAGTCCCGTTGCCGTATCTGTAGCTGTCTTCTTTTTGCGTGTTCGGCCAGCTCTGTGGCACTCATACGATTGCCGGATCTGGCAATGGCTTTTTTGAGCTCATCTTTATCAGATGTGTAAATACGTGCTGAGTGAATGCCCCTGGACACTGAGACGTAGAATTGTTGTTCATTGCTGGCGGCGAAAGACATTTCAGACATAGAAATAAGCACATCCTGGCAATCCTTGCCTTGTGATGAATAGCTCGTTTCCACATAGCCATGCTTGAAATGGCTAATGTCTTTGGAAAGGGTCTTTCCATTATCTAGTCGGATGTGCCCATCCTCGGTAAAACCCTTCACACTGTATGTATTACCGTTGTTGACTTTAGTACCTTCAAGGGATTGGGAGTTGGCGGTCATCCTGATCAGGTCACCTTCTCCAATACCTGTATTCGTTTTTTGGTAAACTTCGAAATAATCCGATGCAGACGGTGGGAGTGGTCTGATTTCCCCAGTCGATGTATCGCGTATTCTCCATTCATTCGGTTTCTCTGTGGGTAGTATTTCGTGGTGGGAGCCAGCTTTAAAACCACCCTTTTGATTTTTGGTAAAGCGCAGCATCTGACCTTCCTGATAGTTGGCCATATCTTGTTTTTGTGCATTGGTAAAATTCAGACTTTTCAGTGTTGGGAGCTGGCGTTCTTCACCTTTTATCTGTCCGTCCTTTTTGAGTTTATTTCTTACAGTCTGGGTTAAAATGTCCCCTTCGTAGTGGGTTGGGCTAATCATCAAAGCACTACGACCATTACTACGTGAAGCGATATAGTCGTTGGCCATCTCTTCCATCCGTTCTTCATGGTCAGGAATTTCTTTAACGCCATCCATTAGATCCAAAGTCTGATATCCTTCCAGCGTTTTACCCCTGGCTAAAAGCTCTGTTACCCTGCGATAGTCTTCATTCTTTTGCCTCACTACTTTCTGGACATTGGCTGTTTTCAAACGGGCTTTTTCTTCAAGAATGCGCATGGCATCACCCGCTTCAACAGGTCCGTGTTGGCGGATATCACCGCTTAAAATGACCCGGCAATTGTTTTTTTGGGCCAGTTTCAAAATGTCTGACGTGTGTTTAACACCGAGTAATCCTGCTTCGTCTACAAGGAGACAATTGTTATAAAGTTTGGAATGCAGTTCAGGGTTGGTAAGTAAAGCTGCAACCGTATCCGCTTCGAACCCTTTCTGTCTAAGTACAGTACGGCTGGCCTGTGCAGATGGAGCGACAGCAAACAGTGATTTTCCGCTTTCCTGAATAGCTTGTCTAACTTCGGTAAGAAGGCTTGTTTTGCCAGATCCAGCGGCGCCTTTCAAAAGGGTCACCTGGTCATTGGACGAGAGTATGTCTTTGATAGCTTTTCGCTGCTGTTCATTCAAGAAGTCTTGCTTGATTTCATAGCTGGGATTCAGGGACGCAAACTTGCCTTTGCCTTCCACCGCCATTGAAATCATATGGTCCTCAGCTTTCACCATTTCTTTGGTGGTGATATAAGGTACGGTGTCAATATCAGTTCTGAGTATACTAACCCTACATCTTAATTCAGCTCTTATATCATCAGGCAGGAGTATCCCATAGCCAAGTTTTAGTGCATAGGCCAACAACTTAGCTTCCTGCACAGTGGAATTCCTCTCCAGGTGATGCTCAAGTGATCGGTCAATGGCTTCCTTGGCAGTAATAGGTTTTGACTCGGCGGAAGGCTGGTTCTTGACTTTGTAGAGGGTCTCCTGTTCCTTTTTGGAAAGACGGGACTTCCAGATGTCTGGAAGTTCTTTCTCATGAACTGAATTTTTAGATTTAGCCTTTCGAGTTCGGGCGCCCAACTCTGCCTTTTGTTTGGCATCTGTAATCCCTTTCTTCTGAATTACTTCATTGATCAGCTTCGTTCGATTGCTGAAACGTTCCCTAATCTCTCGAGAAACACCGGATATTTCATAACGTTCAGACGTGCGCTCTATTTTATGGCCCATTTCATTGAGCAGGAATGAGAAGTGGGAATGATAGATAGCTTCAAATAAGGGGGCTTGACGAAATATATTACCCGTTTCAAGTGCCTGGAATCTTTGCTTCTCTTCATTCCATGTGGTGTTAAAAACAAAACAATGCGTGTGCATTTGCATGTCAGGTATGTTCAGCGTTTTACCATCCAATTCAATCTCGCTGGGACGTGAAGTGAAGTGATCGAAGGCAGCGTAGATTATATTACTTGTTTGCTGGTATATACGCTCATTCTGGTTGTTGGCCTGCGTTTGTGCAGCCCTCTCAATCTCTATCATAGCTTCCCGGTAAGCCTTTTTATGTGCTTCAAAAATGGCGTCATCCTTGGTAATTGCATGTAAAATGCTCGCTGATTTCACAGCAGAAAACGTAAAATCAAAACCAGAACGGGCATTTTCAACCGAGCGAACATTTAGTTTTCCCTTATTAACCGGGTAGATTGAATGGGCCAGGTTTGAAAAAACTTCTTTGGTTACTTCCTGTCCGAGAATACCTATCTTCCTTGCAGTATTACCTTCCCACGTAGATTTAATCTCATGATCAACTAAATATTCTCCTTCTTTTGAAAGGGCGGAATTGAAATAGTTGGTAGCGTTTTCGCCACTATAACTCTTATGAATTCTAAGCATAAATTATGATGGTCAGGTAGAGTTCCAAAAAACGAAGTCAGCGTGCTGCTTCAGGTACCGCAACTGACTTCCTGACTTTTGATTACAAACCATTCCTTAATGAATGTCTAGGATTAAAATCCTATTATAATGTGTTATTTTTTACAGGATTAATAACTCATAAATGAAAACGGGAATCTTAATGTAGTTTTAATGTGTTAATGCCATCGTACATGTAAGGTGAAATTTATTTCCGCAATGGCATATTATAGTTTATGTACATTTCTTCTCATAATTATTACTTGCTTTGAAGGCGTTTGAAATTTTATAGTTTTAAAAGAATATCTCGGTGAGAACGTTCTGCCTGATCAGCAAGCTGTTGAATAAATACCGAGCTTGCACCCAACCAAAGCAACAATGAGAAATAGGGGTCATGAACTACCTTCCAGAAAATCAATCCAAGCAAAACTGAAATTGAAGGTTCAATAATTCCGCATACCAAATATTCACTAATGAGTATATGTTTAGAGAGCATTGTGTATAACCAGCTCTCACCGCGTTTGGTAGCAGATGGATTTCCACCAAAAAAGTAAATAGCACAAACATGAATAGTTGCCATAATTAGGAATATCAACGTATAAAGCATTACGTATTCAGAATTTTTATCTATGGCAATTAAACGGTATATATCCGACCATGATCTAAAAATTGGTAATAGTGGAACAACCGGTAGGAAAAATGGCTTGAAAATAAATGGAACGTGTGCAGAGTTCCAGATAAGAATGAAGCTTAAATAAGAAAGGGATAACATAAAACCGGTTGTATGTAAGCCAAAAGACCTTCTGAACAGTGCATTTTGACCAAATGCCAGCGATGCAATAGAAAAGTGAAGGGTGTTTAATATCAAAGTTCCAAGAGCTTCCGGGCGCTTGCCTAGTAGCTGTTTTAAAAAATGGCCTTCATATAGACTTTTGAATAGAGCTAAGTCACCATATTTTTTCACCTTTCTGATTCCACTGGAGTCAGTATGCGATTGAGTAGTTTTCATAGGTTTAGTATAAGTTAGACGTAATATATGTCTCAGCTCCATACGACTGAAAGCGTTTCATCCAGTAATTTGCGTAATCGTAAGATAAACCGGTTGAGTTGGCATCATTGCAGCTCAGTATGGTAATATTGAAAGAGGAAAGGTCGCCCAGTTGTGCATGAGACTCAAGCTGATGGGTTATTGTATCCTGCATGGCGGTAAAGTTGTTGATTGCCTTGAATTTAATTCCATCAAAATCATCCTCTTCTCCGTCTGAAATCAATATAACTTCATGCTTAGAGGAAAAATCATCGTTTCGCATGACACCAAACAAGTAACTCAGGCTGCTATTGATATTGGTTTTCATGTCATTCGCCGGTATTGCCAAAAATGAATCAATTTCTTCATGAAACTCTTTTTTAAAAGCTTCGACCACTTCATTGCGGTGATGGATGTTATCAAAGACAGCCCATGTTCCCGGTCTAAGGACTATTTTTTTAATATCAGGTCTACGTGCTTCACCTATGGTTATCAAGTAGATGATAACACCACCATCATAATAGAGCTTTTCATCGTTAAGCTTTATCCTTGCTAATGCATCGTCATAAATATCTTGTGTTGTGGGGTAGCATAGCGGATTAATAGACTCTGTAATATCTCGTATGTATGAAAGTTCTTTTGTAGGGGCTACCGGCGACCAGTCAGTTGTACAGCTACTCAGTGAAAGCATAGAGAGGGTTAAGATACCGACGGAAACAAGGCGGAGATTTTTGCGTTTAGATAATCCCGATTCAAGAGCTGCGTCAAATTCGGCATATCCACCATCAATCCAATGGTTGCAGATGTCATTAATACTTTCCAGTTTGGCATTTTCTAAACCAATATCAGAGTTTATAGAAGCATTTTGTTCCAAGATGTTATCTATTTCTTGGTACGTGTTGGTATAAGCCCTTGCATTAAAGTCTGATATGGTTCTCTCTATAACCATCGGTTTTAATGCAATGGTATGTTCAGTCAAGTCAATGGCATAGGGCAGTGGCTCCAATTCAGCAACTAAATTGAAATACAATCTGTAACGGTTTACTCTTTCGGATATCAACAATCCTATTCCATAAAAGATGATATTTGCCAAGCCCAAAATTATTTGTTGCTCTACATCAATTACGTTGGGAGCCATTGATCTTAGGGAAATGATGAATCCGATAACTAAAAGGGGCATGATTGCAGCAATACTAGCTCTGAAATAATTTCTGGTTGCATACTCGACGCCAAAGAAATGTACGCCAATTCCAATACTTGAGGATAGCCCGAAACAGATAAGCCATGACAAAATGGACCATATCTTATCGAAGTAAGCATCAATTGCTGAAAAGGAAAATGTTGCTTCAATTGTGCTCAGACCTAAAAAAAATATGATAAGTGCTATTGATTTATCCCAGAAAGTTTTCTTTGACGGAGCCGAGTGCCTCATGTTTCGTACAATTGACTCCAGCATCGTTAGTCTGGTTACATATTTGTTCTTTAAGTAGGCAAGTTGGTATGTTAACTGGTTGAATTTTCTCTCAATTTCATTCAATGCTTCATTCAATGGCTTTTGTAATAATGCAGCATATTTTTTTAATAAAACCTTAAACGGTCTTTTTTCAAGCTCAAGTACCTTGCTGAGTTTTGCATTCAGTGTCTCAATTTGGCATCTAATAGGGTGCGTCATGCGACATCTATATTCATTCACCCTTGATAACCATAGTTTCTTTTGAGCACCATTGTTGTTAATGCCATTCAATGAGTTTTGATATGTTTCGGTTCTGATATCCGAGCACTCACGGCGTAGCCGTCTCGGCAAGGTTCCTAAGCCGAGCAATCCGAATGCTGTAGATTTTAATTGGGAAATCAAATTGAGTTTCATATTGCAAGCGTTTAGTGGTGAAATGATGATGCAATATTCTACGATAAATTCAAAAAAAATAGGATGTAAAAAGCTGAATTAAAGATGTTTAAGTATATTTAGATACATCTAAATCTTTCGATTTTTCTAAATCCGTAGATTTTATTTGTGTATGTCATATAGATTTTTTAGATTTATCACAATTAATTGAATTCAGATTGATGAAAGGCAACTTAATTAAGAAGATCAAGAAGGAGAAAATTTATGTTCGATTTGAAAACAGAGCAAAGATTCTCGCTAAACAGAAAAGGTATGAAGGCTACGAAGTATGGTTGGATAAACATCCTGATTATAGGACACAAGGGTATATTTGGAGTTCTATCCAATTAATAAGAACGGGCTTAAAAAAATGCCATGAACAGGGGGCATTTGTTGAGACCGATTCATCTTTTACTTATGTACGAATACAAGGTTGGATTGACAAGGCAGAAACACTTATACCAATTTTTACAGAATATCTAAAAACAATAGGGATAGAAATTGAGCAAGAAGATGAAATTTTAAATAATCTGCAGGTATTGCGGTCTAAAGATGAATGGTTCCTGTACTATTACTATAAACATAAGTTGGAACCTCGAACACCGGTATTAACCAGAAATGGACTTATCCTATACGAAGGAGGGGAAGCTCATCTTGTGAATAACAGTCCTAAGCTCCATCATCAATATAGAGGAGAATGGTCGCTAAATGGCAATACAATAGTCATTAACCTAATAAATGATATTACCAAAACCAGAGGGTATAGTCTATATGTTAAAGATGACAATGAAGATCCATCGCTTTTATATGGCACCTTCAATGCCTATAATTCTGATGATATTTTCATGGGATTTGTCATCTTGGAGCGTGTCACGGAAAAGATAAAAGAAGAACTTGGTTTTACTGATTTAGAAAGAGTTCCTCATTCTTGGAAAGGGAGAAAAATCCCTCAATCCATTATTGATTTTCTAAGTTATGATAGTAGAACATTTGGAATACTGCCTCATATAGGGAACGATTTAAGTTCATTACAATTATTTAATAACAGGGCTCTTCGCGAGTTTAATATTTGGAAAAGAAAGTTTCTTGGAGAATATCACAATGAAATAGTAATTTCTGATCCAAATAACAAAATCAATTTTCTTTCTGAATCGTATAAAAAATGGAAAAATAGTTGGATTGAAAAGGGGATGAAAATCAAGGTGCTATATGGAGGTGATACTGTGGAAGATGGCAGCAAATCAGAGAACGGAATATCTAGATATGGTTCTGGTAGGGACGGTTCAGAGTCTGAAAGTTTAAGTCTTCCAGCAAGATTTGAAAAGCTTTACAGATCGAAATTCTTTATTTATGTACTTAGCCCATCGAAATCTGAACTTTTTTTACATGGCGTCATGGAATTAGCGTGGTCAATGATTTTTTGTGATCATTTAATTATCGTATACGATGTAAATGATGAAAAATATGCAGATATGTTAAGAACAGTTGAATATATTAGGCAAAACATGATAATTAAACCAGATTGGAAGCGATTTGGAGATATTGAATTTCTATTTAATGATATAGATAAGTACCTTCTAAATCACATTTAGTTTTTTTGAATAATGTTTTTAATAATAACCGAAGGAGTAATAGGCATGTTGAATCAGGGTATGAGAAAATTAGTACATGCATATAGGACAGTTTATGGAGATCTAGATGGATTTTCTATTGAAAATTTTGCGAATACAATTAAAGCACTGAAAAGATGTAAAGGGGATGCTGAGCTTTACAATTTAGAATGGCAATCTGATCAATTTGAAATCAATGATTCCGAGTTTAGAAGACTGTGTTTGTTGATTGAAAAAGAAATTAATTTAATAAGGAATGTGACAAGTGAACACGACTTGATAATTAGCTTTATCGAAGCAACTGAAAGGAATTCACAACTCGGGTTTGATCCAACAAAAGTTAAGGAAGCATATTACTACCTAAGAAGAAACAATTTCAAAATTCCTGGTATGAGAGATATTGAGCCAGAAACGCCTATTAACTCGCCAGTTGGTTAAATTCTATCTGGGCATAATTATCATTGGCTGCGCCCCATACTTTTCCTGCCTTGAAAACAACGGTTTCTACGATGTAATTGTTGGCTTTGCGACCGGTTTTTAAAGTAGTGAAATGGTCTGGTGATATTCGATATTGTATTTGTTGGTTCTTAGTTTTTGAAATTTCCATTTTATCACTGTATTGAAGACCGTCCACGTCAGCCATATGTTTTCCGATCATATCAGATCCCCATGTGTTGGTCTCGTAGTCAGCATTTGAAGCAAAAAACTTCAAATTAAGATTGCCCAAAAGGCTTTTAGCCCTTGCCTGGGCTTCATTTCCACTCATTACAAAGTATAAGTTATTGATGTTCTGAGTGATGCAAACAGTTGCAACCCACGCGCTACGTGCCGTAACCTGAAATAAGCTGTCCGTTAATGGACTGCAAAAACTTTGGTATTCATCAATCCACAAACATGCAGGTGTCGGGTCAGGTTCTAAGTGCACCTCTCTCCGTTCCATGGCTGCTTGGAAACACGTTTTGTATATGGTAGCTGCGTATATACCAGATAGGCCAAATTCCTTTATTGGAAAATCAACGATTATGATTTTTTTATTAATGGCAATATTTTCAGGAAGAAGATCAGCGCTAATTCCATCGGAAAACTGCGATTTGAGTATGCCGCGATTAAACCATGGCTCAACAATTCCGTTGAAACTCTCAATTATTATACTTTGTGTTCTTTCAGAAATTCTTGGGAATTCTCTTTTGAAATAGGTCAAAACCATTGTTGCATCTTCCTGATCGTCTACTCCAAAGGCATGCGCAGAAATTCTCTCAAACAAAGTCAGAAAGAAGCTGGAGTTAATAAGTCGTGTTAAATCAAATTGCGCCTGATTTCGCTCAAGATCGTCTAGTTCTGGATTTTTGGATTTACTAACAAGTAAATCGTATATGTCAGATTCTTTACCTCTAAAGCATTCAGCTACAATGCGCCTCATATTTCTAATATTAACAGCCTCACCAGCAAGACGCAGAAAAGTAGCTGTTCTTCCAATTAATCTTCGCGTAGCATTGTTCCAGAAGGCTTCATCCTTACTTTCTCCACCTGTTTGATGGATTTTATTTTGTTCATTCAGGCTCATGAGCGCATTGACAATATTGATAACGTCCCCTGCACCTTCTCCCGTACGTTCCATCTCATATTGCAGGAAGTCGAATTTCAGCCCACTATCCTTATTGAACAAAACAACGTCATTACCCCTGCCGGTTTCATTTGCATAGTTTAGCCACCTTTTTCTTTCATCGGGTTTGGCGCACAATACACAAAATCCATAGCCAGCTTTCAGCATTGCTTTAGCAATAAATTTACCCGGACCACTGGACTTTCCGCTACCGGTACTCCCCAATATCAAGGTTCCTTCCACGCTATCCGCCCAATTGATAGTAGTATTGGTAGTAGGGACAGTGTAAAGCACACGGTCTAGTTAGGCTTCAAGCCTATCTTTCTTACGGGTTTCAGGCTGAATAGATGTTTTTTTGAATAGACCCATGGGAACTGGTTAATCTTTTTCAATATCAATTTCAGAATCCTTTCCCAGTTTGTCAAGTTCATCACCGTATTTATTCTTCAGTTCATTCCAGGAAGTATTTATTGACGCATCTTTTTCCATCTCGTATTGACGGACACGGTCCATAAAGCCTTTGGTATAATCGCTTGGTTCATTATCAGGTGTATGCATACCCTTAAGTAAGTGAGGCATATAATTGCATATCATATCTGCATGATTATATGCCTTAAGGTATTCTTTAGATGGATTTTTTTGATTTTCTTCATTCATACATCAGAACTTTTCTCTTGCCTTGCTTTCAAGAAATTCTTCAATCGAAACCCTATCATAAAGAATGAGCTTGCTAGTAGGTTGGGAGTACCGAATGCATCCCTCATTTCGAAATTTCAATAGGGTAGTAGGTGATGATATTCGCAGGATGTTCATTGCTTCGTCAGTATCGATCCAGCGATCAATAGGTGCTTTGTATTTTTCACTAAGACGCTCTACCACTTGTTCAATCATGGCAAAGAATGCTTCATCTTCGATACAAATGACTTGCATTTCAATTATGGCTTAATTTTAAGCCAATTTACAGAAATAAAGTTAATGTACAAATGGAATGGAGTAAGAATGATTTTCACATGCAAATTACATGCACATGCAATTTTAGAATCTTTAAGATTTTGGCAAATGACATAAAAAAAGCCCCATCAATTTGTTCTGAAGGGGCTTTTTGAACAGTGGGCCCACCAGGGCTCGAACCTGGGACCCCCTGATTATGAGTCAGGTGCTCTAACCGGCTGAGCTATAGGCCCTAAAATGAATTGCTTCATTTTTAAGGGAGCGCAAAAGTAAAAGCAATTTTCAACTTTCTACTGCTTATCCAAAACTTTTTTGCAGCCATACCACCTTTCAAATAGCTGCAAGCATTTTTGCAACATGATCAAGAACATACTTTTCGACCTGGGCGCGGTAATTCTCAAAATAAACCTTGAGGCTTACCTCAATGAATTGAAACTTCTGGTACCCGGAGCTTCATTTGATTTTGACCACGAAAAACACCAATTCTATATGCAGTTTGAACGTGGCGCCATTGATGAACCTACCTTTTTTGCCAATATGGAACAGGCACTTGAAACGCCGGTATCTATAGAAAAGCTGCAAACGGCCTGGTCAAAAATTTTGATAGAACCCTACCAAGAGTCGAAGGATTTTTTGGAGCGGGTCAACAGCACCCACCGCCTGTTTTTACTCAGCAACACCAATGCAGCGCATCGCCGCCAATTCGATGGCATTTTTGACCGCCATTGGGGCAAGGGCAGGTTTTATGCCTTTTTCGATCAGGTTTTTTACTCCTACCAAATGAATATGATAAAACCCCAACCCGAAATATTTGAAGCCGTACTCCAGGAAGCAAATATTGCCGCCGCCGATACACTTTTTATAGACGACAACCTGGCCAATGTGCAGGCTGCATCAAAGCTGGGTTTTCATACATGGCACTTTGGCGGGGTAAACGATTGGCCACTCATCCAATCAAAATTTGACTTGTAACAGGTATTGGTCATATTTGCCGAAACTAATTTGAATTATGGTAATATACAGCGTCACCGTGACGGTTGATGAAGCGATAAAAGAAGATTGGGTGCGCTACATGAAAGAACAGCATATACCCGAGGTTATAGCCACCGGTTGTTTTACCGGCTATCGTTTTACGCGGGTTATTGGCACTTCTGAGGAAAAGGAAAACTCATTCAACGTGCAGTATTTCCTCGATTCTATGAAAGAAATGCACCGCTACCAGGTGCACTTTGCTCCGGCATTGCAAAAAGACCATTCTCAAAAATATGGAGACAAGGCGCTGGCATTCAGAACATTATTAGAAGAAATTTAGGAATGAAAAATTTACTGTTTACTGCCTTAACCCTGTTGTGCAGCTTGCCGTCTATGGCCTATTGGCAGCAAAGGGTGGAGTATGTAATGCAAATAGAAATGCAGACCAACTACCACCAATTTACAGGAAATCAAGAGCTTACCTACTACAACAATTCGCCCGATACGCTTTATCGGGTATTTTACCATTTGTATTTCAATGCTTTTCAGCCGGGTAGTATGATGGATGTACGCTCGCGAACCATTGTTGATCCCGACCGCCGTATTGGGGACCGAATAGCCAACCTGAGCGAAGATCAAATTGGGTTTCAAATTGTAAAGAGCCTCGAACAAGACCAAAAATCACTGGAGTATTGGGTGGAAGGAACCGTGCTGGAAGCCCGCTTGGCTACACCACTTCTTCCGGGCCAAAAAACCGTTTTTAGCATGCAATTCGAAGCGCAGGTGCCTTTGCAAATTCGCCGTTGCGGAAGGCAAAATACCGAAGGAGTGGACTATTCCATGTCGCAGTGGTATCCAAAGTTGGCCGAGTACGACCAAGAAGGCTGGCACCCCGATCCATATATTTTCAGAGAATTTTACGGCGTTTGGGGCGATTTTGATGTGAGTATCACCATCGATTCGGCTTTTACCATTGGCGGCACTGGCATATTGCAAAACCCCACCGAAATTGGTCATGGCTACTGCAAGCCTTCAGAAGTGCAGCGCATTGGCGACCACCGCCTTACCTGGCGCTTTGTGGCCAAAAATGTGCACGATTTTGTGTGGGCTGCAGACCGCGATTACAAGCACCTGACCAAACAAATAGAGGGCGGACCACTGCTGCATTTTTTCTTCATAGCCAAAGACAGCCTGACCAAAGCCTGGTTCGACTTTCCTGATTTGGCGGCAAAAGGTTTCTCTTACCTCAGCGAGCACTTCGGCAAATATCCGTTTGCCCAATATTCCATTATACAAGGTGGCGATGGCGGAATGGAATATCCTATGGCAACCCTTATAACCGGAAGGCGCAAAATTGGCAGCCTGTTTGGCGTCACCATGCACGAGGGGGCACACTCGTGGTACCAAATGATGTTGGGTTCAAACGAAAGCAAATACCCTTGGATGGACGAAGGTTTTACCAACTATGCCGGCAACGAAGCGTTCAACAAAGTGATGTTTCCCAACGGCAAAAACGATCCGCACAAAGGCTCTTTTTTATCCTATTATCAAATAGTGAAAGAAGGGCTTGAAGAACCCATGAGCACACATGCCGACCACTTTAACACCAATGCCGCGTATGGCAATGCCGCTTACTCAAAAGGCGAGCTGTTTTTGGTACAGCTGAAATATATTGTGGGAGCCAATGTGTTTAAAAAATCCATGTTGCGCTATTTCCGCGAATGGGCTTTTAAACATCCCAACCCAAACTCATTTATAAGAATTCTGGAGAAGGAATCGGGAATGATACTCGATTGGTACCTCGACTATTGGGTCTATTCAACAAAAACCATTGATTATGCGGTATTAAAGCCTGAAAAAAGCCGCGATGGCTATGAAATAACCATAGAACGAGCGGGCTTAATGATGATGCCGGTGGAGGTGGAAGTAGTGTTTAAAGGGGGCAAGGTGCTTACCTACTACATTCCCCTGCAACTGATGCATGGCAAAAAAAGCGGCGATTTTGTTTACCTCGATGGCTGGGCTTGGGTAGAGCGACAATATAGCTTTACCATAGACAAAGAAGTGGGAAAAATTGAAGCTGTGCGTTTGAATTTTGACCGAAATGTGGCTGATATTGACAGCAGCAACGATTTTTACGAATAACTGCCTGAAGCCAAAATCTGCCTGAGCAATCCTTCGGTGGCTTGCAGGTAAAATGCGTTTTCGGTGGGTGCCATGTGGCTGAAAATGCTGTTGATAGCCAATTGATTAACAAACTCGGCCAATACACCATGCTGCTCAATGGCTACAAATACGATATGCGGGGCTGCCTGTGGAAACATTTTGAGCACAACCGCAGCCGCAGCTATGGCCGACCAGCCTTCTACAAACATCAAATTGCCTTGCTCTATACCTGCCACCAGCATACCAACTAAAGTGGCTGTTTCGTATCCGCCAAATCTTTCCAGATGGCTGAAAGGGTGGGGGTCGTCAATGGCAATTCGGTCATAATTTTTGTTTAATGTGGCTTTATTTGCTGCAACAACATGGGCAAGTGAAGCGGTGCAACTGTACAGGCTTTTTATAAGAGCCTCGCAACACAAGTCATTGCCCGCACCTGCGTCAGTAAGATATATAGGGGAATTGTGCAGCGGGCTCACCAACTCTTTACCTTTATCAATAGCGGCAAGTAGTCTGTGCGGCTCAAGGGCATTGCCCAAAAGGAAATTTTGTGCGCGCCCTATTTTTATGGTTTCCACCAGGTCAAGCGACTCAAAGTAGCGATCAACCGAAATGTCGAAGCAATATACTTCTTGATTGGTAGTAAAAAGCTGTCCGCTGTCGGCCTTTAAAACGAGATCGAGCGTGTAGTTTTTGGGTTTTAAACTATACTCGGAGTTGGCAATTCCCTGATCGCCAAAGAGCATAAAGGATTGGAAAACAAGGGATTCAGCAGTAATGTTTCTGAGCCTGAGTTGCTGGTAAATTTGGTTCCAAAGCAAGGGTGCATGGGCAAAGGTTGTCAATTGGGGCGCATGGTCAAAGGGCGCTTCAAGCTTCATTTTTTCACCCTGATTTTGGTTCCTTCGCTCACAGCGGGGTTGCTCATTTTGTTTAAATCCATTATTTCGGCTACGGTAAGGCTATACATTCTTGATATAGAAAACAGGGTTTCGCCTTTCTGCACTTCATGAAACATAGCATTGCTGTTAATCGGGGCCGCGATTTCTTCTTCTTTGGGCATTTCTTTCTTTTCTTCGTTTTTCTCTTCAGCGGCTTCGTTTTCGGTAGCAATGGCCGCTTCGGCCCGTGGTTCTATGAGCAATTCCTGACCCACCTCAAGGTTGTCGGTGCTCAGGTTGTTTTGTGCTTTCAGGTCTTGCCAGCTCATGTTGTAGGCCCGCGCAATCGACATCAGGGTTTCGCCTTTGCCTACTATATGGTACAGGCCATCGGGTTTTTCAATCTCGTTTTTCTCGGCCACCGGTTCATTGTCGTCAACCGCTATATTTTTTGAAACCAAGTCAAACAATTCACCTTCATTGTCTATGGTGAAATATTTGAACGACAGGTTTTTATCAACCGTTTTGGGTTTTATGGCGCGTTTGTCGTTAAGGCTTAGTTGCTCACCCACGGCAGGCACTTCCCCTTCTTCCAACAGGTTCAGCTTGTAGAGTTTCTTAAGCTTTATACCGCGCAATTGCGAAATGTATTGCATGGTTTCGCCTTCCTGTACCACATGCACTTCTTCAGCCTTCTTTATCTTTCTTTTCTTTGGTTTCAGGTAAATGATCATGCCTTTTTTGAGTGGCGTTTTTCGGTCTATATCGTTGTACTTATATATCTGCCATTCGGCGGTAAAGTACTTGTCGCGCAGTTCGCGAATGGTCATCTGTCCATCATAGGCCACTGCGGGTATTTCGTTGATGCTGAATACTTCCTTTTTGGTAAGGCGGTTGTTGGTGAATAACTTTTGGTCTTTCTCCTTGTCGTAGTTGTAAAGTTCGTAGCGCTCTATAATATTGATCAACAGGTCGGCATACTTTGGATTGGTGGCATAACCTGCCTTTTGCAAGCCATGCGCCCAACCTTTGTAGTCGGTGGTGCGCAGTTCAAAAAGGAAGGCATATCGCGAGCGACCGGTCAAAAACTCAGAGTGATCTACAAAACTTTCTTCTGCCGACTTATATACCCTGAAGCAGGATTCTATCAGCTCGCCATGTTCGTTTTTGTCATCGTCTTTAATGTAGAAGGTTTCGCCTTTCCAGTCGCTGTGGCATTTAATACCAAAGTGGTTTTTGGCTTTTACCGCCAAGTCGCTGTTGCCGCAACCCGACTCCAGATAACCTTGTGCCAGGGTGATACTTGCCGGTATGCCATGTTGGTGCATTTCGCTAATGGCAATGGCTTTGTAGGTACTTATGTACTCCTCAGGGGTGAGCTTGGCCCAGGCAGTCGAAAAAAAAAGCAAGCCGGGCAACATTAATCCTAAAATACGCATACTGTAGTTTGATGATTCAAAATAATGGGTTTTTGAACGTTTAGCAGCGCTTTTTAATTGTCATTGATGTTGATAAACAAGGCGTTTATGCACACAAATGGGTGGGTGGATGCTTTGTTAAAACAAAATTCATAGATTTTATTTGAATAAGACACCAAAGATTTTTTTACTTTGTACCCTTAGAGACGACCAAATGATGAAAAAAGCAGTTTTTGTGATGGTATTTCTGTCGGTTGCTGTGTTATCAAACGCGCAGTTCAGAGCAGTAAACCGACTTTCCTTTGAAACCAATATGGGTTTCAGCCTTATTCATGGTGACTTAGCACCATCAGCCATTAATGTTTCCATGCAATTGGGAGCAGGCTATTCATTCCTTAGAAGCATGGGTATTTGCGGTGCAGTAAACTACGCTTCACTTTCTTGTACAGGAGATCAGTATGGTCGCTCGTTTTCAGGAAGTGTGGTAGGTTTTCAATTTGATTACGAAATCAATATCCCACAACTCCTTACCGACTACCCACAAACATTCCCTATCTCGCCATACATCAGGTTTGGTGCCGGTTACAACATCGCGCAAATCAGTTCATTGAATTTTAATGGTATAGGTGCCCCTATTTATCCTTTGACCGAGCAACAAGTAATGGCACAGTCTTATAAATCGCTTACCATACCTACTACTATTGGTGCCTATTTCCGATTGAACTCTTATGCAGATATCAACTTGAAAATCAATTATGTGTATTGTGATTCCGACATGATTGATGGTAACCAACCTGTAATTATTGGCAACCAATACAACGACAGCTATACCATGTTGATGGTGGGTGTGAGAATAAAATCATGGGACAGAAGAAAACCACACATTACCGGTAGATAGTCTGAATTTTATTTCAGCTCTGAATAAAAATTTAAAATCGTCGTGGCGAGTGACTCCCACGACGATTTTTCTTTTATGGTATCTATACCGGCGGCAAAAACAGAAGCCGGAGTATCGAAAAAGGCTTTTGTCTGGGCTACAATTTGATCAACCGTGGGTTCATCTACTACCAAACCACTGTTGTAGGGTGCTACAGTTTCCTTTAATCCGCCCACATCAGTTACTATCACCGGCAAATTGTAGTGGTACGATATTGAAACCACACCACTTTGGGTGGCTGATTTGTAGGTGAGCATAGAAACATCTGAAGCTGAATAAAAAGTGGCCACTTCATTGTCGTCAATATAGCGCACAAACTCTTTCACCTTTGATTTAACACCATGTTGTTCAATGAGTTTGGAGTATTGGTTGTAGTCGCCATAGGGTTCGCCGGCTATGAGCAGCAAGTAATCTTCGGGCAAGTATTTCATTGCCTCAATAAGCAAATCGAGCCCTTTGTAGGAACGGATGAAACCAAAAAACAACAAGACCTTTTTATCCTGCGGAATGCCGAGTTGTGCTCGTGCTTCATTTTTGTCTATTCGCGCCGGAAAATGATCGTATAAGGGATGCAAGTGGTAGCGATAATCCGCATTGGGTTTTAGTTTGAGCAAGTCTTGTGTCACCTCGTTGCTCATGCAAATAAAACCATCGTTGGCATTGAGAAAATACTTGGCAAAGGCCAAATCTCCCGGACGTTTTTCATGTGGAATTACATTGTCAAGGATGGCTATTTTTTTAGCCTTTAGCCTGCGTGCTACCGTTCCCAGCGATGGCCCAAAATAAGGCAACCAAAACTTGCTGAGCATTAAATCGGGTTCGTATTTATTTATTTTGGCTGCTGCGCTCAGGTAGCTCAATGGGTTTGCGCTGTCAAGCACTGCGCTTGATTCTATAGGGTCGGCAATGTCGTTTTCGGTAACATATTGTGTTTTGCCAGGAAACAAAAAATTGGGGTACTGCCGCGTAAAGGTAAAGGCTTTAATGTCGGCACTTTTTTCCAGCTCGCGGTACAAGGCGGCATTGTATTGGGCAATACCACCTCTAAATGGGTAAAAGGTGGATAGATAAGCTATTTTCATTTCACCTTAAATTGAGTCTTCAATGGCCTGCAAAACGGTGGAGACTTTTAATGATTCCATGCAATGCTGTGTGCGGGTGCAGGTATTGCCGTAGTAGCAGTCGCAACCGCTTTCGGGCTCTACAATTTGCCCGCGGTTGTACAACAAAAACTCGTGCCTGTTGAATATGTTGTTGAAAAGAACCAGTGGTTTTTTAACGCCTATGGCAATGTGCATCATCATAGAAACGGCACTTACAATTACATCGCACTGCGAAGCAATGGCAATAAACTCTTTGAGCGAATGCGTACCCGGATAGTATGCTCCCGTTTCGGCGGCATAGAATTTATTCATTTCATCTTCATCGGGGCCGCCCAGCACCACCGGATAATAGCCCTTTTGCTTCAGGCTTTCAATGAGTTGTAGCCAATATTGCTGTGGCCAAAGTCTTGTGAGCCACCGCTTGCCACAACCTGTATTGAGCCCTATTATTTTTTTGCCCTTTGCAGCAAATTCAAATTCGTTTTTCCATTTCAATGCAAATGCTTCATTCACATCCAACACATATTCTTCGCCGTGAAATTCAAATTCACAGATTTCAAAAATCTCCTCCAGGTAATTGCGGGTGTTGGCTTGCGAAATGCCATCAAATAGTCCTGTTATCAGTTTGTGTTCCGCATTTTCGTTGGCAATGTCTATGTGGTGGTCTTTTAGTATAAAGCCCATTTTTTTATGTGCTTTCACATCTTGCAGCAGTGCACAGGCTTCGTATTCTTTGTCAAGGTTTATGGCAATATCGTATTGCTGATGCCTGATGATGTAAGTGGATTGAAAATCAAAAGGATAGATTTCGTCAATTTCTGATTTGGGCAAAATATCGGGCGATAGCGTAATCCAGGTAATGTGTACGCCTTTGTATTCTTTTCTGAAACGCTCAATAAGAGGCGTGGTTCTGATCACATCGCCCAGAGCGCCCAGTTTTATAATGAGGATTCGGGTTTCAATTTTGTCATATTCATCGCAGTTGTTGCATATTTTGTTGTGCAGCTTGTTGGGCTTGCACGGAATACCGCCTTTAAAGTGTCGGCAGTCAAATTTCAATTCGTTTATTCCAATCGGTTTATCCATCTGTTAGGGCTAAAAATGCAATTGGCCAAAATTATCGTTTATTTTCAGTTTCGGTTTAATCGGCGGTATTTTTACAGCCTCATATTATGGTAGATCAAAAATTAATATCCTTTATTGAATCGCTTGATAACTACGTTATTACTTTTCATCAAAACCCTGATGGCGATGCCCTGGGCTCTGCACTTGGGCTTCATTTGGCCTTGAAAAAACTACAAAAGCACGGACATGTCATCAGCCCAAATTCAATTGGCGAATACCTGCATTGGCTATCGGGCATTGATGAAGTATTGGTACATGAGGGCAACGAAAAAGCAGTGAATGAAGTGGTTAAAAATGCGGGCGCCGTTTTTTGCCTCGATTTTAACGACCTGAACCGCACGGGAACCATGGAAAATGTACTTGTGGCCAATCAGGCAAAAAAAGTGTTGATTGACCACCACCTGAACCCCAAACAATTTGCCGCATTTGAAATGCACGACATAGAAGTTCCCGCTACGGCTTTGCTCATTTTCAGGCTATTATCGGCGCTCGACAATACCATTTTTGATCAGGATATTGCTACATGTCTCTATACCGGTTTGATGACCGATACAGGCTCGTTCAGGTTTCCTTCAACCACACCCGAAACCCATTTGGCCATAGCCCGCCTCATGCAAACAGGCTTCAACCATTCGGTAGTGCATGAGAATATTTTCGACACCTTTACTGTAAACCGGCTGCACCTTTTTGGCCATTGCATCAAAAACCAACACGAATTACTGCCCGAATACAACACTTCTATTATTTGGGTAACGCGCGAAAACCACACGACTTTTGACATTAAAAAAGGCGATACCGAAGGTTTGGTAAATTACAACCTGAGCCTGCAAGGAATAAAATTCGGGGTTTTGTTTATCGAAGACGAAGAAATGGTGAAAATATCATTCAGGTCTAAAGGTGATTTTCCAGCCAACCTCTTTGCTTCCAACTATTTTCAAGGAGGCGGACACTTCAATGCCGCGGGCGGACGATCATTTGTGTCGCTTGAAAAAACCATAAGAAAA
>WGNN01000038.1 GCA_016124515.1 bacterium
CTGTACCATGAAAAAGGAAAGAAGACATTACGACAGAGAGTTTAAAGTTATGGCTGTTAACCTCTGTTTATCGGGCAAACCTGTGAGCGAAGTTTCCAAAGATCTTGGAGTAAGATCCGAGCTAATAAACAGGTGGAAAAGGGAGTTCGGCAAATATGATGAAGGCAGTTTTTCAGGCCATGGCAATGTAAATTTGACAGCAGAACAAAAAGAAATAGCCCAGCTAAAAAAGGAACTCAGGGAAGCACAATTAGAACGGGATATTTTAAAAAAGGCAGTAAGCATCTTCTCCAAGAGCGACAACAAATCTTCCAGTTTATAAAAGAATACAACCACAGATTTGGTGTTGAGAGGATGTGCAGAGTATTAAAAGTGTCGAGAAGTGGTTATTACAATTGGTTGAAAATGAAGCCATCAATCCGAATGAAAGAGACAGAGAGTTTGACTCAAGAAATTACCACTCTATACCATAAAAGCCGAAGGCGTTATGGTAGCCCAAAGATTATGAAACAACTCATGGCAATGGGGTGGAAAGTATCACGCCCCAGAGTAGCCAGGATCATGCGAAAGCAAGGACTTAGGAGCATTATAAACAAAAAATTTAGGGGTGCAACAACCGATTCTGCTCATAATTATCCTATAGCGGAGAATCACCTGGACAGAAATTTTACTGCAGAGAAACCTTCACAAAAATGGGTGTCAGACATCACCTATATACCCACAAGCCAAGGTTGGCTTTACTTGACCATAATTATGGATCTCTTTGATAGAAAAGTAGTTGGCTGGTCAATGAGCGGGTCTTTAAAAACCATCCATACAACGTTGCCTGCTTGGAGAATGGCCATAAAAAACCGCCCAATTAAAAATCATGAGTTATTGTTTCACTCTGACAGAGGTGTTCAATACGCATCAACCGACTTCAGGAATGACATTAACGCACACAGTGTAAAGCAGAGCATGAGCAGAAAGGGAAACTGTTGGGATAATGCAGTAGCCGAAAATTTCTTTAAAATACTCAAATCAGAGCTTGTAAAACATTACCGGTTTGAGAGCTTTCGCCATGCCAAAACAGCTTTGTTTGAGTATATTGAGGCATGGTATAACAAAAAGAGAATACATGCCTACTTAGACTATAAAACACCAGAAGAATTTGAACAACAATTTAATTTAAAACGCGCTTAATATTTTGTCCAGTTTTTTGTAGCAAATCCATATTAACCTTAATATCGCTCATAAGGCAGCAATGAAGGACAAATGAGCTAACATACACTAAGTATTGTAAACATTTTAAGTGCATCTATCATGCAGAATGACAGACTAAAGCATTTCCATTGCTCCCGAATCTTCGCTTAAATCATGTAGCCTAAAAACACAATGAGCAATACTTATCAGCCCATTGAGTTAATCATCCGGTTTGATTGAGAAATATATCTTTAAGTGTCGTGTAAATTTACTCAATATATTGAGTAAATTTGCTCTGTAAATTGATTAGCTATGCATGTAATTGAAAGAGAGCAGCTTGAAGTCCTTAGCAAAAGACTTAACGATGAACCCAGAAGGTTTATCCAAGTACTGTTTGGGCCGAGACAAGTAGGCAAAACCACCATAGTAAAGCAGTTCATCAAGAAAACACAAATCCCCTGTTTGCTCATTTCAGCAGATGCAGCACCCAACAACGACCAAGGTTGGATAAGTCTTCAATGGGACAATGCAAGGCTCAAATACCAGGCTAATGAACAAAAGGAGCTCATTTTTATCATTGACGAAATACAAAAAATAGCCAACTGGAGCGAGCAAATAAAAGCGGAATGGGACGCCGACTCATTGAATGATGTGAATATAAAAGTGGTACTGCTTGGCTCATCAAGGCTCATGCTACAGCAAGGCCTCAGCGAGTCGTTGGCCGGTAGGTTTGAAAGTATTTATGTAGGACACTGGAGTCTTACCGAAATGCAAAATGCCTTTGACCTAAATGCCGATGCGTACCTTTGGTTTGGTGGCTATCCGGGCGCGGCCTCGCTTATAAACGATGAAGAAAGGTGGAAAAACTACATCACAGATTCGCTTATTGAAACCACCATAAACAGAGACATTCTCCTATTAACAAGGGTTGACAAACCCGCCCTATTGCGCAGGTTGTTAGAATTGGGCAGCATATACTCAGGACAAGTTTTGGCACTTAACAAAATGTTGGGACAGTTGGTTGATGCCGGCAATACCACTACGCTCTCAAACTACCTGCAACTGCTTGGCACCGCAGGTTTGTTGGGTGGCCTTGCAAAATACAGCCCAAATACCATCAGGCAAAGGGCCGCAAGTCCCAAATTTCAGGTGCACAATATGGCTTTTATGAGTGCGCTCCAACCAAAGGATTTCGCACAAATAAGAACAGATTTGCCGGCTTGGGGCAGGTGGGTAGAAAGTGCGGTTGGTGCCCACTTGGTCAATGCTACCTTTAAAGACGGCTTGAAACTTTACTACTGGAGAGAAGGCAATTTAGAAGTGGATTTTGTTCTTGAATACAAAGGACTTGCCATTGCCATAGAAGTAAAAAGCGGCTACGCCAAAAACACCGAAGGCTTGGTAAAATTCAAAAGCAAATTCAATCCGCACAGCACCCTTATTATAGGCAAGGGCGGCCTGCCTTGGGAAGACTTTTTGAAACTAAACCCCAAATCATTGTTCTGATGCGAACTGTGTCCCTTGTTTTAAAAACACCGGCTATCCTGAGCAATAGCAGGAAAAACAATATATTGTATGCCTGATTTTCAATTGAATATATGGCAACGGCACAGGCAACAAGCGATGAATTTGAGCAAAGCAGGGTACCCGAAACCAAGCTGAAAAGCTGGAAGAGCTTTTTGGGAATGTATGCCGGTGAGCATGCGGCGGGTACCGAATTTATGATTGGCCCTTTGTTTCTGGCTGCCGGAGTAAGTGCTTTCGATTTGATTGTTGGTTTGCTCCTGGGCAATTTTCTGGCGGTTCTCAGTTGGAGGTTCCTCACTGCCGAAATTGCCGTAAAACACCGCCTGACACTCTACTATCAATTGGAAAAAATAACCGGCCACGGACTGGTGCGTTTCTACAACCTGGCCAACGGTATATTGTTCTGCTTTTTGGCGGGCGCTATGATCACTGTTTCGGCTACAGCTGTGGGCATTCCATTTGATATGCCTATGCCCAAACTAAACGATACCATGCCCAACGGCAGCCTTTGGGTACTCATTGTTGTGCTTATTGGCGCAGCAATTACCCTTATTGCCGCGCGCGGATACGACACCGTTTCAAAAGCCGCCAACTGGATGTCGCCACTTATTGTAGTTGCCTTTGTAGCCTGTGGTGTAGTGGCGCTGCAACAACTTGATGTACATTCCTTTGCCGACTTTTGGAATATTTGGGGGCAAGGCGGCCAACCCTTTCCGGGGCAAACCAAGTACAGCTTTTGGCATGTGGTTATGTGGAGCTGGTTTTGCAATGCGGCCATGCATATTGGCATGTCTGACTTATCTATTTTCCGCTATGCCAAAAGTGCCAATAGCGGCTGGACCACCGCTGCGGGTATGTACGTGGGGCATTACCTGGCTTGGATTGCCGCTGCACTTTTGTACGCCGTTTACCTGAAATCGGCTGAGGCGCAGGGCTTTTTGGCCGAGGGAAAAGCACCACCCGTAGCACCTGGCCCATTGGCTTACCATGCCATTGGCGTTTGGGGAATGATAACCGTGGTTTTGGCTGGCTGGACAACGGCAAATCCCACTATTTACCGCGCCGGGCTGGCTTTTCAGGCTATTTTCCCGAAATCGTCAAGGTTGTGGATGACCGTGCTTGCAGGAAGCGTGGCTACTGTAGCAGGCATTTTCCCGGCCTTTGCCATGCAATTGCTCAATTTTGTGGCGCTTTATGGTTTCACATTGGCTCCGGTGGGCGCTGTTATTGTATTCGACCATTTTTTTGCCAACGACAAAGGAAACAAAATGCGAAAATCCACTGCTTTCAACTGGCGGGTGCTGTGGGCTTGGCTCATAAGTTTTGGGCTCTTCTACACCTTGTCGGTTACAAAAGAGGTGTTCCTGAGTTTTCTCACGTTGCCCGCATGGCTCATGTGCGGTGCTTTGTACCTGCTTTTTACGCGTATGCAAAAACCACTTTAGGTAGCCGGCAAAATTGTATTTCGCTGCATTTGAATTATTTACCAATTGATGTGGTTTGCTTTTACTCAACCCAAAATGGCGGTTAATACCTGACCACCATTTAGCAAAAGCAACTGCAAATGAGTAATTTAGACCAATTCATCAGGCAATTGCCTCATACTGCCCCACAAGATTTGGATACCCTTTTTGCGCAGAGCCAACTGACGCTTGCCGACTTTGCTCCGTTCAATTTTTCGCAGCCCAATCAGTACACGCGCAACTGCATTGTGAGAAACGAGCATTTTGAATTGCTCTTGCTAAACTGGGCCCCAAATTCTAAAGCGCCCATACACGACCACAATGGCGAAGAGTGTTGGTTTTTTCTGCTGGATGGCAGCCTTGAAGAAGAAATATTCCATTTAAAAAACAACCGACCGATTGCCCTTAAAAAACATGTGTTGAACCGGCACAGCCACTCGCATTTGCCCAACCCAAATTGGCTTCACCGGGTGGTAAACAACAGCAACTCCACCGCTGTATCGCTTCATTATTACAGTAGTCCCATAGAGCAGTGCAGGGTGTATGACGAAAAAAATGCCCGTTTTAAATGGCACAAAAGCCAGTACTACTCAGTAGCAGGAAAAGTATTGAAGCACGAACCGGTGACTGCCAAACTATTCTGAGGCTTCCTCAATTCTAATACCCACGTGTGTAATGGCGGGTACAATTTGCTCGCGCATGTCGTGCTGTAGGGTAAAGGCATATTTGCCGGGCATGGGGAATGTAAAACCGGCTTTCACTTTAATTTCATGGGTAATATTGGCACCCAATCCATTGCCCAGCCACTTGCCATCGGGTTTGGCCAGTTTCAATTCCATTCGTTGCTGGGTAGGGTTTCCTTCGGGCGGATAGCTGAACAACATAATCCACAGGTTTGAGTATGGATAGTCGTTGGTGTGGCGCAGGTTTATATAAAAGTCGTAGGGTTTTGATACATCCGTCACCTCCACTTCAAAGGTTATTGGTTTCACATACTCCCATCCATTGTGGTCTATTTCCATATACTTTTCATAGAGCAAACCCCTGTTGCAGCCGCTAAGCACGGTTGTGCAAAGCAAGCCAATGATTAACTGCTGAAATTTCATTAGTTGTTGGACGGATTTGGGTTGTCAGAATTTCGGTCGCGGTTGTTGCGGTTGTTGTTGTTATTGTTCCTTCGGTTGCGGTTTTGAGGTCGGCTTTTGCGTCTATCGCCACCTTCAGCACCTTGTTGCGGGTTTTGCTGACGTGGTTTTGCCTCGCCACCTGTATTTTGCCCACCTTGGTTTTGTGGTTTTGGCCTTGTCTCGGTATTGGCGGCAGCACCTTCCTTTCCACCCTCGTTTCGCGGTGTTGGTTTATCGTCTCTTCTGCCTTGCTGACGCGGTTTTTGGTTGTTTTTGTTGCGGTTGTTGTTTTTGCGTTTGCGCTTTTTGCCCTGCTTGTTTTTGCGCTCAAACCTGTCAAGGTCGTCGGCCATTATATCGCCGCTTATCGATACTTCCTTGTGCACAGGCTCATCTTCTATGCTGTATTCCTCTATATCTTCAATTTCGGTAAGCTCGCCTTTTTTCTGCTGTTCTATAAGGTCTTTAATATCTTCAATATCCAGCGGAATGAACTTGTTGGTGGGATCGTCTTGCACCACAAAGTACATGATGCCTTTGAGTATATCGGTTTTTACCACGCGGGCCAGGCCTTTGGCTGTTTTAAAGGTGGTGTTTTCATCAGGAAATCCTTCAAGGGCTTCCAAATAAGTATCCAACTCATAGTTGAGACAGCACTTAAGCCTGCCACACTGCCCCGAGAGCTTCAGCGGATTTAAGAACAGGTTTTGGTAGCGTGCTGCGGTGGTTGGAACCGAGTTGAAGTCAGTAAGCCAGGTAGAACAGCATAGCTCGCGACCGCAAGAACCAATGCCACCCAGGCGTCCTGCTTCCTGTCGCAACCCTATTTGCCGCATTTCAACCTTTATTTTGAAGTTTTTGGCAAAAACCTTTATCAGTTCCCTGAAGTCAACGCGGCCATCGGCGGTGTAGTAAAATGTGGCTTTGGTATTGTCGCCCTGAAACTCCACATCGCTTATTTTCATTTGCAGGTTTAGCTGACGGGCAAATTCGCGTGAGCGCATCATGGTCACGTATTCGCGGCCCTTGGCTTCGCGCCACTTTTCTATATCGTTGGGCGAGGCTACGCGGTACACTTTGCGTATGTCGGTGCTGCTTTCGGCCACATTGTACTTTTTCATTTGCACCTTTACCAGCGGGCCTACAAGCGATACTTCGCCTACATCATGACCACCAAGTGTGGCTTCTACCACCACTTTGTCGCCCATTTCAAGTTGCAGGTTGTTCACATTTCGGTAAAAAGCTTTTCTAGTACCTTTAAAACGCACCTCAACCAATGGGTGGCGCACCACCTCATCTATATAGTAAACATTTGATAACCAGTCGTAAACATCCAGCATATTTCCGCATCCTGTGCGGCAGGCCCCGTTGTTGTTGCAACCGGCTGGCAGGCCTGTTTTATTTGAACCACATGATTCGCATCCCATGTAATGTATATCTTAATTTAAAAACTTTCATTAATCATTGCTGCGCATAAAAATGGCAGCCTGTATCAGCGCAAATTCTTGCTAATGTGCAAAGATAGGTCAAATAGCACTACCTTAAGGCTGGCATTTCTTCCGATGAGGTAATGTACCTCATTGATTTCGTTTACAATCTTAATAATTCCATCTTGATTGATGTTGGGCGCAAATTTTTCGGCTACCCACTCAAACTCATTTCCCCTGAGTTTTGAAAGCGAGTGGATTCCTTGTTTTACCAGCAAGCTTTCCCTAAATACGCCCAGTGCATATATGAGAAAGTTTTTGGTGTTTTCCTTTCCCAGGTTTGCTGCATTTTGGGCCCAGTTGAGCAGTCCGGCGTAGTCGTGCGAAAAGCTCAGGCGCATCCAGTCGGTAAAAGCGCCAAAAAAATTGTCTTCTCCTGAGTGGTAAATTTCAATGGCTCTTCTGAAAGAACCCTCGGCCAATGCAGCAGATTGAGCGGCTTTTTCGGGCTCGGCACCCAGCACTTTTATGAGTGCTTCCTTTATTTCATCGGGTTCAATACGCGGTATGCGCACTATTTGACACCTTGAAAGGATGGTATTGAGTATGCGGCTTTCATCTTCGGCAACCAATAAAAATATGGTTTTGGGTGATGGCTCTTCCAACACTTTCAGAAGCACATTGCCTTCGTTGCCCAAAAACTCGGGCAGCCACATAATGAGCACTTTGTAGCCACCTTGGTACGACTTGAGCGACAATTTTCTGATGATGTTGCGCGCCTCGGCTACGGGAATGTTGCCCTGCTTATCTTCTTTGCCAATTTTTCTAATCCACTCGTTGTAGGCCGGGTAGGCGGTCTCCTGCATCAGCTCGCGCCACTGAGCGTAGAAATTGGCTTTGGGATCGCCGTCGTCGGGACCTTTGCTTTTGGTAGCCACGATGGGAAAGGAAAAATGGACATCGGGGTGAATGAGTTTGTAGTTTTTCTGGCAATTGCTACAGTTGCCGCATGAATCATCTTCGCCCGGGTTTTCGCAATTGATATACTGCGCATAGGCCATGGCAAGTGCCAAACTGCCGTGGCCGCTATCGCCCAGAAACAATTGCGCGTGGTGCACACGGCCACTTCTTATACTTTCGATTAATTTATGCTTGAGGTGCTGCTGACCAATAACGTCTTTGAACTGCATGCGAGCAAAGATGCAAAATTGCCCTTTGGAGAGCTTTACCTCAGCAGGTTAATTTTTGATTAGTCCAGTACAATTTCCATCATGCCGATTTTTTCGATAGCGAAGAAATTGTGCAAAATGGTTTCGTTAAGCTCCGTATGCGTTCTTTTTTCAAAGTGGAGTTGGTGCGCACGGGCCAATTGTTCAAAATCGCACCATTGTTTGTTTACAAAATAACTTTCCAGTTCCGGTTGCTCTTTGGGGCCCTTTATCCGGGTAAAAATGCCTCCACCTCCGTTGTTCATGACCATTATTTTTATGTTTTGCGGCAGGTAATTGTGCCACAATCCATTTCGGTCGTAGTACATAGAAAGGTCGCCAATGAGCAAAAAATGCGGTCTATCGTCATCCTGAGCCATTGCAAGGGCAGTACTCACACTTCCGTCAATGCCGCTTGTGCCGCGGTTGGCATATACTTCTATTGCCTTGTTTTTAAGCAAGTGGTTCCACTTTAATAAATACCGCACCGGCGAACTATTGCCCAAGTGCAACACAGAGCCATTGGGAAGTGCTTTCAGTACCCGCTCTGCGGCCAGCAGTTCCTTATCGGTTTCGGGCTTGCCGGCATATTCGCTGTCCATAAGCAAAAGCTCGTTGGCCGGGCCGGGCTCAAAACTGAATTGATTGAGTTGGTTAAAAAAGTCATCTACATGGCTTTTTACCACAAAATTGATGGAACCAAATGGATCGGCCAATTGACCGTGTTCTGAAATATGCAGGTGATTTGCCGGTGCATTTTCACGAAGAAAAAGCTTGAGCCACTTTGACAAAAAATGGTTGCCAAACGAAATGACCAAATCGGGTTTTTGAACCGCTTCGTTTTTAAGCCAATCATCAAAATGGTACAATTGGTTGGGCAAGTGCAAGTTGCTGAGCGGATCAATGAACAACCGGGCATTTGTTTTTTCTGCAAACTCGTGGAGCAAGGCCTCACTTGGCGTATCAAGACACATGCCCGCCAACAGCCACACATTGCTACTTTGGTTAATTACGGCTTTTACATCGTTGAGAAACAAGTCATTAAGACTTTGCACTCCGGTTTCTCTCCCAATTATTTTCAAATCAGCTTCAGGTTGGGGCAGATAATCCTTGTCGGGATAAAAGGGCTCTCTGAAAGGAAAATTCAAATGCACAGGCCCTTGCTTTTCGCCATAAGCTGTTAGGCAGGCATCGTTTACTTTTTGAAAAGCCCATTTCCTTTCGCGCTCCACGGAATAGTTTTCGGGCATTTGACAAAAAGAAAGCACATGTTTGCCGTATATATTTTGCTGAAAAATGGCTTGGTTGTCGTTTTGACCAATGAGTTCGGCTGGGCGGTCGGCTGAGCAAACAATTAGTGGAATTTCTTGAAAATAAGCTTCGGCAATGGCGGGAGCAAAGTTGTAAGCCGCTGTGCCCGAAGTACAAACCAAGGCGGCAGGCCTGCCACTTGCTTTGGCCAAGCCCAGGGCAAAATAGGCGGCACTTCTTTCATCAACCAAATGGTAGCACTCAAATTTTTGGCTTCTGATAAAAGAAATGGCCAGCGGTGCCGAGCGCGAACCCGGGCAGAGAACAATGTTGAAAACACCGTGTCGGTGCATAATTTCCACTGTATTGGCAAGGGCTTGGTAAAGGCTGCTGATGTGCTGTGAACTCATGCTACGAAAGTAATACCGACATCAAGACCTGCATTTTTGCTTCGGTTTCTAAAAGCTCCTTTTGGGGCACCGAATAGCGGGTAATGCCGGCGCCGGCATAGAACCTAATTGCGTTTTTGAATAGCTGTGCGCTGCGCAAATTCACAAAAAAGCGGAAATGCTCAGGGTGGCGGTATTCGCCCAAAAAACCGGTATATAGCTGTCGGTTGTAGTTTTCTTTTTTAATAAACTCAAGTGCCTCACTTTTAGGAAAGCCACCAACAGCAGGAGTAGGGTGCAAGTCGTTGATAAGCTGTAGGTTGGGGTTGTTGCCAACTTTTGAAACGCCACTTACCTCGGTGAGCAAATGGGTAAGGTTTCCCGCCGGCATTTCAACCTGCGAGTTGACACCCACCTGCAAACCACTGTGCCTGAAAGCGTTGATAATGTATTCTGTAACAATAGATTGCTCGTGGTTTTCTTTTTGGCCCAGTTGCAAGTTGGCTCCGTATTTGGTGCCGGCCAGCGAATAACTTGTAAAATGGTGGTACTGCCTTGCTACAAAAAGCTCAGGCGAGGCGGTAATCCAGGTGCCAAATGCCTTGTCGCTCACCAAAGCCACAAATGCATTCGGGTATTTTTTTCTAAGGCGATTGAGCCAATCGAAACCAAAATGGGCCAAAGGAATATCCTTATACCTCGACAAAACCACTTTCTGCAAAGTATGCGGGTCAAGGTTCATTGCCTCAACGGCTTCTTGCACGAGCTGTGTAAATGGTGCTGGCTTGGATTCATCAACCATTTCATGCAGATGCAAATTGCATTTTCTCAGCACATCAGCACTGTCGGACAGGGTATCGGCGCCGTTGGTATCAAGGGTATAAATGCCGTGTTGGGTATTGAATGGAGCAACTACAAAAGCGGGATAGGCACTTACTGTAGCCCACGAATGATGCCACAACAGCTCGCCCGTGGCTATTTTAAACGTCTCCTCAAAAGGGTAACTCCAAATTGCAACTGCCATATTAACAATTTTTCAAAAGTAAAATCTTTGCAGGCAACACCCCTAATTTTGCGGGATGATGCGGGATATTTTCAGTAAACTTTTGTTGTTTGGCGAGTACGCCATTTTGCGTGGCGGCAATGCGCTGGCCCTGCCATACCAGCCTCTCAGCGGCAGACTAATGCTTGATCCTGAGACCGAAGATTCCCTGTTGTCGCACGAAAACATCAAGAAATTTGCGGCCTATCTTGAAGATCAGTTTTACGAGAACTTCGATTTTGACTTGATCAGTCGCGATATAAGCAACGGACTTTATTTTGAAAGTAATATTCCGCAAGGCTACGGCGTAGGTAGCTCAGGTGCATTGATTGCTGCTTTTTTAACGGCCTATAATAAAAACCTGCCGGAAACACCAAGCGAGCGAAAAAACCTGTTTGCCGAGATAGAAAATTATTTTCACGGTAGCAGCTCAGGCCTTGATGTCTTGGTGTGTTATGAAAATGTGCCCATTTTCATTGAAAATGAGCAGATAGAAAAAATTGAATTGAACAACAGCTTATTCGATAAAATAAGTTTGCTTGACACGGGCACCACAGGACTTACCTCGCAGATGGTAGAGCGGTTCAAAAGTCAGGATCAGAATTTTGAGAGCCGTTTTGCACAAGAGTTTATTCCTGCCGCCAACAGCAGCATCCAATATTTTTTGGAAGGCAATGAAGAAGCGCTTTTTGCCGAAATGAAAAAACTATCATTTTTTACCTTCAACCACATGCCGTGGACTATTCCTGATAGTTTTAAGCCACAGTGGAAAGACAGTTTGGAAAGTGCGCAAACCGCTTTGAAATTGTGTGGATCGGGTGGTGGTGGTTTTGTGATTGCTTTTAATAAATAACTAAAGTTCCGGAGTTCTAAACGCATCTGATATTTAGGATTTTACGTAACTTGTCTGCGCTTTAAACGTCATCTATCAGCTTCAATTACAACAAGATATACGGACCGTACGGGATTTAGACTTGAATTATTATTTTCCAATGTCAAATTTGGAGCTTGCCGTCTGAAAGTTGTGCTAGTTGCTCCTTTCTTGTACTTTTTGCTTGACCAAAAAGTACCAAAAAGTCAAGGCTTGTTTTCTTTTCTTAACGCTCCGAAACAACTGAAATTCCTGAACAAAAAAAATTCGCCGCCACGTTTTGAGTTGCAAGTCAATCATTTTGTCTATCCAAAGCTTGAACCTTTTGTTGCTGCGTAAAGGCTCATACAGCTTTTTGTTCCGGGCGGAATTTCAATTATTTCTCCACTAAAAAGAAAAAGAGCCATCCTAATTTCATGAAATAGCAGCCTCCCTTATTGAAGAAATCAGAGAACTCTGAGCATATCTCATTACAGGAGCTAACTAATTGTGCTTTTCATTTATCGGGTAATAGAGAACCATATTATAGTTTATCCCGAAACTTAAGTAAATAGTTAGCCGCTATTTCAGCAACAAGACACCACCTTTCAGAAAATAGATTTTTCCGTTGAGCGCGGTTACTTTAGCCAGCCAAATATATTGACCCAATTCGCAGGCCACGCCTTTGAATGTGCCATTCCAGCCGTTATTTATATTTTGGCTCTCAAAAATTTTCTCGCCCCACCGGTTAAAAATCATCATATTAAAGGCTTTAATATTTTCCGGATCGTCAATTAAGGCCCAGCCTGTTATGGCAAAGCTATCGTTGATTCCATCGCCATTGGGGCTAAAGGCATTGGGTGCAAAAATGCTTGGCAGCGGTATTACCACCCGTTCGTTTGAGTAACTCGTATCGGGAGCCATACCTTTTTCAACCGCCTTTACGCGATAGGTATAGGCTTTTTCATAATCTGTAAATGCATTGATATCGCTGAAAAAAGAGTCGGTGGTGTTGCCTAATATTTCAAATTTTCGGGCATCGGGTTTCTTTATTTCCACTTGGTAATGATCTACCCCGTTTAGCCACATATAATAGCGGTTCCAGTGCAGCACCACTTTGTCGTCAACCTGATCTACATTGAGCAAAATCGAACGGCCCATATTGCTTTTGCCGCCTACATTGCCGCATTTGTCGTGCACCTGCACTTTGTAGGTATAATAAAAATCCTGAACTTCAGCTTTTGAATCTATTATAAATGTATCGGCTGTTGTTTTCCAAGAGTTGTTTTTGCCCAGCAATTGTGGCCGGCGGCTTATCTCATATTGCAACTGCCCAAACTGCTGCGACGGATGCCAATACGTTACTATTTCTTCATTATTTTCAACTGTGGTTACTAACACTTCGAGTGGCATGTTTTGGTAGGTGTAGGCCGTGCGGTGCTTAAGCGTATTGCTGTGCGACTCATAGGGAATGAGAAATTGCTGAGCCACCACTTTGTATTGGTAAGTTGAGTCGCAAAACGATGAATCGGTATAATAATTCACGTTGCCGGGCAAAGTAGCCAATTGGGTAAAGCCTCCTTTGGCTTTGCGGTAAACCTTGTAGCTTTCAATAGAATCCCAACCTACATAATGGTTCCAATTGAGGTGGGTTAGCATGGTGTCCTTTTCGTCAACCTGCAAATGCACCGAGCAGTGCAGTTCTGATGGATACACATCGCGGCATTTGTCAATTAGGTACAGTTTGAAACAATTGCTTTGGCGATCCAATTGGTCGTTTTGATACAAATATTCCAGCTCGGTTAAACCCTTGGATGCTATTATTTTTTCAATGCTATCGGTGTAGTAGTACAGTTCCATTTGCCTGAAATAAGCCGGATTTGAGCGCTTCCACTGTATTTTTATTTGGTCGTTGGCCGTATGCGAAACAAAGTTGAAGGAGGGTATAGTTATGGGTAAACTATCATACACATTTATGGTATTGCCAAGGGTAAAAGTATCGCGGCAGCCCACCGCATCCTGCACAAATAGGCTCACCTGCCATTTGCCCGCCGTTTGGGTGCTGAAAGTATAATCTTTTTCGGTGGAAGAATCAGCAATTGAATTGAAGTTGGCGCGCCACAGATAATGGGTGAGGGTGGTGTCGCCGGTACTCATGTTGTTGGCATCGAGCTTTTTGCCTATACAGGTTACGCTATCTGAAAATTCAAAAAGCGCCGAAGGTTTTGCAAACACCCTGATAATTCGCGGCTTCAAAAGCTCATCGCTGCAACCGATGGCGTTTTGCACCATGAGTTTTGCACCATATACACCTGCCAAAAAAGTAGTGTCGGCATTGCGCCGGGTTGATTTGTAAGTGCCGCCGGGAATGCTCCACCATGATTTTGCGGCATATTTTGATTTGTTTTTAAACTTTACCTGCAAGGGTTCGCAACCATTGTTGGGCAAGGCTTTAAAACGGGCAATAGGTTGGCTGTAAACGGTAATGGTATCGTCAATAACGTAGGCCACGCGGCATCCGTGGTTGTCGGTAGCCACCACAAAGGGCCTGAAATATTCAAATTCCTTGGTTGTATCGGCGTTGTACACGTGTGTAGCGGCAATTTGCGTATCGGCGCTTGAATTGTCGCCGTACTCAAAATACATGGTAGATACATTTTTGCTCACATCCTTGAACTTGACCGTGTGCGGTGAACAGCCTTTTTTGTTTGACAACTCAAACTTGGGCCAGGGTCCCAAAATTCTAATAAGATAGGGTTTCACCACCTTTCTTTCGCAACCGGTGGAGGCAATGCCCGTAACTGTAACTGTAAATCGATTTCTATAAGGATCTACGCGGCGGAGGTCATATACCTTGTAAACGCTTTTTTTAGTGGTTTTCAATTCATCGCCATCGCCAAAATCCCAAATATAGCGATCTACATTTGTGCCCTCAGCTACAAATTTAAATGATGCCGGGCTGCACCGGGCTGTCGTATCATCCACTGAAAAATCCAATTGAAGATCTACCAAATCGGTTGAAACTGTAGTTTCAGCGGTGCATTTGTTGCTGTCTATTAGGGTTAGGGTCACGGTGCGTTTGCCCGCTCCCATGGGCATTAGTTGTGGGTTTTTCACAAAATCATTAGGAAAAAACGAATCTCCCGGTTTGTCGGAAGTCCACTTATATTTTAGAATTTTTCCGGTGCTGTTGTTTTCTATAAGTATGGAATCGCCGTAGCATGGATTGCCGTTGATTTTGAACTTCGGATTTAAGTCGTCTTTTACTGCGTTGGTGGCTTGCCAAACAGCCGTACAGCCCAATTTGTCGCGCACTTTTATTTGAATATCCACTTGCCCGGGGCTTAGCATGGTAATGGTTGGGAAACTGTCTTTTGGATTGTCGAGTACGGCCGATCCGGTATTTGCCGTGAAAATAGACCAAACAAAACTCACTTCTGATGGGCCCGTGCCCGCATAATCAGTCCGCGTAATTTTGAGCAATTCGAGCGGTATTTTCTTCTCGGGAAAACAACCACTGGGTTTGCCCACCTTGGCATCGACCGTAAGTTGGTTTACCTTCACAAAATTTTTGATATAAATAATTTTTGACTGACCGGCGTCTTTTCTGCCATAATAAATCATGATATTATAAATTCCCGGCTTTCCTACGTTGAAATCCAAATTGGGATATTTATAACTACCTTTAATTCGAACGGTAGTATCTGACTGCCAAATGAGTACCCCTTCTACTATATCCTTCGGATCAAATTTATGAGAGTCGGTAAACCGTACCAATCCGGTGCAGCCAATATTCGTAATAGGAAAACGGATGCCACTACCTTTAAGGCAATCCCTTACCCTTATTCCGTGATCAATAAATACAGAATCTACACAACCCGATTTTGTTTTTATGGTAACCGCCGCGGAGTAATTTCCTATTTTTTCGTAAGTGTGCACGCCGAACCAACCCGTATCGGTGCTTAATAAACTGTTGTTTTCATCATAAAAATACCATTTGATATCTTCAGGATGCACGTTGCACAATGAGTCTTTTTTTAAGTTGAATTTGACATCGCCTTTGCAATAAAACCCGGCCAAACGACCGGTATCAATCATATCAGACTTTACCCATATACTGTGTTTGGCAAAATCATAACATCCATCTTTGTCGGTTTCCCTAAGGCGTACAAAGTACCTGCCGTCTTTATAAAAGGCAAAGTCAGGTTGCTGCAAGTTGTCGCCATACACCCATTCATCATCCAGAAAAATATCCCAGTGGTGTTTCAGCGTTCCGTTGCCCTTGCTCGTTATCTTCACATCAACCGAGTCGGGCATGTGGCAAGTACAATCGGGCAAAGTAAAAGCAGCGTTCAGGGTACCCGCTTTTGCTTTTAAATGCAGGGGAAATTTTTTCTTGCACACGCCAAGGCCCACTACACAGGTAATGGTATAATTTCCATCACTTTTAAACTCAAAAACGGTGGAGTCATTTTTTGAAGAATCAATAGAAGCTACATCCTTTGGGTTGTATTCCCAATTGATGTAACGTGCTTTTACACCACTTACCAACACTTTGTATTTCAGTGTATTGCAACCCTTTCCGGTTAAGGGCAATGCTTTTACCTCAACGCCTGAAAAATCCATTACGGTTACCGCTGCTTTTTCTTCAAAGCTGTAGGCACAGCCGCCGGCGGTTTTCAATTCAAGGTTCACATTATAGTTGCCTGGTTTGTAGTAGCTCTGCATTTCAGGGATTTTCATATTGCTCAAACCGGGTGATGCGCCCTGAAAGTACCACGAATAACTTTTGATAACCGTTCCGTGGTTGGCATAAACCGGACTGAGTTGAAGCTTGCCGGGAAGCTGACAAACCACCATGGGTTTTGCCGACATGCGCACTTCGGGTTTTTGCAATACTTTTATCAAACTGTCATACACCAAACTGTTTTTGCAGCCCTCAAGATTTTCAAGTGTGAGCTGGATATAAGGCTTGCCATAGTTGTTGAAGGTATGGTTTACTACCGGATTTTTGTTGTCGTAGTAGCTTCCTTCTATGGTCCACACCCATCGTATGGCGTCTTTTGATGTATTGGTAAATTGTACAGTTTGCCCTTTGTCGCAGAGTACGGTTTTGGTGGCTAAAATCTGCCCCATGTCAGGAATGGGATTCACTTTGATAATGCCCGATTTGGTAATGGTGCAGTGGCTGCCATCCTTAAGTGTAATGGTAAGACTTACCGAAAAAGTACCGGATTTTGGAAAAATTACTATGGGCGTGCTGTCGTTTTTAACCTGCTTAAAACCCAAGTCCCAGTCTATCTGCGCCACATTTGCCGGGATACCCTTAATGGCAAACCTGACCACATCATTTTGGCAAATTTCTTTTTGCGAATAGCTAAAGTCAAAACTGCACTGTGCTTTTACCCACATATTGCCCCCCGTAATTACAATTGACAGCAAAATTGTCAAAAAACCCTTCATACTTTATGCTTTGGTATTTGGTTGTAAAGAAGCAAGATAAGGTATAGTTACGAAGCGGGCACAAAAAGGTTGCCCAATCAGACGAGTAAAAAATGAATTGACAACTTTCTCAAAACGCTTTGACGCTGTGTTGGTTTCGCCGCAATATTGATACCTTTGCAGGCCCAAAAAGCCATTTAATAAAAAAAGATAAAAGCCCGTATATGAGCCACTACACCGCATACCTAAAGGAAATAGAGGAAAGAAAGGCGCAAAACCTGCATGCCAAACCTATTGAAGATGCTGAGCTGCTTGCCGAAATAATTGCCCTGATAAAAGATGAGCAACATGAGCAAAGGCAAAACGCGCTTAACTTCTTTATTTACAATGTAGTACCCGGTACCACAAGTGCTGCTGCCGTAAAGGCGGTATTTTTAAAAGAAATCATTTCAGGTCAATCAACATTGCCCGAAATAAGCCCCCAATTCGCTTTTGAACTACTGGGCCACATGAAAGGCGGACCTTCTATTAAAGTATTGATAGACCTGGCGCTTGGACAAAACAAGGAGATAGCCGCACAAGCCGCAGAAGTATTGAAAACACAGGTCTTTTTGTACGATGCCGATACCAAACGACTGAAAGAAGCTTATGAGCAAGGCAACAATATTGCCCGCGAAATTATTGAAAGCTATGCCGCAGCAGAGTTTTTTACCAAGCTGCCCGAGGTGCCCGAAAAAATAGAAATTGTAACGTTTATTGCGGGAACTGGCGATATTTCAACCGACCTGCTATCGCCGGGAGCCGATGCGCACTCACGATCTGACCGCGAGCTGCACGGCCAATGCATTTTTGAGCACAACAAAGACATGCAGGCAGAACTTACCGCACTTAAGGAAAAACATCCCGATAAGCGTGTAATGCTTGTAGCCGAAAAAGGCACCATGGGCGTAGGTTCATCAAGGATGTCGGGAGTAAACAACGTGGCACTTTGGACCGGTATTCAGGCAAGTCCTTACGTTCCTTTTATCAATATTGCGCCCATCATTGCGGGCACCAATGGCATTGCGCCCATTTTTCTTACCACCGTGGGCGTTACCGGCGGTATTGGTATAGACCTTAAAAACTGGGTGAAGAAAAAAGATGCCGATGGCAATACTGTTGTTGACGCCGATGGAGAACCCGTGCTGGAACAAGTCTATTCGGTGGCTACCGGTACCGTGCTTACCATCAATACCAAAACAAAAAAACTGTGCAAAGGCAATGAAGAACTCATGGATATTTCAGCAGCACTCACTCCGCAAAAAGTGGAATTTATAAGAGCGGGTGGCTCGTATGCCGTGGTGTTTGGCAAAAAACTGCAAACCTTTGCCGCTAAAACCCTGGGCATAGAAGCACCGGTGGTTTTTGCGCCTTCAAAAGAAGTTTCCATTGAAGGGCAAGGACTTACAGCAGTAGAAAAAATATTCAACAAAAATGCCGTGGGCACATCAGGCAAAACCCTGCATGCAGGTTCAAATGTGCGCGTGGAAGTAAATATTGTAGGCTCGCAAGACACTACAGGCCTTATGACCGCCCAAGAACTGGAGTCGATGGCAGCAACAGTTATCTCGCCCATAGTTGATGGCGCTTACCAATCGGGTTGCCACACCGCCTCGGTTTGGGACAACAAGGCACAAGCCAATATTCCAAAGCTTATGAAGTTTATGAACGACTTTGGCTTGATAACCGGTCGCGACCCCAAAGGTGTTTACCCGGCCATGACCGATGTAATACACAAAGTGCTGAACGACATTACAGTAAGCGATTGGGATATTATAATTGGTGGCGACTCGCACACGCGAATGAGCAAAGGGGTGGCTTTTGGCGCCGACTCAGGAACGGTGGCACTTGCCCTGGCAACAGGCGAAGCAGCCATGCCCATTCCCGAATCGGTGAAAGTTACTTTCAAAGGGCACATGCGCGATTTTATGGACTTCCGCGATGTGGTGCATGCTACCCAACAACAAATGCTGAAGCAATTTGATGGCGAAAACGTGTTCCAGGGCCGAGTGATTGAAGTGCATATCGGTACGCTTACTTCCGATCAGGCTTTCACCTTTACCGACTGGACCGCGGAAATGAAAGCCAAAGCCTCTATTTGCATTTCAGAAGACGACACCTTGATTGAGTCGCTTGAGATAGCCAAAGGCCGCATACAAATAATGATAGACAAAGGCATGGACAACGACAAACAAGTACTTGCCGGACTGATAGCCAAGGCCAACAAGCGTATTGCGGAAATAAGATCAGGCGAAAAACCTGCCCTGACACCCGATGCCAACGCCAAGTACTATGCCGAAGTGGTGGTTGATTTGGACGAAATAGCCGAGCCAATGATTGCCGATCCGGACGTGAACAACGAAGATGTTTCAAAACGCTATACCCACGATACCATCCGCCCATTGTCTTACTACGGTGGCACCAAAAAAGTGGACCTGGGTTTTGTGGGCTCATGTATGGTGCACAAAGGCGATATGAAAATATTGGCCCAAATGCTCAAAAATATTGAAGCGCAACACGGCAAGGTTGAGTTTAAAGCCCCATTGGTGGTGGCACCGCCTACCTACAACATAGTTGACGAGCTGAAAGCCGAAGGCGATTGGGAAGTACTGGAAAAGTACTCAGGCTTTGTGTTTGACGACAACAATCCGAAAGCAGCCGCCCGTACCAAATACGAAAACATGCTGTACCTGGAGCGCCCGGGCTGCAACCTGTGCATGGGCAACCAGGAAAAAGCAGAGCCCGGCGACACTGTAATGGCCACCTCAACCCGTTTGTTTCAAGGACGCGTGGTAAAAGACTCAAACGAGAAGAAAGGAGAGTCTTTGCTTTCATCAACACCGGTGGTGGTACTTTCTTGCATCCTTGGCCGCACCCCAACTATGGCAGAGTACGAGGCTGCGGTAAGCGGCATCAAGCTCACCAAGTTTAAGCCGAGCAAGCGCAAATTGGTGGCTTAGGAGTAACAAGTTCAAAATTTAAAGATTAAAGGATAAGCCCCTTTCGGAAATGACTTTCCGGGAGGGGTTTTGTTTAATTGCTTAGGATATAGTGTTAGTGTATGGATTCGGCTCTCCAAGTTTTTGAACCAATCGAATGCATTTTTCAATTCCTTCAATCATTAGTTCTTGATGAATTTGCATGGTTTTTAGATAACCATTTCTTTGATCAATTAAATTACAAATCTTGCCTCTTTTTGTAATTCCTTTTAAATAATCATTAAGAAATGCCAACTCTATATTTTGCCCATGTGCATTGGCATTTCTTATTTTAGCAATAATTGGATAATCTTTTTTCACGAAGTTATTTAACCATTCGAACTCATCAATTCCATTTTCTCCAAGATTCTCTTCTAATTTCTCCATCACATTTTTAAATGATCTTCTATGTAATGGAATTTCTAGATTTAATACCTGCGTTATCATTGAAGCACACTTATCCCAAACGGCTGTAACATTGAATGCAAAATATGTGACAGCTCTGAAAAAATTAACATCATAATTTGTTGGGCTGTAGGGAAATACAGTTTTCCCAACTTCCTTGTAATAAATGCCCTCTGGCTGAAATATAAAATTCGAAAGAAGTGACGCTTCTCCAATCAATTTAGAACACTCCAGAACGTCTCTATGGATATCAGAAGCAAATATGTGATCATTGAATTTATCCCATTTCACTTTTCTTAGTTGAGTCATTATTTCTGATACTGCATTTCCTTTGAAAAAGTCATTAGGCTCAGAATCCAAGTGAATTATTTCTAGTTTTTGAGTATGAGAATGAATCACATCCATGTGGTTTCTAATAACCATCTCGTACGGATCAAGAATTTCAATTGAGTGTCGATTTTCTGCTTCTGAAAGGTTGAAATAAACCCAATTAGTGAAAATAAACTGTTTTTCAACTCCTTCTTCGTTTAGAAACTTGAGCTTAAAGTCTCTTTCATATTCATGGCTAAAACGCTTGTGATTTTGAAGCTGTTTAAGCTTAAAATTAGACTCTTTTTCAATTTCAAGAAACTTCACGTTCTCAATATTTTCGCCCACAAAAAGCCAAGGAAATCCATTTGGGAACGTTTGGCGAAGCTGAAAAGTAAATTGTCGGTCAAATTCGTTCAATTTCCAATCTGGAATTTTCATAAGCAATTAGTTCAATTTAGTACCACCCAAAAATGGCGGAATGTTATAACGTCAAGGTCTAATCGTGAAGATTTGGACTGGTAGGAGTAAACCCAAGTTGGTGTGTCGCCTATTGGCGTCATTGTTTCATTTAATAGCTTAAGTGAATCATTCTCATCCCATGTTAGTTCATGATGATTGGGAGTATCTATTTGCTCAGCGACCCAAGTATTAATTTTCTGGTGCCATTCGGATATTGATTCAACTCCAGTTTGAACGTAACCAATCATGCCACCAAAGGCCACATCATTTCCGTGATGCTGCATTTTAAAACGTTCGATTCCACCAGAATCTTTGTAACACTCTCCTTCAAACCTGCCTACTACATATTCTTTTTCTCTATTATTGGCCAA